>OMWS01000056.1 GCA_900314825.1 uncultured Veillonellaceae bacterium | reverse complement strand
CAGCAGTTTACAACTTTTAAGCCCTGAAAAATAAAATAACGCATGACGCGCCTTTGAAGTACAATAAGTCTGTTCACAACCAATAGCTCAAAGCGAGGCGTCATGCGATGGACTTATTATACAACGAAAACACAATCATTGGTAGCCTGGCTGGACATTTCTCCAGATATTTCCCACGGCTGACGAAGCGGACGCGCCATCTGCTCTTGTGGCTCCTCATTGCCATGCTGGCTCTCGGCTCCTGCCCCTCCATCCGATTCCTGTTCCGTCATTTCCTCAAGGACGCTGCGGATTCTTCGCAGAACTGCTATTACCGTGCCTGCAAGCATCCGGATATCGATTTCCAGCAGATCGTGCGCACGAATGTCCAGATAGCGCTCGGCATCATTCCGAAGGAACTTCGTAGCGAGCCTGTATTCCTGAGTGTAGACGACACAACTGTCCCGAAGTTCGGAAAGAAGTTCGAGGATGCTTCCATCCTCTTCGATCATTCGGATCATACAGGGCATCCATACGTGAACGGCCACTGCTTCGTGAGCCTCACCATCTGCGTTCCTGTCGTGTCTTCCTTGCACGGGATCCCGCGCATCCATTATGTCTCATCTTCCGCAGGCTATGTGATGTGGCGGAAGGACGAGACGGACAAGCTGGAAATCGCCGCCGATCTTGTTGATGATGTCATGCCGGAACTCACTGGCCGCCAGGTCATCCTGTCCTTTGACAGCTGGTATGCCAAGAAGAAGCTCCTGCGCCGTATCGGCAGGTACCAGAATCTTTCCGTCATCACGAACGTCCGCGTCGATACCGCCATGTACGGGCGCCGTCCGGAACCGACGGGGAAGCGTGGACGCCCGAGAAAGCGCGGAACCAGGATCGCAGTGGACGATTTCGACTGCCGCTACCGCATGGGCGACTATCTCGTCGGATGCCAGCGCGTCCTGACGAACCTGTTCGGCGACAATCCCGTCTATGCCTATGTCACGCAGCCAAAGAAGGGCAAGCGCCGCTTGTTCCTCAGCACAATCTCGCCGAAAGGCCTGCACATGAGCTGCGCCTGGCAGGAAACGAGAGGACTCCGGCAGACAGGAGCAGGAGATGTGATGTTCTATCCGTTGCGCCTGTACGGATTCCGCTGGCATATCGAGACGAACTATTACGAGCAGAAGATGTTCTGGTCGCTCAAGGAATACCGGCTCCGCAGCAGGAACGGGATCGAGCATCTGGTGAACCTCGTCAACATCGCGCATGCAAGCATGCGGATTCTGCCGTATTCCATGCCGAAGCTGGAAGCCCTGAGGGGCAAGAGTGCGCAAGAGGTGCGTTTCGTTCTTGGAAAGCTGACTCAGCGGGAGGTGTTTTTCGCCAAGTTGGCGCGAGAGGCGCAAACTGACAAAAATATCTGTCGTATCCAGAATGCCTTGAAATGGTTGGCCGCTTATTCAAAAGATGTGGCTTGAAGTTGTAAACTACTGGTTCTACGGAGAGTGTGTGAAATCCTGCAATATTTTGTGTCCTTGCAGGACAAAAACAGGAGATATTTCTGCAGTCATGGCAGGAAAATAAACACTTTCGTAGAAGTAAAAGCCAAGAACTCTTTAGGAATCATAGCGCTGGAAGGGGAGATTGTGGTGTTCACCCAAGCCATTCGATTCTTATTCATCCCGGAAGCCGCCTTGTCTGCGATCTTTCTCATCATCTTCGTGGCGCTGTTCGCGTTCGGTGTGAAGATGCAGCGGACGTGTCGTGCGAAGGTCGTCGCGCTCGCAGACGAGGCAGCGGAAGACTACGCGCGGAGCAGTCGGAGTATGCCGGTCGAGCTGTACCTCAAAAAGCGGCTGGAGCCACTTTCGGCGAAAGAAGGCATCCTTGAGGGCATCCCGGATACATTCGTCAGCATCGGCATCCTCGCGACGTTCATCGGCCTCGGCATCGCAATCCAGGGCGCGGCGGAGCTGCTGTCGACGGATCAGATCGAGCTCGACAAATTGATTGGCTTGCTCGGCGTCATCGCGTTCAAATTCCAGACGTCCGTTTGGGGCATCCTCCTGTCGCTCGTGTTCCGCCGCGTGTTCGTCGAGCGCTATTATGAGATGCGCGAGGACGTCATCGACCAGACGCGCACGCTGCTGTACAGCAAGGAGCGCGACAGCCTGCAGACGCTCGTGGAAAAGCAGAATGCGTTCCTCGAGAAGCAGCAAGCGTTCATCTCCGAGCACCTCACGACGTTTGTCGAAGCCATCCACGCGCAGGTCGCGGCCTCGCAGGAGATGGGGCGGCACACGCGGCAGGTTCACGAGGAGCTTGCGGCGTTCCGCGAGGAGCACCGCGCGCTCGAAGCGGATTTCTCACAGAAATTGCAGGCATCGTGGACGGAGCTCCTGGCGAAGCTGCAGGAATTCGGCGACCGCATGGCGGCGGAGCAGCAGGAGCTCAGCGCCAAGAGCTACGATATCTTGACTCAGATGAACCATCACATCGACGATTTGAACAAGGCGGCGCAAGTGAACACCGTGACGTATCGCAAGGAAACGACGGAGGAACTGCGCAAGGCGCTCGGCATGACGATCGGGCTGATGCAGGAAAAATACATCGAAGAGATCCAGCGTTTCACGGAGAAGCTCGGCGCGGCGCTCGCAGGCATCGACGCGCACATGACGAAGATGCACAGCGCACTGAGCGAGCAGCAGGCGCAGCTCGAAGCGCGTCAGAAGCTCATGGGCGAGCAGCAATCGGCGCACAGCGGCCAGATGGAAACGTGGCAGCAGCGCATGAACGAGGAGCAGGCAGCGCGCCAGAAGCAGTGGAACGAGGAACAGGCGGCGCGCCAGAAGGCGCAGGCGGCGTGGCAGAAGCAGCAGGCCGCGTGGCAGAAACAGCTCGGCACGCGCCAGAAGCAGGTCGAGGCGCAGCAGGATGCGTCGTACCAGCAGCTTGCGACGGTGTTCGAGAATGTCGAGCAGGTCGTCACGCATCTCAAAGAAGAGCTCAAGCAGGTGCCGGCGCAGTGGGGCAGCTTGTCTGCGGCCTTGCAGCAGGACACGGCGCGCCAGCGCGAGCTGACGGAACAGACGATGACGACGGTCTGCGGGCAGCTCGAGACGCTGCGCGCGTCGCAGCAGGAAGCGCAGGCCGACGCCGTCGCGACGCTGCATGAGATCCAGCGCCTCCTCGAAGCGCAGAAACGCGTCCTCCGCGAAAACGGGCGCGCACAGAAAACGCTCCACGATGAGGCACAGGCGGCCATCCAGCAGGTGGCAGGCGACGTGAAAGCGAACGCGGAATTGCTCGCGGCCGTGAAAGGAAAGCAGGAGGCGCAGATCGCGGCGCGAGCAGAAGAGCAAGCACAAGCGGCGCAGGAGAAACGCAGCGATGTCTATGCGGCTGTGAAAAACGCCGTGCGGGCAGGGCACTACGCGCGGCGCAAGGACTGACGGAGCAAAGGGGCGAACCATATGCGACAAAGGAATCCATGGGTTTCGATTTCCGACCTGCTGTCGAGCGTCGTGCTGATCTTACTCTTGCTGTTCGTCATGGCCTCCATCGTCCCACGCTACACGCAGGAAGCGCAGCGGCGCGACATGATGGATCAGATCGAGCAAGCGCTCCAAGAGTACGAGGAAAACGGGCAGATCAAAGTTCATCCCGATACGGGCATGCTGGAATTCACATCCGTGACGTTCAACTCCGGTAGCGCGGAGGTCACGCCGCAGACGATGCAGGCCGTGGCCGATCTCTCGGAAAAGCTGAAGGCGTACATGGACGAAAACGCCAACATGGAGATTTTGATCGAGGGTCATACGGATCCGGCGGCCATCAGCCAGGTCATCAACAAGGGCGGCTATTTTTCCGACAACATCCAGCTGTCGACGCTGCGCGCGGCGAACGTGCGCGCGGCGCTCCTGAAGTACCTTGGCGGCGACTATGCGAGCCGCATCGGCGTCGCAGGCTACGGCGAAACCCGTTTGAAGAACAGCGCGGATCCCTTGGCGGCGGAAAACCGCCGCATCGAGATCCGTATCCTCTGGAATGGAAGCAAGGAAGGTGGCATTTGAATGAGCAAGAAGATTTATTTCCCGATGCTGCAAGAAGTGTTTGAAGAGCGCATCGCAGAGCCGGTGCCGGACATGGAGGACGACGAGGACGACGCATCGGAAGCAAAGGCGGAGCCACGGCCAGCTGCCGCATCTGTCAGTGCGCCTGCTGCGGATGAGGCGGCAGCCGAGCGCGAAGCGTTTTTCGACCAGCTGCTGGCGAATGCCAAAGACTGACCGCACCCGGACGGGAGAGGGAAAGGAGGTGCGCGGATGAAGCAGCAAATCATGGACGTGCAGCACGAGTCGGATGCCATCCTCGTGCCCGCCCGCACGGAACGGGAAGTGCCGCTCGAAAGCGTGAAGGACGCGTCCGCGTTCACGCGCAGGGAGGGCAGCCGTTATTTCCCGCTCGACTTCCGCTTGCGGCGCCTGGTCGTCGATGCGGTCGCGCAAAAGTACCAGACGCCGGCGGATGCGGCAGGCACGGCGGATGCAGGTCTCGTCTGCATCGGCGAGACGCGCTGCGAGCGCGCGTGGGACAGCGGAGATCCCGCACTGGCGGCCGCCGCCGAGCATCTCCGCGCCGTGCGAGGCTCGACGGAGGGCATCGTCGCCGTCCATCTGCTCGGGCGCGGGCAGCCGCAGCCGTTCCTCGCGCTCGGCAAGCGGTTTGCGTTCCTCTGCACGGAAACGGCCGGCGATGTCACGATCTCGTACAAAGACGTGCGCTTGACGCCGGACGGGCTGACGATGGCCGACCGCTTGCAGAGCGAGGGACCGCTGCTCACGTATCTGCTCGCAGAGGCGTTCCGCTCGTTTTTCCGCGAGTTTTTGTTGTTGCGGCGGACATCGTTGACGAATGTCCGCGCGCGCCATCCGCTCGCCGATGCGGCGTATCACCTGCGCCGCGACTACCTCGATTTCCTCGTCGATGCGGCGGCGGCCGAGGGGCGGCTGACGGCAGAGAACGCCATCCGGCTCGAGTACATGGCGCGCGAGTTCCATGTCGGGGCTGGCGAGCTGACGAAGAGCTTCGAGCAGGCGGCGGCCGGCGGCATCCCGGAAAAGGAGATGTACGACCGCCTCGCGCACGTGCTCCTCAAGGACGTGCAGGGGTGGCAGGTCTTCGTGCTGTATCAGGACATCCTGTCGCTCATCGTCGACGCGGACGGCGGCAATTGTCGGCCATGCCTCTACCGCCTGCTGCAGCGGCAGGCGCTCGCGGGCGAAGCGTTCGTCGCGGCCTGTACGGAGGCCATCCGCTGCCAGCGGCAGGCGGAGCAGCACATCGAGGCGGCCGTGCGCAGCGCGGATGCCAACCGCCGCGCGCTTTTGTGGCCGGACGCCCGGCAATGGCTGCGCTATGAAGAAGAATTTCGTTTGAAACTGATGGATATAGGAGTGATGACGGATGACAGGACAAGAGGAAACGCTCGGACGACTGAAGAAATTCCACTTTGACTTTGTGGATGTCACAGGCGATGTGCGCGTGTACGAGCAGGAGTGCTTGAGCCAGCAGGAGGGCTTGCGCTCCATCACGCTGCCGTTCAATTTCAATATGCTCCAGCCGGAGAGCATCGAGGTGCAGCTGTCGGACAGCGACGATTACCCGTGCGTCATCAAGGATTTCGACTTCTTCAAGTACCTCGTGCTCGGCCCGGACAAGTGCGAGGGCGATGCCGAGACGTACCGGCAGAAATGCGCGTCGGATTCCATTTTGAAATGGTTGCAGCAGCGGCCGGAATATTTTGAGCAGGCGGCCGACGAGCGCGCGAAATTCCCGTCCATGACGTACACGGACGTCACGGAGCGCGACCTCTTCGGCTTTGACGCGCTGTCGGCGACGGAGCTCGGCAGCCATCTTGGCATCTGGGGTATGCATGGCCTGCGCAAGCTCGAAATCGTCGTCACGGGCTTGCCGGATGACCTCGGCGGTGCGGATGTCCGGCAGTCGGCGACGTTCTGCTGGGACCAGCGCGAGAACGAGCAGATTCCGCCGATGTACGAGGAAGAGATCCGCTATCGAAAGGATTCATCACCTGCGGCGCGCAAATACATCGTCTACGTCAACACGAACCGCCTCGGCCGCTCGGCCGCGAACTCCGGCACGAACGCCCCGGAGTTTGTCGGGCGTTTCACGCTGTATTTGACGTCGAAGGAAGAGCGCACGTCCTTCACATTCCCTGTCCGCCTGTGCGTGCATGACATGACGCTGCGCGACGGCAAAAATGCGCTGATGGCGAAAGGCAATGTTTCCATCGACTTCGGCACGTCGTCGACGTGCGCAGCGGTGCGGGGCGTCGGCAAGTCGCATCTCTTCACGCTCTCCGGCAAATCGAAGCGCACGGAGAACGAGGACAACGCGTACGAGAATCCGACGAACCTCATGATCTACAACTGGGAGGACGTCTACGATCAGTGGCAGGCGGCGAATGACGACGCGCCGTTCGTCCTCGCGAAGAGCGCGGAGCATGACGAGCGTGAGGCGGACTACGACTCCGGCTACACGGTCGGCGACGAGTACCGCGAGGTCGGCAGCGTCGACGGCCACCGCAAGATGAACGCCATCCTGACGCAGCTGAAGATGCTGCCGTACTGGCTGTCGTATGGCAAAGAAGTCAAATTCACGCCGTACAGCGGCCGCCAGCGCGGGCAGATCCGCGTGACGGACAAGCTTGACGAGGACGCGGGCCATTTCAACCCGATCGCGTTCTACGGATATCTGCTGTCGCGCGCCATCAACCAGCCGAAGAACCGCCAGTTCTACCGCAATTACCAGATCACGTTCCCCGTCAAATTCGACGAGGAAGTGCGCGAGCGCATCCGCCAGTCGCTCGCGTACGGCATCCAGCGCGCGCTGCCGAAACCAATCCGCGACGCCGTCCGCAAAGACGGCCAGCCGTTCGTCTCCGTGCACATGGACTACTCCGAACCCGTCGCCTGCATCGGCGCGATCGTCGGCAAGCATCTGAAACTGTCGGATCGCGACAACCGCGCGAAGCTGTTCGCCATCTACGACCTCGGCGGCGGCACGATGGATTTCTCGTTCGGTATGTTCCGTCCGACGACGGAGGACGAGGAAGAGGACGAGGGCTACGATCAGGCCGTGGAAGTCCTCGGCGTCGGCGGCGATGACAAAGTCGGCGGCGAGCGCTTGATCCACAAGCTGGCGTACAAGATTTACAAGGACAACCAGGAACTGATGGAGGAGAACCACATCAAGTTCGTCCTGCCGCCGGGCGAGCTCCGCCCGAAAGGCTTCGAGGGGCTGCTGTCCGAGCGCGGCGACGACATCGCGGACGCGAACGTCAGCCTGCTCAAAGAATGCCTGGCGCGCCCGCTCTTCATGTACGACGCGGAAGACGATGCGATCGACGGCCATCTCGCCGACATCGAGCAGCTGAAAGCGCTCGACGCGAGCGCAGACCACGTCAACATCGTGCTGCAGGGCGAAGACGGCGAGGACACGGAGCCGTTGTCGCTTGCGGTGAGCGGCATCGACACGTTCCTGCACGACGCCATCCAGCAGACAGTCGACGCATTCTGCATCGAGATGCAGCAGTGCTTTGACCGCTGCGAAGAGCGCCTCGACGCAGCCGGAATCTTCCCGTATGAACCGTCGGATCTCTACATTTTCCTCAGCGGCAACGCCTCGAAGCAGCACTACGTTGCGGAGCTCATGGAGGAAAAATTCAAGGACAAAGTCCACTCCATCCAGCGCGTCGGCACCGGCCTCAACGAAGAGGGCATGAGCGACGAATACCGCATCAACGAGAAGACGGCCGTCGCGTTCGGCCAGCTGAACCTCGGCCAGTACTACGTCGACCAGCAGGCGATCAGCCAGGCGGACGGCATCCCGCCGTTCCTGTTCAACGTCGGCTACATCGACTCCGGCACGGACGAATACGTGCCCGTCCTGCAGAAGAACGACATCTCGCGGGCGTGGCGGAAAGCGAACCGCATCGACCGCGTGAACCTCACGACGGCGCTCTGCTTCACGAAGAGCCCGAACTGCGACCGCAAGGAGCTCGTGCCGCTCGAATACGACGTCTCGGATTTCGCCGAGCCGAAGAAGCGCATGCTCTTCATCCGCCCGTGCGAAGAGGACAAGATCGAATTCCGCCTCGGCGGCAAGAACGACACGTTCGACGAGAACGAGCCCGTGAATCAGGACATGGTGATCAACCTCGTCCATTCCATGGAGTAAATACAAAGGAGGACTGACGATGTGCGAACATGATCCGCAGGAAAAACTCATCACCGTCCACGTCGATGTCAGCGGCCTGGCGAAAAAGCTCGAGGGCATCGAGCAAAATATCATGAGCAAACAGGAGTGGGCGCTCGGCGAAAAGCTCGCAGCGCTCGAAGGCAAGCTCGCGGGCAACCAGCATACCCATCACGAGGACTTGGCCGGCAAGCTCGGCGCCGTGCAGACCACGATTGGTGCCGTGCAGGCCGCTATCGACGACATGGCGAGCAAGCTGAAGGCGAAAGAGGAATACGACGCGGCACTCCGCGAGCAGGAGGCCGCGCAGGCAGAGACGCTCCGCGAGCAGGAAAATGCGCAGAAAGAAGCGCTTCGCCAGCAAGCGGAAGAACACCAGAAGGAACTCAATGCGCAGAAAGAGGCGCATGAAAACGAGCTCGACGAGAAAAAAAGAGAACTTACGGAAACGATTTCTAAAAAAGACGAAGAAATCGCGCGCTTGAACGGCGAGATCGCGCGCATGCAGGACGGCCAGACGCAGCTCGCGCCGCTGCAGCAGGAGCTGGACGCGGCGCGGCAGCAGCTCGACGCGTGGATGTCGTTCGCCGCGCCGTATCTCGCGGTCAAGGAGGCCATCGACGCCTGCCCCGCGCTCGAAAGCTTCCGCTTGGAGGAAGCGTTGCAGACGCCGTTCGACTACATCCGCGCGTTCGGCAAGACGATCGATTTCGCGACGCGGCTGTTCGACAAGATGGTCGCGCACAAGAAAGAGACGCAGAAGCCGATGACCGGGAAGGAACAAAACGTCTACGCAGCGGTCAACGCCTGCTACCAAACGACCTGCGGGATCGGGCACGACGTGTTCGCCCTGCCGGGGCGGCAGTCCATGCAGGCACCGTTCCAGCCGGCCGCGTTCGAAAAGACGGAAGTCGATGACCTGCTCGAACCAAAGAACAAGAACTGGAAATTTGCAAAGGCAGTCTATGTCCCGACGCTGTTCAATTTGCAGGGCAGCGTCCAGAAGCCCGGCAAAGTGAAGGCGGCGAATATGTAGTGCGGCTGTACGTCAGCCATCGCGAGCAGGTCACGGAAGTCCTCGGCCCCGGGCGGCGCTATGCACTCTGGCTGCAAGGTTGCAAAAAGCGCTGCCCGAACTGCGTGTTCCCGTGGGGGCAACCGCTCCATGAACACGGCACGTGGGTATCCGTCTCCGCGCTGCTGGCAGAAATCCGCAGCGCGGCGGCCGCCCAGCGTCTGCGCGGCCTCACAATCAGCGGCGGCGAGCCGTTCTTGCAGGCGGCGGCGCTCCTGCCGCTCATCCAGAGCATCCGCGAGCAGACGGCGCTCGACATCATGATGTACTCGGGCTATACGCTCGCCGAGCTCCGCGCGCAGAAGGACGCTGCCATCGACGACATCCTCGCGTGCATCGACCTGCTCGTCGATGGCGAATACATCGAGAGCCAAAATACGGACACGGCGTATCGCGGCTCGGACAACCAAGTCATTCATTTCCTCTCGCCGAAATATCTCCCGTACAAAGAACGGATGGAGCACCTGCACAACCGCAGCGTGGAATTCGTCACGCGCGACATCGGAGACGTGTTCCTCATCGGCATCCCGGCGAAAGCGTTCCGCGCAGAGTTCTTGCGCGCGGCGGCGCGGCGGGGGGAGGAACGGAAACAATAAGGAGGTTTTCGCATGAGCGGAAGAAAGAGTTCAGAAGTGGCGAATGTGCTGCAACAGGGCGAAGAGGCGCGCAAGCAGGCCGACGAATCCATCTCGCGCCAGATCGACGAAGCGCTGCGCGCATTCTCTGCGGCTGTGGAGCAGGCGCAGCGCGACCAGAAAGCGGCGCTTGCGCTCGCGGTGGAGCTGCACCCGATGGCGAAAGACCTCTTCGGCGCGAAAGCGGCGGAGCTCGCGCAGAAGTTCCAGCAGGTGAAAGACGAAGCGGCAGGGGTCACGTTCGGCAAGAGCGCGACGCGCATCCGCACGGAGCTCAAAAAGCTCGACGACGAGCTCGCGGCGGCGGATGCTGAAGGCGCGCGCATCCGCGAATCCGTCACGCATCATCAGTATGGCTGGCATTGCGATCAGGAATACGCCGACGCGCAGAAGCTCGTGCAGCGCTACAAGGACTTGCGCACGCAGCGTCTCGGTCTCTCGCATGCCGCCGTGGCTGCGAGCCAGGAGGCGCATCAGGAGCGCACGAAACTCGCGGCGGCGAGCAAACGCCTGCAGGGGCTGAAGCAGCAGATCGACGGCATGAACGCCGTCGCGCAGAAGCGGCAGGAAAGCGACGCCATGCGCAAGGACCTCGAAGCGGCATTCGCGGGCATCGACGCGGCGGACGCGCAGAAATTTTTCGCGGACGAATACCGTGCGCTCGGCAGCGACGTGCAGGCGCTCGTCGCGGCAGACGACGATGCGGTCGGCACGTCGTTCCATGCGCTCTACAGCAAGCTCGCGCTCTACCAGACGAAGCTGACGGAGCGCGTCGAGCGCTGGCGCAGGGAAAAGGCCGACGCGGAAAAGCTCGCGGCGGACGTCCGCGCCATCGCTGCGACGCAGTACGTCGAGCCGAATGACTACTACGCGAACTACGGCGACGGCGAGAAGAAGATCGAGCTGTTCGCGTTCCTCAGGGCGTACGGCAAGGACGGCGGTCGCGAAGCCTTCGACGGCCTCATGCAGCGCGCGGACAAGCTCATCGAAAGCGAGTCGTTCGTCGAGAGCATGGAGCCGCTCGCCGAGGCGTTGCAGCACGTGCAGGAGGCGCGCGACGCGGCGACGGATCTCCAGCAGGCGATGCTCCAGAAAATGGAGCTCGCATGCGCCATCCAAGATGTCATGGAAGATTTGCAGTACAGCTTCCACACGCGCCCAATCGACGACAACCCGAACAACGGCTACCGCATCAAGTGCGAGGTCGGCGACGAGATCATCGACTTCGACCGCATCGACATTGATGACGACGGCGGCATCGTCGTGAACATCGACCACACGGAGGGCGTGGGCGGCTCCTGCCGCAATTCGTGGAAAGAAATCGCGACGCACATGCGCGAGGCCGGTATCCCCGTCACGGACGTGCGGCTCGCGGGCGGCGCGTCCGTCCTGCAGGTGCGCAAAGCGGACACCGCGCAGGAGCAGACGCAAATCCGGGCGCATTGACGCGGGGAGGACAAGCATATGGCAAACGAACCGAATCTGGAACATTTTCTGGATCTCCTGTCGGAGAAGGATTTCCCCGCGAAAGCGGTCGAGCGCTTTCAGGAGAACGTTGAGGAGTTCCTCTGGTATCTCGATCCGTCCCGCGTCGACGAAGTCGCGAAAGCGCTGCCGAAGCCGGAGGTCGACCGCGACCAGATCTTCATGAGCCTCACGCGGCTCTATCCGCTCTCCGGCGCGATCATCCAGCGCATCCTGACCATCCGCCTCAGCGACTACGGCATCATCAAGGGCTTTGACTATCAGGCGCAGATGCTCGACACCATCCGGTCGTTCCTCCGGAACATCGAAGACGCCCGGCCGAACCTCACGAAAGAATGCAAGACCTACAGCGACGATATCCGGAAATGCCAAGCGCGCATCGAAGAACTGCGGAGTGGCACGGCGGAATACGCCGAGCTGCGCGGGACGCGGGACGCGCTCCTCGCGGAGAAGCAGCGCCTCGAAGCCGAAATGGAAGGGGACGCGCTGAACAAAGAGGTCACGAACCTGCAAGACGAGATCGCCGTGCTGCAGAAGCAGAAGCAGAATCTCGCAGAGCAGCAGAAGAACCTGAAGAAAGAGAAATCGTCCATCCAGAAGGAACTGAAAGCGCTGGAAGGCCGGATGGATGCGCAGCAGGACCTCGACCTCCTGCGCACGCTCCTGAAAAAATTCCCGCCGGACGCGGAGGAATGAGCCTATGAAAAACCGGTTGATTTCCGAGATCGAAAAACAGCGGCAGCAGGGGCGCATCTTCCACTTCCTGACGGGCGACGGCGTCAACGACAATTTTTACTACGACCTCTACCACGGCGTGCTCTCCGCAGCGGACACGCTGATGACGTACTACCTCGTCGATCATCCGTCGTATGATTTTTTCCTCCACGTCGAGAACGCGAACAACAACCTCCATTGCTACCGGCGGAACGGCAACACGATGGAACTCATCGCGTTCGAGGACATGTTCCCGCCGCCCGTGGCGGACACGACGCTGCCGCGCCGCCGCCGGAGGACGACGGCAAAACCAGCGCCGGAGCCGAAGCAGGAGGAAAACGTCCAGGCCGCCGCCACGGAAGCGCGGAGCGCGGCCAGCACGATCACGGCGCGCATCGAGCGCCTGACCGGCATGCTGAAGCACAACGAAGGACGCGTGCTGCTCTTCCTCGAGAACCTCGAGTGGATCGCGAACCTCTACGGCGACAGCGATACGACGTGGATCGCGACGCTGAAGCGCTGGGAAAAGCAGCGGAACCTCCTCATGGTCGCCACGATCAAGGACATGGAGCTCATCAAGAAATACGCGTTTGACGAGCCCGCCATCTTTTTGCCGTATCCCTCGGCCGAGGAAATCCGCCTCGCCTACCTGCGCCATGTGCTGCGCGCGGCAAAGCCGGCGTACAAGCTCCAGCTCGCGGTGCTCTCGGACATCGCGCACGCCATGAGCGTCGGCAAGAAATCGCTCTGCGCCTGCATGCGCGTGCTGCGCGGCGTGCTCCGCAAGAATCCGGACGCACTCGCGGCCGCAGATTTCGAAGAGGGCGTCACGCGCATGATCGAAGAGCGCATCACGTGGGAGCAGGTGCGCCTCGATCAAAAGCTCAAAGACGACATCCGCGGCGCGATCGACATCTTTCTGCGCGGCGACGAAAAGCGACCCGCGCGCAAAGGCCTGCTCTTCGCCGGCCCGCCGGGCACGGGCAAGACGCTCATCGCGAAAGCGCTCGCGAGCGAGACGAAATGCTACTTCATGGCGCCGACGCTCGCCGACCTCAAGGGCGAGTACATCGGCCAGAGCAGCGCGAAGATCAAGCGCGTATTCGCGGAAGCCCGCGCGAATGCGCCGACGATCCTCTTCATCGACGAGGCAGATACCGTGTTCCCGAGCCGCTCGCTCGGCGCGGGCGACCGCGACAGCTACAGCCTCGACATGGTCAACCAATTTTTGCAGGAGCTCGACGGCGCGTACACGGGCAAGCAGAAGATTTTCACGATCGCCGCGACGAACCGCCCCGAGGCCGTCGACGGCGCCATCAAGAGCCGCCTGTCGAACGAGCCCGTGACGATCCCGCTGCCGTCGAAGCAGCTGCGCCGCATGATTTTCGACGACAATCTCGCGGAGGGCGGCCATGCGTTCTCGCTGAAAGGCAAGCTGTTCGAAGACGAAGTCTTACGGCGCTCCGAGAACATGTCCGGCCGCGACATCATGAATTTCGTCAAGCAGCTCAAAGAAGCGAAGCAGGAGCTGCGCAACGACGAGGCGACGGCCGAGCTGTTCCGCACGGTGTTCCGCAACAAGGAGCGGGCATTCCGCAACGAATTGATGTCGCTCGGCATCTTTTCACAGGGCAACATCCTCGCGCCGCGCGAGAATCCGCTGCGCCTCGATGACGTCATCGGCTATGAGGACCTCAAGGAAAAAATCCATCTGCAGGTGCGCTACATCCTGTCGAGCGAAGCGCAGAAGAACCGCTACGCCGCCTACGGCATCGAGCCGCAGAAGGGTGTCCTGCTCTACGGCCCGCCGGGCAACGGCAAGAGCATGCTCGCGAAAGCCGTCGCCGGCCAGTACGATTTCTACTTCTTCAAGGTGCTGTCGCGCGATTTCGCGAACAGCTATCCCGAGGAACAGATCAAGAAGCTCGAGCGCATCTTCACGGACGTCACGCGCTTTTCGAAGATGATGACGGACGCGAAAGGCATCGTGCTGTTCTTTGATGAGTTTGATTCGCTGGCGGGCACGCATGTGTTGAATCCCGTCGTACGCGGCTCGCTGCTCAACTACATCGCGGACGAGAACGGCCTGCGCAGCAAAAATTCGAAAATCCTCCTGATGGCGGCGACGAACTACGAAGGCAGCATCGACGAAGCCATCAAGCGGCAGGGGCGCATCGACACGCATCTCTTCATGGATCACCCGAGCGAAGAGGACGGCATCCGCATGCTGGAGCGCTTCCTCCTGAGCGGCAAGAACCACGACAAGATCGTGCTGCCGGAGCGGGGGCTCCTCAAGGAAGCCTATCAATCGCTGCACAACGAACGCGCGCTGGCGCTGAAGAACAAGTGGAACAAGCTGCTCGCCACGGAAGACGCGTCGCTGCAGCCGATGAAGCGGAAGGAACGCGACCGCTGGATCCGCGCGGAAGCGCGTCCGTCCGGCGCCGCGCTGCAGATGCTCGCCAAAGAATTGAAGGAGTTCGCTTTCTGGAAGCTCGCGGGCGGCGAGACGCTCGTCGTGGATGAAACCGTCCTGCGCGAGCGCTTCCATAGCGCTGCCGCGCCGGAATCCGCGACGGAAAGCGAGGAGGAGGGCGCATGAGTACCGAATCACAACATAAATTCATCGAAAAACTGGCACAGATGGATGGGATTTTGCAATCCATCCTGAAGCAAGATCAAGACCATCTCGTATTCGATATCGAGCAATTCGAGCAAATCGAGACGCTCGCCGCGAAAAGCCGCCGCGTGCTCGACAAGCTGCGGAGCCGTGAGTTCACCGTCGCCATCGTCGGCCTCGAAAAAGCCGGCAAGAGCACGCTCGGCAATGCGCTCATCCAGCTCGATGCGCTTCCCGAGCTCCCGGAACGTTGCACATTCACGACGACGGAAGTGCGTGCCGGCAACGAGGACAAGGCGGTGATTGAATTTTATTCATACGAAGAATTCAACCGCAATTTCCAAAGCATGCTGAAAGATTTGGAGTTCAAAGGGCCAGCAGAATACGAGACATTCGAACAGGCATCGTTCGCTGAGCATTGGCGCGCAATGCAACATAGCGAAGACAAGGGAGAACGCGGCACCTATCAGCTGTACAACGGAACGACGGCGAAGGATATCGAATTTGTGACAAAAGAGGAGAACCATGCACTTTTGATGAAAAATCTCGGTCGTGATGCGAAGGAATTTCGCGGACGAGAGGCATTGAAGTCGCGCGAGTTTCAAAAATACATCACGGGCATCATCGAACAACGACCAGGAGAAGCCGCCAAACGTGCTGCGTATCCGTACGCCGTGAAGAAGGTGACGATCTACTCGACAGGGCTCGGAAAAATGAGGAACATCGTGCTCTACGACGTGCCGGGCTTTGACTCGCCGACGAAACTGCACAAGCAGCAGACGAAGGAAAAGCTCCTCGCGGCAGATGCGATCATCCTCGTCACGAACGCCGGCGACCGTCCAAATCTCAACGGGCCGCAGCTCGATATGCTGCAACAGGGCAATATCGACGAAGACAATATCGAATTGAGGGACAAGGCCTTCGTTTTCGGCAACAAGCTCGATACGGCAGCAGATGCGGATTGTGCGCGGAGCAACATCGTGACATTGACGACCGATGCCGTACAGAATCATGAAATCGCACGGGAAAATCGCATCGTCTGCGGGTCGGCGAAGCTTTATATCGACCGCGTGGAAGCAGAAAAGAACGGGACGCCGTTCCACGACGTTTTTGACGAGTGGCATTTCCCCGATGGCAATGGCGTGGATCGCCTGAAGCAGAAGCTGCAGGAGTATTACGATCATGATCGGTTCGAGGTCATGAAACGGCGTGCGGAGAACACGCTCCGCGAAGCCCGGAAGCTCGTGCAGGCGATCGTACAAAATTATCACGAAAACGGGGATACGGCGTATCTCGGCTTGGACGGGGAGATCAAGATGCGCCTCAAGGATGCGCTGATCCCGTTCGACCGGCGCGCGAAGCAGATTTACGAGAAGATTCGCGACGACATCGTAACCGAACGGCCGTTCAGCACGGAAATCTGCGCGAGCTTGCACGAGATTTTCCACGATGTTTCGGCAGAGGACGCGCTCCTCGTCGAGACGGAGAACGAGCGCACGGCCTCGCTCACGACGAATTACCCGGTGCAGGCCGTGGAAGCGAACTGGCGTGAGAAGCTCCAAGTCACGTTCCTGCGCAACCTCGTCGCCCGCGTCGCGTCCATGACGCAGGGCAAGGAGCAGGAAATCTACGAGAAGCTCGTCGATGCACTGCTCGCAGAAATGCAGGTGCCGACGCCGAACGACGAACAGCGTGCGGCCGTGAAGGAGCTCTTCCAGGAAGCGCTCGTGGAGAACGGCGAGAAGTGCTATTTCACGCCGCTCGTCGACCGCTTCATCGGCAGCCTGCTCGAAGCCGTCATCCGTCATCCGTACGGCGGCGCAGAGCGCCGCAACTTCTTCCTGCGGGAGCCGGCGAACCGCGCGGAGATGAACGTGCTCGCCACGTATTACCTCTTGAACAAGGGCGAGCAGGATAATTTCGACAATGCGGCGAACCGCTCGAACCTGTTCGAGAAAATCCTCTCGCACAAGCATGTCGTGACGGAGGAGGACGCGGACACGGCGGAAACCAGCGGCAGCATCGAGACGACGCTCCAGAACTTCTTCAAGAAGAACGAAGTGCAGATGGCGGCGAACCTCGCCTGCACGGCCATCTCAATCCTGCCCGTGGCGAAGTGGGCGAAAATCCTGAAAGCCGCCGGCCTCACGGTGAAAGAGATGGGGCCGGTGCTCGAAGCGCTGAAGCGCGCCGTCACGAAGAAGCCGGATGCAGGGAAGCTGGCGGCAAACTCCGAGAAGCCGGATCTCGCCATCCACACCGTGGAAGAAACCATCATGGCCATCTGCAAGCAGCGCTTGCAGCAGGGACGCGAAAAGAACGGGACAGCGCAACAAAACGCCGCGGGCGGGAAAGGCTATCTCGAAAGCCTCGGCGTCAACGCACAGGCCACGACGAAGGAAGAGATGATCGACGCCGTGCAGAAAGACATCGAGATCCTGCGCGATATCACGTATCATGCCGTCGTCGCGGCCATCGGCCTTGAAAAAGCGTTCAATTCCACGATGGTGAAGAACGTGACGTTCATCCGTGAACTGAAAGACCTCGAGCAGAGCGACCTCGTCTACGCATGGATCCGCAAGAACGCGCGCAAGCTCAAACCGTCCGCCTACGCCAGCCTGGAGCGCAAGCAGTCACAGAACATGACGCGCAAACATATCGTCACCAGCATCGAACAACTCATGGAACAGCTGAACGCATAATGTGTGAAGACTCAGGGAATGGAGCTATTACAAGTTATCTAAACGATTTTGCATTTGGGAATCGTTTTAATAGATGTTTTTGCTTAAAAAATCTCTCATATGTATTTGACAGTGTGCGTTAGAGTTTTTTCATGATAATACCGTCATCACTCAATATGTTGGGTAGATGGCGGTATTTTGTACAACGGAACGATTTCTATTCGATGAAGACGACAAGAAATGACAAAATTTTTCAAGGTTTCCTGCCTGTTGACCTTTTTTGATTGCCTACATGATAGGATAACCACAGAAACGAAATCGTAGTCATTTCGCAAATGTTTTCAGGGAGGTTTTCCATCATGAGCAACAGTATTTTTGAAGACGCACTGCTCCTGGCAGCTGGCGGAATTGTCGGGCTCATCGCTGGCGCGGCGTTGATGTCGGACGACGAGGAAGACGATGACGAAGAGGAGGCGCGCGTCGCACCGAAAGCGGCCGGCCGCAGCATCGAGGATCTCGTCGCGTCGCTGAAAAACGAAGCGCAGCAGGCGCTCGTGAACTGCGAGACGGACGAGGAGCGTGAGGAGGTCAGCGCGAGCATCCGGAAGTCCATCGAGGGATTGCAGGCGGTGCTGGCGAAGCGCACGGCGGCGAAAGCTACGGAAACGGAAGCAGAAGCATCTGACCGGTTCGTAGAACTTGGTAAGGACGGGCAGCCGCAGCCGGACGAATCGTTCGCGCCAAAACCAGCACAACGGTTTCAGGATTTGGCCGCAAAGCTCGAGCAGGCGCTCGACGAGACGCTGGCGGATCTTCCGCCGGTCACCAGCCGTCCTTCCGCTCCCGCGACTTGCGGTGATTCGTGATCGTCGGCAGGCCGAACGCATCGAGGGCTTCATTGACCTCGGCCACGTCGTAGCGCTGGCGTTCGATGAAATACTGCACGATGAGGTCGGTCTTGCTGCTGTCCGTCAGCGTATAACCGGCGCGTTCGAGCAGACGCTTTGTCTCGTCGAGCGTGAGCTTCAGCCCGATGGCGAGCGCGAGGACGGTTTCCTTCGACGGATGGTAGTCATCGTCGTTTTTGATTTTGGAAAAATGTGCT
>OMWS01000005.1 GCA_900314825.1 uncultured Veillonellaceae bacterium | reverse complement strand
GATTGATATGTTCTGATTATAGGGCGATGGGATGAAAGTGGCTCACTTTTTCGTAATCGCTACCCCTTGGAATGGCTCACTTATAGATTAGCATTTACAGCATGAAGCACACGAAGAGCCCGACGAGGCCGAGGAAGATCATCATGACGGTGTCCGCGTCCTTGATGGACGAGTTCTTAAGTTTTATGGATTCCAGCAGTGATGGTGGTATATCTTTTTTCAAGACACAGCGGCGGTACTAGAAAAGTATCAAGAATTTTTGGTGCCCTCTGAAAATGGACAGAATATAGATAATTGGGAAATATCAGACGGCAGATTCTCTCATAGACAAACCTTTTCGTGAATGATAAAATAGATTGTCTAGAAAAATTTTTCGTGCGAGGGGAGGGGAGCGCTTGAAGATCATGTTGTCGGCCGGCGAAGTGTCTGGCGACCTTCATGGGGCGCGCATCGCGCGCGCGATCCTCTCGCAGGCGCCGGAGACGGTGCTCGTCGGTTTCGGCGGCGCGGAGATGGAAGACGCGGGTGTGCGGCTCATCGAAAATTTCGCGAGCTACAACGTCATGGGCGTCTGGGAAGTGCTGAAGAATCTCCCGCGCATCTGGAAATTATTAAACAAATTGACCGACGCGATGCGCGAAGAGCGCCCCGACCTCCTCGTGCTCATCGATTATCCGGACTTCAACTGGCGGCTCGCGAAGCGCGCGAAAGCGCTCGGCATCCCCGTGTTCTCGTACATCCCGCCGTCGGCGTGGGCGTGGCGCAAGGGGCGCGCAAAAGCGTGCGTGCAGCTCGCCGAGGAATTCGTCGCGATCTTCCCGCACGAGCTCCCCGTCTATGAAGCAGCGGGCGCAAAGATTTCCTTCGTCGGCAACCCGCTCGTCGATACGGTGAAAGCGGAGATCCCGGAGCGGGTCGCTCGCGAGAAGTTCGCGTTCCCCGAGGGTTCGCACGGCATCCTGTTGCTCCCGGGCAGCCGGAAGCAGGAGATCGAGATGTTGCTGCCCGATATGCTCCAGGCGGCGCGGCGGTTACTCGTTGAACGACCAGAGACAAAATTTTACCTGCCGGTCGCGCCGGGCGTCGACGAGAGGACGCTGCGCGCGAAGATCGACGCGGCGGGCGTGCCTGTCATGCTGACGCATGAGGCGCGCTATGCGCTCATGGGGCTCATGGACGCGGCCATGGCTACGTCCGGGACGGTCGTCATGGAGGCGGCGCTCATGGGACTGCCGTGCGTCGTGCTGTATCGCTTTGCACCGCTCAATTACATGATCGGGAAAGCGCTCGTGCACATCGAGAATTTCAGCCTGCCGAACATCCTTTTAGGCGAGCAGTTCGAGACGGAACTCTTGCAGGACGCCGTGACGCCCGAAGCCATCACGCGCGAGCTGTTGCCGCTGTACCGCGGCGAAGAACATCGTGCGTGGGTTTCCCGGAAATTGGACGAGGCCTGCAAACGCCTCGGCCCGCCGGGAGCCTCGGGGCGCGTCGCGGAAAAAATCCTCGCGGCGGCGCGCCGCCACAGTTCATCCAATGGGGACGAATAATCAATGAAGAATTACAAGCGGCTCCTTTTATACATCAAGCCGTATCTCAAGCGCCTCGGCCTCGCCATCATCTGCATCATCATGGCGGCGGCGGCGAACCTCTACCTGCCGTGGATCATCAAGGACATGATCGACAAGGTGCTCATGGACAAGGACATGATGATGCTGAACCTCATCGCGGTCGGCATCGTCGTCGTGTTCCTCATCCGCGGCGTCTTTTACTATGGACAGAGCTATCTCGTGTCGTACATCGGCGAAAAGGTCATCATCGACGTGCGCGAGGACATGTTCCGCAAGTTCCAGCGCATGCCGATGGCGTATTTTGACAAGCATCAGACGGGCGAGACGATGAGCTTCATCACGAATGACGTGGCGGCCATCCAGTCCGCGCTCGTCACGAACCTCATCGAGATGGTCACGGAGGGCTCGATCCTCATCGGTTCCATCGTCATGATGGTCATGCTGGACTGGAAGCTGTCACTCCTGACGCTCGTCGTCATCCCGCTCGTCGGCCAGGCCATGAAGATTTTCGGCCGCAAACTCAAGCGCAATGGCACGCTGATCCAGGAGCGCATGGCGGACATCACGTCGCTCTTACAGGAGAGCATCGCCTCGATCCGCGTCGTGAAATCCTTCGTACGCGAGCGCTATGAGATCGACCGGTTCTGCCATCAGAACACGCTGAATTTCCAAGCGGCCATGCAGAATGTCCGCCTCACGAGCCTTCTGACGCCGACGGTCGAATTCCTCGCGGCGCTGTCCGTCACGTTCATCGTCTGGTTTGGCGGCTACGAAGTCGTCAATGGCGTCATGACGGCCGGTGCGCTCGTCGCGTTCCTCACGTACGCCGTGAACCTCGCGAACCCCGTCAAGCGCCTCGCGCGCGTCTATGGAAATCTCCAGCGCGCCATGGCGGCCGTCGACCGCGTGTTCACTGTGCTCGACCTTGACGAGCCGATCCATGACCGCGCCGGCGCGCAGGCGCTGCCGAGCACGGAAGGGCATGTGGAGTTCCGCGATGTCTCGTTCGGCTACAAAAAAGACGTCATGGCGCTGGAGCACGTTTCTCTCGAAGCGAAGCCCGGCCAGATGATCGCCTTCGTCGGCCCTTCGGGCGCCGGCAAATCGACCATCGCGAATTTGATTCCTCGTTTCTACGATGTGACGGACGGCCAGATCCTCATCGACGGCCGCGACATCCGCGACGTGACGATCGCCTCCTTGCGCGAGCAGATCGGCATCGTGCCGCAGGAGACGATGCTCTTCTCGACGACCGTGCGCGAAAACATCCGCTATGGCCGCCTCGATGCGACGGACGCGGAAGTCGAAGCGGCGGCGAAGGCGGCGAATGCGGATGAATTCATCCGCGAGCTGCCGAAGGGCTACGACACGCAGATCGGAGAGCGCGGGCTGAACCTCTCGGGCGGCCAGCGTCAGCGCATGGCCATCGCGCGCGCCATCCTCAAGAACCCGCGCATCCTGATTCTCGACGAGGCGACGAGCGCGCTCGACACGGAGAGCGAGAAGATCGTGCAGGCTGCGCTCGACACGCTGATGCAGGGGCGCACGTCGTTCGTCATCGCGCACCGCCTGTCGACGATTTTCGATGCCGACCAGATTTTTGTCATCGACCACGGCCACGTCGTCGAGCAGGGCACGCATGAAGAGCTGCTCGCGAAAGGCGGCCTTTACGAATACCTCTACAGCATCCAATTCAAGAATGCTGAGGCCGCGCCCACAGAGCAGGCCTGACCGGAAGGGGAAACCATGCAATTACTCTACAACATCGCGGCCATCATCGTCGTCGTGCTCATCATCCCGGTGTTCATGGTCCGCGCCGTGCGGGAAAAAGGATTTGTCGAGCGCATCAAGCAGAGCCTCGGCTTTTTTCCGCCGCACGCGCTCGATAAAGTCGCGAACAAGGACTGCATCTGGGTGCACGCGGCGTCTGTCGGCGAGATCGTCGCGACGAGCCCGCTCATCAAGGAATTCCGCCGCGAATTCCCGAAGAGCCCGATCCTCGTGTCCGTCGTCACGACGAGCGGCTATGAGATGGCGAACCGCATCATCAAGGACGCGGACGCCATCATCTATTTTCCGCTCGACCTGCCGTGGCTCGCCGGCCACGTGCTGAAGCGCATCCGTCCGCGCGTCTACCTGCCCGTCGAGACGGAGCTCTGGCCGAATTTCCTCAAGACGTGCCGCGAGATCCACGTGCCCGTCATGATGGTGAACGGCCGCATCAGCGACAAGAGCGTCAAGCAGTACAAGCACCTGCACGGCCTCCTGCGCGACATGATCGGCACGGTGAAGCAGTTCGCCATGCAGTCGCCGATCGACGCGGACTACATCAAACGCCTCGGCGCGCCGCCGGAGCTCGTCATCATCACGGGCAACACGAAGTTCGACCAGACGTACACCGATGTCTCACCGGAGGAAAAGAAAAAAATCCTCGCGGATATGTGCCTCGAAGATAACGACGGCATCTTCCTCGCGGGCTCGTCGCATCGCGGCGAAGAACAGCCGGTGCTCGAAGCGTTCCAGGCGGTCCGCCAGAATCATCCGCGCGCCCGCCTCGTCATCGCGCCGCGCGAGCTGCTGCGGAAGGCGGAGGTCGTGCACCTCTGCAAGAAAGCGGGCTTCGATGTCGCGACGCGCACGGAGCTCCAGAAAACGCCGCGCCCGGCAGAAAATCCTCCCGACATCGTCATCCTCGATACCATCGGCGAGCTCGGCAAAGTCTACAGCATCGGCGACGTCGTCTACGTCGGCGGCAGCCTCGTCATGCATGGCGGCCACAACATCCTGGAGCCGGCCGCGCACGGCAAGGCCATCATCGTCGGCCACCATATGTTCAACTTCAAGGACACATACGCGCTGTTCAAAAACCGCAACGCGTGCCTGACCGTGAAAAATGGCCACGAGCTCGCCGAGGCGGTCACGAAACTCTTTGACGATCCCGCGCACCGCCATCGTATGGAGGAAGAGACGCGTGCCATCGTCCAGGAAAACAAGGGCGCGTCCCGGAAATCCGCCGTCATCCTGCGCAATATGCTCGAACGGTATGAGCGCGATGCGGAAAACCAGCATCTCGTGCGCTCGACGCAGAAGATCGAAAACGTCAAGACGTATTTCATCGACCTCGTACACCGCAAGGAAGTCCACGGCATCGGCCTGCATATCGTCATGGCCGTGCTGCACGTCTTTTCGCTCATTTACGCCGCGCTCCTCGACCTCAAGCTCGCGACGTATTCCATCGGCCTCCAGAAACGCAAGAAGCTGCCGTGCTTCGTCATCAGCCTCGGCAACGTGACGGTCGGAGGCACGGGCAAGACGCCGACGGCGCAGCGCCTCGCCAGCGACATCCGCGACATGGGCTACCGCGTCGTCATCCTGAACCGCGGCTACCGCGCGAAATGGCATGGCGAGGTCGGCGTCGTCTCGGACGGCAAGCAGCTCCACATGGAAGCATCGGAAGCCGGCGACGAGGCGTACATGCTCGCCAAGCACCTGCCGAACGTGCCTGTGCTTATCGGCGCGGAGCGCGCCGTGACCGGCCAGTACGCCATCGATCATTTCGGCGCCGAGGTCGCGATCCTCGACGACGGCTACCAGCATTGGCAGCTCGAGCGCGACATGGACATCCTGCTCGTCGACGCCGTCAATGTCTTTGGCAATGGCTACATCTTGCCGCGCGGCACGCTCCGGGAGCCGATTTCGCACATCAGCCGCGCCGATGTCTGCCTGCTGACGAAGGTCGACCAAGCGGCAGCGGGCTCGCGGACATACATCCACGACACGCTGGCAAAATACAACGACCATGCCGCCATCGTCGAGAGCATCCACCAGCCGCGCTGCTTCATGCCGCTCTATGAGTGGTGCATGAACATCGGGGGCGATGGCATCGACGTCCGCGAGATGGCCGGCAAGCGCATCGTCGCCGTCTCGGCCATCGGCAACCCCGCCTCGTTCGAGCAGACGCTCTCCGATATCGGAGCCTCCATCATCGAGAGCCAGCGCTACCCGGATCACCACGACTACACGGAGCAGGAAATGCGCGACGTCTTGGAGCAGGCCGAAGCGAAAGGCGCGGAAGCCATCGTCATCACGGAAAAAGACGCCGTGAAAATCCCGCTCGAAGTCGTCAACGAACACTGGCCGATCCCCGTCTACGTCATCTGCGTCGAAGTCACGTTCCAGGCGGGCAAGCAGGAATTCCTTGCCGCGCTCCAGGAACGCCTCGCAGAACGCATCGGAAGAGAACCGAAAAGCATGACGGAAATGGTTGAAGAAAACGAAGCGCATTGACGGTGCTGTTGCTGAAAGTGACATCAACAGCAGCCTCTCCCCCAGGGGACAATGCCATGAAGTTAAGGCGGGCGGAGCTCAAACAGCAGCCTTCCCCTTAGGGGAAGGGGGACCGCGAAGCGGTGGAAAGGGTCCCCTGCACGGCAGAGGGATTCGTACGGCGTAACACTTCGCGGGTGCGCGTACGAAATGTTACAAGTGCCTGCGCGCACCGGCGACATCAAACGGACTGCTGGTTCGTAGGCCGTGCAAGCGCCCCTCTCCTGGCGTTGCGCTTCGCTCTGCGCATGTCCTTTCCCATAGGGGGAGGCTGCTGGATAAGATACGTTCGCACTTGTTCGATTTTCAGAAAGAAGGCCGCTGTATGAAATACAAAGCTCTCTGCGTCATCCCCGCGCGCTATGCGTCGACGCGCTTGCCGGGCAAGCCCCTCAAGGACATCGCTGGGATGCCTATGATCTGCCGCGTCTACGACCGCGCCATGCTCGCCACGCGCACGGAAGCGACGGTCGTCGCGACGGACGACAAGCGTATCGAGACCGTCGTCCTCGCGCATGGCGGCCGCGCCGTCATGACGCGCAAGGATCATCCGACAGGGACGGACCGCCTCGCCGAAGTCGCGGAAAAACTTCCCGACTACGACCTCATCATCAATGTGCAGGGCGATGAGCCCTTGATTGATCCGGGGCTCATCGACAGCCTCGCGGCCGCCTTTGACGACGACCCGGAGCTCCAGATGGCGACGGTCAAGACGGAGATCACGGACGAAGCCGAGCAGGTGAATCCGAACAACGTCAAAGTCGTCACGGACAAGGATGGCTACGCGCTGTATTTCTCGCGGTCGCTGATGCCGTATCCACGCCATCACCTCGGCATCCCCGTCTACAAGCACATCGGCATCTACGCGTACAAGCGCGATTTCCTGCTGAAATACGCGAAGCTCGCGCCGACGCCCCTCGAGCGTGCGGAGAGCCTCGAGCAGCTGCGCGCCCTGGAAAACGGCTACCGCATCAAGGTCATCGAGAGCGACAGCACGTTCGTCGGCGTCGACACGGAAGAAGACCTCGCGAAGGTCAATGAGATTTACAAAGATATGCTTTCGAAGAGCGCAGAAGCGAAGGGAGAATAAACGATGAACAAAGTAACCGTAGGGAATTTCAAAATCGGCGGCGACGAGCCGCTGGCCGTCCTCGCAGGCCCCTGCGTGCTCGAAAGCCTGGAGCGCGCGCTCCTCATCGGCCGCACGGCGAAAGAAATCTGCCAGCGCCTCGGCGTGAACTACGTCTTCAAGGCGTCGTTTGACAAGGCGAACCGCTCGTCGTTCCACAGCTTCCGCGGCCCCGGCCTCGAAAAAGGCGTGGAATGGCTCGGAAAAATCAAGGAAGAACTCGGCGTGCCGGTCGTGACGGACATCCATGAAAGCTATCAGGCCGAGCCGGTCGCGAAGGTCGCGGATATCCTGCAGATTCCCGCGTTCCTCTGCCGACAGACCGACCTCCTGCACGCCGCTGCCCAGACCGGCCGCGTCGTCAACGTGAAAAAAGGCCAGTTCCTCGCGCCGGACGACATGCGCAATGTCGTCGACAAGCTGCACGAGAGCGGCTGCGACCAGATCCTCCTGACGGAGCGCGGCGCGTCGTTCGGCTACCACAACCTCGTCGTCGATATGCGGAGCCTTCCCATCATGCGGAGCTTCGGCTACCCCGTCGTCTTCGACGGCACGCACAGCGTCCAGCTGCCGGGCGGCAATGGCACGTCGTCCTCCGGCAACCGCGAATACGTCGGCAACCTCGTCCGCGCCGCCGTCGGCTGCGGCGTCGACGCGCTGTTCCTCGAAGTCCACGACAACCCCGAGGAAGCCCTCTCCGACGGCCCGAACATGGTCTACCTCGACAAGCTCGAAGAACTGCTGAGCGAGGCGCTCGCGATTCACAAAATCGTGCAAAAGAATCATCCGTGCTGAAATAAAGGAAACCATCGAATTATGAACGATTCCACCATCAAAGAAAAAGCCATCGAGACGCTCGAGATCGAAGCCTCCGCCGTGAAGAAGCTCACGGAGCGCATCGACGACGAATTCATCGCGGCGCTCAATTGCATCCTCGCCTGCAAGGCGCGCGTCATCATCACGGGCATGGGCAAGAGCGGCCATGTTGGCCGCAAGATCGCGGCGACGCTCGCTTCGACCGGCACGCCGTCGTTCTTCCTGCATCCTGCCGAGGCCTTCCACGGCGACCTCGGCATGGTCACGCAGGACGACATCGTCATCGCCATCTCCAATAGCGGCGAGTCGTCCGAGATCGTGAACATCCTGCCGATCATCCGCCGCATCGGCGCGACGATCATCGCCATGAGCGGCCGCAGAGAGTCGCAGCTCGGCAAGTTCGCCGACTACTTCATCGACATCTCCGTTGAGCGCGAAGCGTGCCCCCTCGGCCTTGCGCCGACGGCGAGCACGACGGCGACGCTTGCCATGGGCGACGCCATCGCCATGGCGCTCATGAGTTGCCGCAACTTCACGAGCCAGGACTTCGCGCTGTTCCATCCGGGCGGTGCGCTCGGCCGCAGGCTGCTGCTGACGGTGAAGAATGTCATGCATACGGACGATGACAATCCGCTCATCCACAAGGGCAAGACGGCGAAGGACGCGCTCTTCGTCATGACGGACAAAGGCCTCGGCGCTGCGTCGGTCATTGATGACGACGGCAAATTCCTCGGGCTCATCACGGATGGCATCATCCGCCGCGCACTCGCGAAGGACAACAACTTCCTCGACGAGCCCGTCGAGAGCATCATGTTCACGTCGCCGCTCATCATCGGCCCGGACAAGATGGCCGCGCAGGCGCTCCACGTCATGGAACAGCACAAGCCAAACCCTGTCACCGTCCTCCCCGTCATCGACCAGGAGAACCGCCCGATCGGCATGGTGCATCTGACGGATCTCTTGCGGCAGGGCGTCGTGTGATTCAGAAAAAATTGAGGTTGCTATGGTTTCATTGACGGAGATTCAGAAAGAACGCGCGCGAAGCGTGCGCCTCATCATCCTCGACGTCGACGGCGTCCTGACGGATGGCGGCATCTACATCGGCCCCGAGGGCGAGCTCTTCAAAGCGTTCCATTGCCGTGACGGCATGGGCATCACACTCGCGCGCAAAGCAGGGCTCAAGACCGCGATCATCACCGGCCGTACGTCGCCGCAAGTCGCGTTCCGCGCGGAAGAACTCCACATGGATCGCGTCTACCAGGGGTGCATGGACAAGCGGGCGGCTTACGAGGAACTCAAGCAGGAGTTCGGCGTCACGGACGGAGAGGTCGCCTACGTCGGCGACGACCTCATCGACCTGCCCATCATGCTCCAATGCGGCTTTCCCGCCGCCGTCGCCGACGCGAGCGAAGAAGTGCGCGAAGCTGCCGCTTATGTTGCAAAAAACAACGGAGGCCACGGCGCCGTGCGCGATGTCATCGAGTTCATTTTGAAAGCACAGGGGCGCTGGAATGATGTGATTGCGTCGTTCTATGACATTGAAGGCGAAGCGGATAAGAAACGTACGGACGGATTAGCACAATAAGCTCCGCAACCCGCAGCCTCTCCCGCTGGGAGCAATGTCATTAAGTTAAGCGCGAAAGGCTCACAACCCCCAGCCTCCCTCCTTGGAGGGAGGACAGACGCGGAGCGAACAGGAGGGAGCGGCCTGTACGTCGTACCAATTCGTACACAGTCACTCAGGCCCCGTGGCCGCACGTCGTAACATATCAGAGAACGTGCGCGCACGGGCGGTGTGTGATGGCCTGCGAATAGTCACAAACTACAAGCCCCAGCCGATAAATCGGCATAAGCGACCTCTAAGCGCTAAAGCGCTAAGAGTCTGCTTAATCTCCCTGGGCCTGCCAGCCCTGTCCCTCCTCCAAGGAGGAGGGCTGTCTCTTAACTTAATGACATTGCCTTTGGCAGAGGTGCCGAGCGTCAGCGAGGCGGAGCGGGTACTAGGGTGCGATAGCCGAGCAAGTCAATCGCATGAACATAGCAGAACGTTGTTGGAAGTTGTACTGCTATGTTACAGATATCGTGTTTGTTACAAATCGCACCCAAGTACCCTTTCCACCGCTGACGCGGTCCCCCTTCCCCTGAGGGGAAGGCTGCTGTACGCGGACGTTTCGCAACAGATCAAACTGTATTTTATAGCGGAATACCTTCTCAGAGATTTTCTTTTCGACAAAAGGAGCGCATGCATCCATGATTTACAAGTCGCTGATGGCGCTGAGCTGGGTCGTCTGCCACACGCCGTACCGCCTCCTCATGGGCGCGGGCTGGGTGCTGGGGGGTCTCTACTACCTGCTCATCAAGAAAGAACGCGAGCGCGCCGTCTCGCAGATGATGATGTCGCTCGGGATGTCGGAAGAGGAGACGCGCAAGACCGTCCGCGCTTCGTTCGTGAACCTCGCGCGCAACGTGCTCGAGATTTTGTACATGCCGCATCTGAACGAGGGCAACTTCGAGCAGTACATCGAGATCGACCATCTCGAGCGCATGAAGGCCGCGCTCGCCGAAGGGCATGGCGTCGTCGTGCTTACCGGCCACATCGGCACGTGGGAGTGGCTGTCCGCGTCGTTCACGCTGAACGGCCTCCCCGTCACGGCCATCGCGAAGCCGCAGCCGAACATCCAGTACACGCGGGTGCTCGATGACTTGCGCGCGACGATCCACGTCGAGATTTTTTCCCGCGGCACGAGCGAACTCCTCGCGGCGGCGCGCGCGCTGAAATCCGGCAAGATCCTCGGCTTCCTCGCTGACCAGGACGCAGGGCCGGGCGGCTGCTTCACGGAATTCCTCGGCCGCACGGCCTCGACGCCGATGGGGCCGGCCGTCTTCGCGAGCAAGTTCCACGCACCTGTCGTGCCGGCTTTCATCCTGCGTCAGCCGAATGGCAAGCACAAAGTCGTCATCGGCGAAGTGCTGCACTATGAAGACCATGGCGACCCCGATCAAGATTTGAATGATTTCACCGTCAAGATGACGAAGATCGTCGACCGCATCATCCGTGAGAACCCGACGCAGTGGCTCTGGTTTCAGAAGCGCTGGAATACGCCGCCGGAAATGGCGAAGAAGAACAAACATCACACGGCGAATGAGCCGCGCGCGAAACGCCATCGCGCAAAGAAAGCAACGACGAAAGAAACGAAGGAGGACACGGCCGAGCCATGAACAAACAAAAAATTTTGATCGGCCTCGCACTCCTATTGTTCGTCTGCGTCGTCGTCTGGGCCGTGCGCACGGTGCCGCAAGCACCGCCTCCACAGTCCATCGAGACGGAATCAAAGACGATGACGTACGACAATGATACGATCAAGGAAGAGAAGAACGGCAAGACCGTCTGGGAGCTCACGTCCGAGACGATGACGATGGACGCAGATACGAGAGACGTGACCATGGAAAACCTCACGGGCAAGTTCTACGATGAGGAAGGACGTGTCGTCACGCTGACGGCGAAGCAAGGCCACTACGACGCGAAGTCGAAGGATATCACGATCGAAGAAGACGTCGATGTCAAGACATCGGACGGCGCTGCGCTCTCTTGCGACAAGCTGCTCTGGTCAGCAGACGAATCGAAGCTCACGGCCGACGGCCATGCCTACATCAAGCATGAGGACATGGAAGCGACGGCCGACAAGATCGAATCGACGAACGCGTTCCACCATTTCAAGGCCATCGGCCATGCGCATATCGTCAAGGGCGTCAAAGATGCAGGCGCGGAAGGAGCGGGTGCAAAATGAACATGAATCTGAAAAAATGGACAGCAGTCCTTCTGTCGGTGGGTTCGTTCTCTGCGGGCGCGGTCGCGTTCGCAGCGGCTGCGAATTCCGGCGAGCCAGCGTCGCTTGACGCAGACACGGTCGAATACGATATGAGTACGGGCATCATCACGGCGGAGCAGAACGTGCTCATGAAGCGCGGCATCACGCGTGTCGCCGGCCAGCATGCGCAGTACAACAGCAAGACGCAGCAAGGCTACGTGCGCGGCAATGTCATCGCCGTACGCGAAGATATGCGCCTGACGTGCAGCGAGCTCGTCTCGGACGGCCAGGAGCACATGCGTGCGACGGGCGACGTCCATGGCACGCAGCAGGACAAGGCGTTCTCGGGCGACCAAGTCGATTATTACCCGCAGCAGAATGACTATCTGCTCATGGAGGCGGGCGGCGTCGTCTCGAATGCCGACGGCACGTTCACCGCGGCGCGCCTCGAAGGCTGGCTCAAAGACGACCACTACATTGGCACGGGCGCCGCGCATCTCGTGAGCCCAACGAAAAATGCGGAAGTCGGCGGCGACCAGATGGATTACACGAAAGGCGTCGTCGTCGCGACGGGCAATGCCTGGGCCGTGCAGGAGAACAACACGATGCGCGCGAACAAATTGACCGTCCGCCTCGACCAGAGCGGCAAGGCGAACGTGCAGTGATCAAAGAGACTGCGATCGCGCAGGATTTTGGAGGCAGAAACGGTGAACATTGAAGCAAGGAATTTGGTGAAGACCTTCAAAAAGCGCACGGTCGTCAACCGCGTGTCGCTGCGCGTCGAAAAAGGCGAGATCGTCGGCCTTTTGGGGCCGAATGGCGCCGGCAAGACGACGACGTTCTACATGATCGTCGGCCTTGAGCATCCGACGTCCGGTGATGTGTTCCTCAATGACGTCAACATCGCACAGCTCCCCATGCACAAGCGCGCGGCGCTCGGCATCAGCTACCTCACGCAGGAGGCTTCGATCTTCCGCAAATTGACCGTCAAGGAAAACATCATGGCCATCCTCGAGACGACGAATCTCTCGAAAGCCGAGCAGAAAGTCAAATACGAGGAGCTCCTCGACGAGTTCCACATCAAGCACGTCGAAGCACGCAAGGGCACGGAGCTCTCGGGCGGCGAACGTCGCCGCGTCGAGATCGCGCGCTGCCTCGCGCTCGAGCCGCAGTTCATCCTTTTGGACGAGCCGTTTGCCGGCGTCGATCCGCTCGCCGTCGCTGACATCCAGGAAATCATTCAATATTTGCGCCAACGCGGCATGGGCATCCTCATCACAGACCACAACGTCCGCGAGACGCTGCACATCGTCGACCGTGCTTACATCTTGAGCGAGGGAAAAATCTTGCTCGAAGGTGACAGCCAGACGATTGCAAACAGCCCGGTCGCCCGCAAGTTCTACCTCGGCGACAATTTCACGTTGTAACCACAAGCTTGAAGCGTTGATCGTTCCACATTTATCAGGAACGCTGATATCCGCCGCCATCCGATAGGAGATCATCCATGCATATCAGGATCCTCGACAAATACATTTTCCGAGAGGTCGTCTTGACGTTCCTCTTCAGCATCTGCGCGTTCTCGACCGTCTTCATTGGCTCCGGCACGCTGTTCCGCATCGCGAAGTACATCACGGACTACGGCGCCTCGATCACGTCCGTCGTGAAAGTCTTCGTCTACAGCCTGCCGGGCGTCGTCATGTGGACGTTCCCGATGTCGATGCTCCTCGCGTCGCTTCTGACGTTCGGCCGGCTCTCGAGCTCGTCGGAGATCACGGCCATGAAATCGTGCGGCATCGGCTTTTTCCGCATCGCCACGCCGGCCATCATCCTCGGCTTCTTCGTCAGCCTCGGCGCGATCTGGTTCAACGAGTACATCGTGCCGTGGTCAAATACGGCGTACCGCAACGTCGTGTTTTACGAAATCCAGGGGCGCAACGGCCTCGAGTCGCAAGACCATGTCATCTTGAAGGACATCCAGGACGGCAAGATCCAGCGCCTCCTCTACGCGCGCCGCTATGACGCGGACAGCGAGACGCTGCAGGGTCTGACGCTCCAGGAATTTGGCGACGACGGCAAGGTCAAGCACGTCGAAAACGCGGACTATGCCGAGTACGGCGACAAGCAATGGACGATGCACAACGGTATGCTCTACGAGATCAACGAGGGCGAAAGCGAGCACTCCATGCGCTTTGACACGCAGGTGCTCCCGATCAACGCGAGCCCGAAGCAGATCGTGCGCGAGCAGAAAGACCCCGAAGAGCTCACGATGAAAGAGCTCAAGGCGCAGATCGAGATCATGAAGACGCAGTACGTCAACACGAACAAGCTCGAGACCGAGCTTTACCAGCGCATCACCGTGCCGCTCGCGAGCCTCGTCTTCGCGCTCGTCGGCGTGCCGCTCGGCCTGCAGCCGACGCGCAACAGCTCGTCGGCGGGCTTTGCGATGAGCATCATCATCATCTTCATCTATTACGCACTCATGACGATGGCGAACGCCCTCGGCCGCAGCGGCGCCCTCGCCCCAGCCCTCGCCGTCTGGATCCCAAATATCGTCGGCCTCATCGCGGGGCTGTATCTCGTAAGAAAAGCGTCGAGATAATTCGTACAAAAGCAGCCTTCCCCTCCGGGGAAGGGGGACCACGAAGCGGTGGAAAGGGTACAAGGGTGCGATTCGTAACAAATACCCTAGTCGTAACATAGCAGTACGGCTTCTGACAACGTACTGCTATGCTGATACGATTTATTTGTTCGGCTATCGCACCCTAGTACCCGCTCCACCGCTGACGCGGTCCCCCTCTACCTAAAGGATAAAGCGACCTCTAAGCGCTAAAGCGCTAAGAGTCTGCTTTTCCCAGAGGGAGAGGCTGCTGTAGGCGTTACGTTCAGCAATCATTCGTAACAGATTTCTATAAAGTTACTTTCTAAAGGAGGTCAGCCTATGTACGGCGTCCTGCTCATTCTCGTCCTCATCATCACCGGCGGAGCCATCGCGTTCATCGGCGACCGCCTCGGCTCGAAGGTCGGCAAGAAGCGCTTGTCGCTCTTTGGCTTGCGTCCGCGCCATACGTCGATCATCGTCACGATCGTCACGGGCATCCTCATCACGACGACGACGCTCGGCGTCATGACCGCCGTCTCGAAAGACGTGCGCACGGCGCTCTTCGGCATGGAAAAGCTGAACCGTACGATGATGGAGACGAAAGCGAGCCTGAACCTCGCGCAAGCCGATCTCGCGAGCGCGCAGCAGCAGAAAGACGAAGCCGACCAGGCACTCGCTGCCTCGCAGGACGAGGTCGAGAAGCTTCAAGGCCAGCAAGCGGCCCTCGAGAAGGAGCAGCAGCGCCTGCTCGAAGGCAACCGCCTGCTTGAAGAAGCGAAGGCCGCGCTCCTCTCAAAGAATGACGAGCTCGCCGCGCAGAACGACAATCTGCTTGGCCTCAATGAGACGCTCGCGGGGCAGAACGAAGCACTCCAGGGCGAGAACGACGCGCTCACGCAGACGAACGTCAAGCTCGGCGACGAGAAGAAGCTGCTCGAAAAGCAGACAGAGGCGCTCGCGAACGGCCTCATCACGATTCGCGAAGGCGACATCGTCTACCGTGCCGGCGAAGTCATCGCGAGCGGCGTCATCCGCGGCAACCGTGACGAAGAGGCCGTCCGCGCCGACCTCACGACGCTCGCGCAGGTCGCGAGCCGCAACGTCTCTGTGCGCGTCGGCGAGAACAAGACAGATCAGGACATCTGGATCTACCGGCCGGAGTTCGAGTCCGCCGTCCAGACGATCGCGAAGAGTCCGCAGGACATGGTCGTGCGCGTCGTCGCATCCGGCAACCAGATTCGCGGCGAAGAGATCCGCGGTTCGCTCGAACTCTACAAGAACAGCATCATCTTCCAGCCGCACGAATTCATCCTCGCGCGCTCGTACCGCATCGACGGCAGCCAGAAAGGCGTGGCCGAGGAAGCGCTCATGGATTTCCTCACCGGCGTGAACCAGACAGCGCAGGCGCGCGGTATCCTCCCCGATCCAATCCGCGGCACCGTCGGCGTCATCGAAGCCGCGCAGTTCTACGATGTCGTGAGCCGCATCCAGCCGTATCACGACGGTGTCGTCCTCTCGGCGTACGCAAGGGAAGCGACGAACGCCCTCGGCCCTCTGCGCCTCGATGTCAAAGTCGAACGCATCGACGAAGAGAACGCGGGGGTGCAGCCGTGAAAAATATGGAAGCGGGCAGAGAAGAAGCAGGGCGCCTCGTCGTCCTCGGCCTCGATCCCGGCCGCGACAAATGCGGCTTCGCCGCGCTCGAAAAAACAGAGGACGGGCAGATCCGTGTCCTCATGCAAAAGGTCATCGAGACAAAACATCTGGAGCAAGAAGCCGCCGCAGCCGTGGCGGCTTTTTCTCCATGCAAGTTGATCGAAGGCAACGGCACGACGAGCAAGGAAGCGTACGAACGTCTGAAGCGCGCCTTGCCCGCGCTCTCCATCGAAGTCGTTGACGAGTATCGCACGACGGAGCAGGCAAAGAAGGAATACTGGAAAGCCCACCCGCCGACGGGATTCCGGCGTCTCCTTCCAACAACGATGCAAGTCCCGCCCGTGCCCGTCGACGACTTCGTCGCCGTGATTCTCGCGACAAGGTATTTGGAACAATGGCACTAAATTGAGAGAATGGCGGCATCAAAGCCTCCCCCTTTGGGGGAGGTGCCGAGCGGATGCGAGGCGGATAAGCAGACTCTTGGCGCTTTAGCGCCTAGAGGTCGCTTATGCCGCTTGCGGCGGAGGGTAGCGTATGGACACGTTCTGTATCCCTTTCGAAAGGAATACGAAAATAGTTACGTCGTTACCCTCTCCGACCCCTTCGGGGCCACCTCCCCCAGAGGGGGAGGCGTAGTTTGAAAAGCGGTCAGCATATATCTTCAGAATACGATATATGGAGGGTTTATCATGAGAGAAAAGCAGCAGCGTCCCGACTGGACGACGTATTTCCTGGACATCGCGCGTGCCGTCGGCCGCCGGGCCACGTGCCTCCGCCGCCGCTATGGCGCGATCATCGTCAAAGACCACATCATCATCAGCACGGGCTACAACGGCGCGCCTAGAGGCGAGGCGAACTGCATCGACACCGGTCTCTGCGAGCGCGAGCGCCTGCACGTGCCGAAAGGCAAGAACTACGAACTTTGCGTCGCCGTCCACGCCGAGCAGAACGCCATCATCAACGCCGACCCTGCCGCCATGGATGGCGCGACGATCTACATCGTCGGCGTGAATGCTGACGGAAGTCTGGCGAGCGGCAAGCCGTGTCTGCTCTGCCGCAGGATGCTCCGCAACGCGAAGCTCGCTCAGGTCGTCTACTACGAGACGGACGGCAGCGTCGTCACATGCCGGCCGGATGAAATCCATGATTGAAAAAATTTTTGAGCATCGGCAAGATGCTCTTTTCCTTTGTCCTTTTTGCAGGTATGCTAAAAGGGAAATGGATGGAAGGAGCGTGGCATGATGGAATGCAAGATGAGCGAGGACATTCGACAGGCATTGAATTTGCTGGCTGCCCGTTTCCGTGAGCTTCACATCGACGAGCAGATCGATTTCGACAAGTTTTACCTTTACGCCATGGTCACGCACTCGACGGCGATCGAGGGATCGACGGTGACGGAGCGGGAGAATGCTTTGATGTTTGAGGACGGCATCGTGCCTGCGGGACGGAATCTGACGGAGCAGCTGATGAATCTCGACCTCAAGAAAGCTTACGAGCTTGCGGCTCGGATGATGGATGGCGGAAAAGCCATTGGCGTGCGTGAGCTGCAGGCGCTTTCAGCAGCGGTCTTGAAGAACACGGGCAGTGAATATCACACGGTCCTCGGGACGTTTGATTCTTCGGCGGGTGACTTGCGCCTCGTCAATGTGAGCGCCGGACGCGGGGGAAAATCGTATCTCGCGTGGCAAAAAGTGCCGGCCGAGCTCGAAGCATTTTGCGTGTGGCTGGGCGAGAAACGCCAAGGCATGCGTGCGCTCGATGCGGCATCGCAATACGAAGTGACGTTTGAAGCGCATTACCGCCTCGTGCAGATTCATCCTTGGGCGGACGGCAATGGCCGCGTGAGCCGGCTGCTCATGAATGCCATCCAAAAAGAAAACGGCCTGCTGCCCGCCATCGTCCACCGCGAGCACAAGGAACGTTACATCGCGGCGCTCGAAGCAGCGGAAGATCGCGGCGACAGCAAGCCGTTCCTGGATTTCATGGGACGCGAAATGATGGACTTGTATCGGAAATATATCGCGGAGTATGAGCAATCGATTTCCCATTAAAAGCAAAATCTGATATAATAGGCGTGATGCTATGGACGCTATTTGCCTGACGGCAAATGGCTAAGATATCCGTAGGTGCTAAGCAGACGCTTAGCGGTCGCTTATGCAAAGCAAAAGCACAAACGGATATCTTCGAAAGGATGAAATTCATGACTTCCAATCGGCTGACCCCTCTCACGGAAAGCGGCATTCTCGCCGCTCTTTCTGTTGTCTTGGGGCTCATGGCGGTGTATCTGCCGATCATCGGCGTTGTCGCCGTCATGGTCTGGGCGCTGCCGCTGCTCATTTTGACGGTGCGCCATGGACTGAAATATGGCCTTGCGGCCGCGGTCGCGGCGATGGCGGTGCTGTCGCTCTTTGCCGGTCCGCCGCTCGCGTTTCGTCTCTTCCTCGCGTTTGCGCCGACGGGCGTCGTGCTCGGCTGGGCGATCCGCAAGGAATATTCCGGCACGCGGACGTTTTTCTCCGGGCTTGCGGCCTCGATCGGCGGCAAGCTCCTCGGCTTTGCGTTGATTTTTTTCCTCATGGGCATCGACCCGTGGCAGGCGCAGATCGACGGCATGAAAGAGGCGTTCGACGCGACCTCGGAGATGTACACGGCCATGGGCGTCGACGCGCAGGAGCTTGCGCAGTCGCAACAGCAGATCGACGGAGCCATTGCGATGGTCGCGCAGCTCGCACCGCTCATCGTGCTCATCATGGGGCTCTTTGACACGTTCGTGCTGTATTTCCTCGGCTCGCGCGTGCTGAAGCGCCTCGGCCATGCGATGCCGCAGGCACTGCCGCCGTTTTCCGAGTGGCGCATGCCGCGTGCGTTCCTTTATCTCTTCGTGCTTTCGCTCCTTGCGATGTACTGGGGCGCGAGCCATGAGATCCCGATCCTGCAGCAGGCGGGGCTCAATGCGAACATGATCGCGATGATGGCTGGCCTCGTGCAGGGCCTCGCGCTCTTGCACGTCCTCCTAAAGAGTTACAATGTGCGGACGTTCCTCCGCACGTTCATCTACATTTTCGTCTGCCTGAACGGCCTTTTGCTCCAGGTCGTGGCGTTCGCGGGACTCGTCGACATCTATGTCGATTACCGTCGGCGCTTCGCCAAGAGCTCCGGGAGGTGACACGATGCCGCGCAATCTATCGGCATGGATCGATCTGACGCTGCAGCTCTTCGTGATGCTGCTCTTGATCGCCGTGCTGTGGTATTACAATCCGTTCCTCGCGATGACGTCGTTCGTCGTCTGGATCTGCCTCGCGGCGTTCGCGCGCGAGCGCTGCCGCGACCGCTCCGTGCGCTTCGAGCGCTACACGAAGAGCGTCATCGCGAATGTCAACGAGCTCATGAACTACGCCATGGAGCGCCTGCCGCAGGCGATTTTCGTCGTCGATACGGAAGGGCGCATCCAGTGGGCGAGCCAGCAGGCCGAATCGTTCCTCGGGCACGCGCCCGAGCATGGCGCGGACATCAAGGACGACTGGCCGAACGTGATCCTCGAGCCTGTCTGGGGCACGGAGGGCGAGTACGTTTTCGCGCACGAGGACCATTATTTCCAGGTGAAATACCGCCCCGTGAAATTCGCCGTGCACCAGCCGGAGTACATGGTGCTCTTCGTCGAGGACGTCTCGCACGTCGAGCAGCTCCGAAGCGAGTACAATGCGAGCCGCACGGTGCTCTGCTACATCCAGATCGACAACTATGACGAGGTCATGCAGGGCCAGACGGAGGCCGAGCGGGCAGGGCTCCTCTTGGCAGTGAACCAGGCGCTTGCCAGCTGGCTCAAGAACCTCGGCGGCTTTCTCAAGCGCGTCTCGGAAGACCTCTACGTCGCCGTGCTCGACCGCAAAGACCTCGACCGCGCCATGACGGAAAAATTTGACGTGCTCGACAAGGTTCGCCAGATCCAGAGCACGAACCGCCTGCCCGTCACCCTCTCCATGGGCGTGGCTGTCGCCGAGGATCAGACGCTCGCGGAGCTCGGGCGGCAGGCGCAGGCCGGCCTCGACCTCGCGCTCGGCCGCGGCGGCGACCAGGTCGCCGTCTGGATGAGCGGCAAGACGCAGTTCTTCGGCGGCAAGGCGAAAGCCGTCGAGAAGCACACGCGCGTCAAGGCGCGCGTCGTTGCGCACGCCATCGAGGAAATCATGGAGTCCGCGGACGCCGTCTACATCATGGGTCATCACAATGAGGACTATGACAGCTTCGGCGCGGCCGTCGGCATCGCCGAGATGGCAAGGGCGCTCGAGAAGCCGACGCACATCATTCTCTCGGACATGAACGAGGGCATCGCGAAAATCAAAGAGTACCTGCGCACGAAGGAGGACTACCAGGACCTGCTCGTGCATGCAGACGACCTCACGACGCTCGACGCGCTGTCGCCTGTGCTTTTCGTCGTCGATACGCACATCCCGCATCTCGTCGCCGATCCGTCACTCCTCGAGCGTGTCGGGCGCATCGTCGTCATTGACCATCACCGGAGGAGCGAGTCGTTCATCAAGAATCCGCTGCTCGTCTACATCGAGCCGGCCTCGAGCTCGACGAGCGAGCTCGTGACGGAGCTCCTCATGTACTTCAGCGACGACATGCGCGTGTCGCGTCTCGCGGCGACGGCCCTTTATTCCGGCATCGTCGTCGACACGAAGAACTTCGCCGTGCAGACGGGCGTGCGTACCTTCGATGCGGCGGCATATCTCCGTCGCTCAGGCGCCGATCCCGTCGTCGTGCGCCATCTTTTCCGCTCGGACTACGACACGACGGTCGCGCTCGCACGTGCCGAGGCGCGCGCCCAGTTTTTCGCGGGCGGCCTCATCGTCACGTCCATCCCTGAGAACATCCCGAACATCCAGGTCATCGCGGCACAGACGGCGGACTCGCTCCTGCGCATCGAAAATGTGAACATGAGCATCGTCGTCTTCGCGCTGACGGAAGACACCGTCGGCATCTCGGCGCGCTCGACAGGCGAGATGAACGTCCAGGTCATCATGGAAGCATTCGGCGGCGGCGGCCACCAGAATGTCGCGGGCGCCCAGGTGAAAGGGTCGACCGTCGACGCGGTGCTCGCTGACGCCATCGAAGAAGCAAAGACATATATCAAGGAGTTTGATCAAGATGAAAGTGATTCTGCAGCAGGACATCAAAAAACTCGGTAACAAGGGCGATATCGTCGAGGTCTCCGAAGGCTACGGCCGCAACTTCCTCCTCCCGCGCAAAGCCGCCGTGCTCGCGACGGCCGAAAACCTGAACGTCGCGAAGGCGAAGCAGGCCTCGAAAGCGCGCAAGGACGCGATGGCCGCCGACGAGGCAAAGCTCATGGCGAAGCAGCTCCAGAGCGTCTCCGTCACGATCCCCGTGAAGATCGGCGAAGGCGGCAAGCTCTTCGGCTCCGTCACGGGCAAGGACGTCTCCGAAGCGCTGAAAGCGCAAAACATCGACATCGACAAGAAAAAAATCAGCATCAAAGGCGCGGTGACGGGCGAGGGCATCTACGAAGCCGTCATCAAAGTGCACCCGACCATTACCAGCACGATCAAAGTGAATGTGGTCGCGAAGTGACATAGAAAGCAGCCTCTCCCTCAGGGAGAGCAATATCATTAAGGTAAGAAAGAAGTACGAGCCCCAAAGCCTCTCCCTCAGGGAGAGGGGGACCGCGAAGCGGTGGAGCGGGTCGCTTGTACGGCCTTTGAGTTCGTACAACTGATGATGTCGCCGGTGCGCGTAGATCCCCAAAGGTTTCGTGCGCGCACCCGCGAGAAGTTACGCTCTACGAACGCACAAAACGTACAGGGGACCCTTTCCGCCTCGCAAGCTCGGCACCTTCCCCTGAGGGGAAGGCTTTGGTTCAGCCGCCCATCGCTTAACTTCATGACATTATCCCCTGTGGGGAAGGCTGCAGTTTGCGAGTCATTCGTGCTTTATCAGAGAACGATATACCAAAGGAACGATACATGGGATTGCTAGATAACATTCGAAACATACTATCGCAAGAAAAGACGACCGACCAAGGCGAGGGGAATCCCTCGTCTTTTGCGGCCTCTAAGAATAAAAAAACGCGCGTTCAAACGGGCGTTGCATCCGACCAAGGCGCTCCGGCGGGCGGCGGGCGACAGGATGATGACGACGAAGGGCTCACGGAAGAAGAGCTCATCGCGCAGGAGCTCGACCGCGAGATCCAGGCGTTTTTCGCCATCCTCGTCGACACGATGGGCACGGACAAGCTCGTGCTACAGGCCGGCAAGCTCGACGCGCTCGCGCTCATGCGCTCGAGCCGTCGCGGCGACCGCGTGCTCGCGCTGGAGCGCATCGTGAATGAGAACCCGACGCTCGGCCCGGCGCCGACGGACGAGGAAATTCCGGAAGTCCTCTCGGAGCTCTCCGAGCGCGTCGCCGACATGATGGCGCGCAAGAACGTCGAGGACTCCATCGAGAAGAAGGTCAACGACAAGCTCGAGCAGGAGCATCAGGACTACGTCAAGGACATCCGCATGCAGGTGCTCAAGGAGGAAAAAGGCCCCTCGGAAACGCCGCAGGACGCGGAAAAGCGGGAAAAGCTCGAAAAGATGGACAAGATCCACCTCACGCAGTCCGTCATGGAGCTCCTGCGCCCGCAGACATTTGACGAGATCGTCGGCCAGGAGCGCGCCGTGAAGTCGCTCATGGCGAAGCTCTCGAGCCCGTATCCGCAGCACCTCCTGCTCTACGGCCCGCCGGGCGTCGGCAAGACGACGGCGGCGCGCCTCGTGCTCGAAGCCGCGAAGAAAAAGCCGCTCTCGCCGTTTGGCGAGGAAGCGCCGTTCATCGAGACGGACGGAACGACGCTCCGCTGGGACCCGCGCGACATCACGAACCCGCTCTTGGGCTCCGTGCACGATCCGATTTATCAAGGCGCGCAAAAGACGCTCGCAGATAACGGCGTGCCCGAGCCGAAGCCAGGTCTCGTGACGGACGCGCATGGCGGCATCCTCTTCATCGACGAGATCGGCGAAATGGACGAGATGCTGCAAAACAAGCTCCTCAAAGTTCTCGAGGACAAGCGCGCGTACTTTGACTCGGCCTACTACGATCCGACGGACCCGAAAGTCCCGCCGTACATCAAGAAGCTCTTCGAGGAAGGCGCACCCGCCGACTTCGTGCTCATCGGCGCGACGACGCGCGATGCCGGCCACATCAATCCGGCGCTTCGCTCGCGTTGCGCGGAAATCTATTTCGAGCCGCTGACGCCCGCACACATCGTGAAGATCCTCCACAACGCCGCCGCGAAACTCCACGTGCGCCTCGCGGACGGCGTCGCCGAGCTCATCGCCGAGTACACGATCGAGGGCCGCAAGGCCATCAACATCCTCGCGGACGCCTACTCGCTCGCGCTCGAACGCAGCGGGCAGGACGTCGCCGTCGCGAACGCCATCGGTGCGGCCGAGGCGGCAGGCAAGTCCCGCAAGGAAGCGGCGGCCGAAGCCTTTGGCACGGCGGCCATCGCGGTCGAGATGCAGGACATCTACGAAGTCGCGCAGGTCAGCCGCCTTTACCAGTTCGTGACGAAGAAGGCGAAGAAGACGGCCGAGCAAGGCCACATCTTCGGCCTCGGCGTCGCGGGCTTCCTCGGCTCCGTCATCGAGATCGAAGCCGTCGCGTTCCCCGCGCATGAAAAAGGCAAGGGCACGGTGCGCTTCAATGAGACGGCCGGCTCCATGGCGAAGGACTCCGTCTTCAATGCCGCGTCCGTGCTGCGCAAAGTCACGGGCAAGGACATCCACGACTACGATGTGCACATCAACGTCATCGGCGGCGGCAACATCGATGGTCCGTCCGCCGGCACGGCGATCCTCTCTGCCATCGTCTCGGCCGTCACGGGCCGCAAGATCCGTCAGGACGTCGCCGTCACGGGCGAAATTTCGCTCGCCGGCCGCGTGCGCCCCGTCGGCGGCGTCTTCGAAAAAGCCTACGGCGCCAAGCAAGCCGGCATCCGCCTCATGGTGATCCCCGAGGAAAACAAAAAGGACATCCCGCAGGGCATGCTCGGCCTCGACATCCGCCCCGTGAAGACGGCGGAAGAAGCATTCGAGTATATTTTCGCACCTGCGAGCCCCGATGATACGCCCGTCGAATTACCAGCAGAAGACTTGCAAACTACGCCTCCCCCTCTGGGGGAGGTGGCCCCGAAGGGGTCGGAGAGGGTAGCGCAGTAACTACGCGTTCATTCCTATCGAAAGGCTTGCGAATTTTGTTACGGCGTGACCCTCTCCGCCTCGCATTCGCTCGGCACCTCCCCCAAGGGGGGAGGCGTGAGAACAAAGGAGGTCTCTATGCCAAGCTCCCAACGCATGCTGCCGCAGAACATCGAGGCCGAGCTCTCGGTGCTCGGCGCCATCCTCATCAAGCCGGACGCGCTCACGGAAGTGCAGGATCTCCTGCACCCCGATGATTTTTACCGTGAAGCGCACCGCATCGTCTATGAGACGATGATCGAGCTCGTGCACGACCACAAGCCCATTGACCCCGTGGTGCTCGAAGATGCGCTCCGAAAGAAGGGCGTCATTGACAAGATCGGCGGCGTCGCTTTCCTCGCGCAAGTGCTCGACTACGTGCCGACGGCGGCGAACATCAAGTACCACGCGAACATCGTCAAGGAAAAAGCGCGCCTCAGGCACCTCATCGACGCCGCGACGATCGTCGCAGGCAATGCCTACGAAGGCACGGAAGATGTCGAAGACATCATGGACGATGCGGAAAAACGCATTTTCGCCGTCACGAAAGACCAGTCCACGGACGAAGTCGAGCCGATCCACCAGATCGTCGTCAACACGATCGACCACATCGAGAAGCTCTACGAGAGCAAGGGCGGCATCACCGGCCTCGCCACGGGCTTTGCGGATTTCGACAAGATCACGAGCGGCCTGCAGAAGTCCGACCTCGTCCTCGTCGCCGCGCGCCCGTCGATGGGCAAGACGGCCTTCACGCTGAACATCGCGTCGTACGCCGCCATGCACGGGCACTCCGTCGCGTTCTTCTCGCTCGAGATGAACAAGGAGCAGCTCGTGCAGCGCATGCTCTGCGCCGAAGGGCAGATCGACTCGCAGCGCCTGCGCACGGGGCAGATCGACAACGAGGAATGGGCGCGCCTCATGGACACGGCCGACCGCGTCTCGAAAGCACAGCTCTACATCGACAGCACACCGGGCATCGGCGTCATGGAACTGCGCTCGAAAGCCCGCCGCATCCAGGCGGACCACGGCCTCGACCTCGTCGTCATCGACTACCTGCAGCTCATGCAGGGCCGCGCCGCGAAAAATGGCGACAACAGCCGCCAGCAGGAAATCTCTGAAATCTCCCGTTCTTTGAAGGCGCTCGCCCGCGAGCTCGACGTGCCTGTCGTCGCGCTGTCGCAGCTCTCGCGTGAAGTCGAGAAGCGCCCGGGCAAGAAGCCGATGCTCTCCGACCTCCGCGAGTCCGGCTCGCTCGAACAGGATGCCGACATCGTCATGTTTTTGTTCCGCGAGGACTACTACAACAAGGACACGGAAAACCAGAACATCACGGAAGTCATCATCGCGAAACACCGCAACGGCCCGATCGGCACGGTCAATCTGTTTTTCCAGAAGGAATACACGAAGTTCCAGAACCTTGCGCGGACGGAGTGATTTTGAAGAGATTGCAAGCTGTATCTTGCTGTTGCCGGGCATGACGCATCCAGCAGCCTTTCCCTTTGGGAAAGGGGGACCGCGTCAGCGGTGGATAAGCAGACACACGGCGCTTTAGCGCCGATGTGGTCGCTTATGCCGCTTGCGGCTAAGGGTACTAGGGTGCGATAGCAAAACAATATTCTCATAACCTCGAAGCAGTTCTTACTGCGAAATGCTTCGAAACATACGTGTGTATTGCTCGGCTATCGTACCCTTGTACCCTCTCCGCCTCGCATTCGCTCGGCACCTCTCCCAAAGGGAGAGGCTGCTGTATAAGATACGATCGGCAATCGAAAGATACAAAAAAAGGGGGATACGATGAAGGTATTAGTTACCGGTATTACCGGACAATTAGGTCATGATGTCATGATAGAATTGGAAAGCCGCGGCCATGAGGCCGTTGGCGCGTCTCGGAAAGAGTTCTCACTGACGGATTTCCCGGCGGCGCAAGCCTTTGTGGAGCACGTCCATCCAGACGCCATCATCCACTGCGCGGCTTATACGGCCGTCGACCAGGCCGAGGATGAAAAAGATCTTTGCATGATCGTCAATGGCGGCGCGACGCGGACGCTCGCGGCGGCGGCGAAAGCGATCGGCGCGAAATTCGTCTATCTTTCGACGGACTATGTGTTCCCAGGGCTCGGCGACACGCCTTACGAGACGGACGCGCCGAAAGGCCCTGTGAATGCCTACGGCCTCTCGAAGTATGCCGGCGAAGTCGCCGTGCAGGAATTACTGGAAAACTATTTCATCGTTCGCATCTCGTGGGTCTTCGGCGTGAACGGCAAGAATTTCATCAAGACGATGCTGCGTCTCGCCGAGACGCATGACACGCTCACCGTCGTCGACGACCAGATCGGCTCGCCGACGTACACGAAAGACCTCGCGCGGCTGCTCGTCGACATGGTCGAGAGCGACAAATACGGCGTCTACCATGCGACGAACGAAGGCTTCTGCTCGTGGGCGACGTTCGCGCGCGAGATTTTCCGCCAGGCGGGAAAAGACATCACCGTCACGCCCGTGCCGTCGTCGGCCTACCCAACGAAGGCCGTACGCCCGAAAAATTCGCGCCTCTCGAAAGCTGCGCTCGACGCGGCCGGCTTTTCGCGCCTGCCTGCGTGGCAGGACGCGCTCGGGCGTTACCTGTGCGAGTTGCACAAAAATACGACGGAATGACGAGGAACAGCGTTTTCTTAGGACGGATTTCATATTGATGCTGTAGAGTTGAGCAGGGCAAAAAAGACAGATTTTTGGGGCTATGCGATTTCGAGGGGGAAATCATTTTGCAACTGGATGAAATCATCAACAAGCACAAAGCCGACCTCAATGCTACGGACATGGTGATCTGGAAGTATATCGTCACGCATCGCGCCGGTGTGCGCCACATCTCCATTCACGAGCTCGCGCGGTCGTGCGCTGTCTCGTCGACGACGGTCGTGCGCTTTGCGCAGAAGCTCGGGCTCGACGGCTTCAGCGAGCTCAAGGCCATCCTCAAGATGGAAGAGCCGTCCGGCGAAGTCTATCATGACGATGTCCTCAAAGACCTCGGCGAATTTTACATCAAGACGGGCAAGAAGCTCATGGATCGAAACTTCGACACCGCGAGCAAGCTCATCCACGAGGCGAACCGCGTCTACGCCTACGCCTCCGGCTACGTCCAGAGCAACGTCGTGCAGGAGCTCAAGCGCCTGTTTTTCTACGACAACGTACTCATCTTCGAGATCCGCGGCCGCGAGGAGTTCAATGCCGTCATGCAGAACGTCACGAAAGACGACCTCTTCATCTTCGTCTCGTTCTCCGGCGAATCGCCGAACGTCACGGACTTCGCGCAGCAGCTCCAGCTCCGTGACGTGCCGCTCATCTCGATCACGAAGCTCCACGACAATACGCTCGCGAGCCTCTCGACCGTGAACCTCTACGTTTCGCCCGCGCGCTTCCAGCTCTACGAAGAGGGCGACGCGCGCCCGGCATTCCAGTCGATGATGCCGTATTTCCTGCTGCTTGAGATCTGGTACGTCAAGTACCGCGTCTATATGCACACGAAGGAGGAAGCGGTGAAAAACGAAGAAGAGGCGATCGCGGACACGTGACGGAGCACGCGTGTCCCGCTCATACATCCGGTGTCTCGCCGACGGGTTCGCGGGAAGGGGCAGCTGCCATTTCCTTTGCAGCATGAAAAAACTGCGCCACGCGTGCTTTTTGCACGTACGGCGCAGTTTTTTTCATGCGAGGGGTTCAGCTTTTCCGTCCGCAGAGTGCGAACATCGGGATGTCGTCGACGAGGACGGTGGGATCGACGAAGACCGCGCGGCGGATGTCAGGCGCGGTCTCGACGGTGAGGCCGAGGCGCTCGAGGAACGCCTGATCCCATGCCGGACGTGCGCGGCGGTTGATGGCGAGCGCGTCCTTGATGGCGTTGCATTCGGCGAGCGTCTGCGCGGCGAGGTGGTCGTTCGTGTTTGCCGCGTCCCACGTCGTGTGGCGGTGGTCGGCGTCGAAATTGAAGAGCATGCCGCCTGCGGCTAGCACGCGCACCCATTCGCGGTAAGCAGTCTCAACGTCTGGCAGCGTCCATGTGAGGTTGCGGCTGATGACGATGTCAAAGGAATCGTCGGCAAACGCGAGCTCCTGCGCATTGCCGACGGCGAACGTCGTCCCGTCCGGCACGCCGTAGGCGAGGCTGTTCACCTTTGCCTCGTGGATCATGTCGTGCGAGAGGTCTAGCCCTGTCGCCTTTGCGCCCATCTCGGCGAAGAGGATGGCAAAGAAGCCCGCACCCGTGCCGACGTCGAGTACGCGCAGCTCGGAGAAGTCGGGGAAGATCGGATCGAGCGTGCGCAGGAGATACGTCTTCCACGCATGGGCGTCCGGCCCGTCGAGCTCGCGGCGGCGCTTCGCGGAGAACGCTTTGCTGCGCTCGTCCCAGTACGTCTCGATGCGGCGTTCGAGCAGGAGGTCGTCGTCTTCGATAGAGGAACGTTGTACAGCAGTATTGGTGGCAGGCATGGCGCTGCTCCTTTCGCGTGGTTTGTGTTTTCCTCATCATAGCAAATTTTTTTCGCGAAAATAAGCCTACCCGGGGGTTCTGACATCCCCCTGGGAGGCTTATTTTTTTTTGCGTGGTTTGCTAATATGAAAGAAATCTGATGTATTATGGTTCAAAAAATTTCTCAATGGAGGCGACTGGCGTTGAAACGATATGTGCTTGCGCGCCTCGTGCAGCTCATCCCGATCCTCATCGGTATCACGTTCCTGACGTTCGGTATGATGCAATTCGCGGCGGATGACGCTGTTGATGTGATGTACGAGCAGACGGGCGGCGTATCGGAGGAAGTGAAGGCGGAGAAGCGCCACGAGCTCGGCCTCGACCGGCCATTCCTCGTGCAATATGGCAGCTGGCTCGGCGGTGTCGTGACGGGCGACATGGGACGGTCGTACATCTCGGGCAAGCTCGTGTTCGACACGTTCGCGGAGCGCTTACCGGCGACGGTGGAGCTCATGCTTGCGTCGATTGCTCTGACCATGCTGTTTTCCCTCCCGCTCGGCATCCTCGCGGCCGTGCGGCAGAATACGTTCTTTGACTATCTCATCCGTTTCTTGACGTTCGTCGGCAACTCCTTGCCGAACTTTTTTGTGGCGTTGCTCCTCATTTACATCTTCGCACTGAAGCTCGGTTGGCTTCCTGTCATGAGCACGGGCGGCGGCGCACAGACGCTTGTCTTGCCGGCCGTCACGCTCGCCATCGCCATGGGCGCGAAATACACGCGGCAGATCCGCGCCGTCGTGCTCGAGGAATTACGGAAGCCTTACGTCGATGGGGCCCGGGCGCGCGGCGTGCCGGAGCGCTGGATCCTGTGGCGTGACGTGTTGAAATCGTCCTTCATCACGATTATCACACTGCTCGCGCTGTCCATCGGCTCGCTCCTCGGCGGCACGGCGATCGTCGAGTCGATCTTCCTCTGGGACGGCGTCGGCAAGATGGCCGTCGATGCGATCCTCATGCGCGATTATCCGCTCATCCAGTCGTATGTCGTCTGGATGTCGATCATCTACGTTGGCGTGAATCTCGCGGCCGACCTCATCTATCATACGCTCGATCCGCGCGTGCGTTACAGCCGGGAGGTGGAGGGATGAGCTGGATGAAAAACGGCCTCCTGCCGTACCTCGTGCTGGCAGGGCTGTTGCTTGCCGTTGCGGTCTTCGCGCCGTTCCTCACGCCGATGGATCCCTACGAGCAAAATCTCGCCATCGCGCTCGCGCCGCCGGATGCGACGCATCTTTTGGGCACGGACCGCTACGGGCGCGACCTGCTTTCCCGCGTCATCATGGGCTCGCAGACGACGCTCTGCGCGTCGCTCGGGCTTCTCGTCTTCATCAGCGTGTTCGGCAGCCTGATCGGCGTGCTCTGCGGCTACCACGGCGGGCGGCTCGACACGGTGCTCATGCGTATTTCCGATGTCTTCCTCGCCTTCCCGGAGATGGTCTTCGCCATCGCCGTCGCGGGTGCCTTGGGCGGCGGCCTGACATCGGCGGCCTTTGCGCTCGCGCTCATCGGCTGGCCGAAATACGCGCGTGTCGCGCGCGGCCTCGTGCTGCCCATGCGTACCGCGCCGTTTATCGAGGCGGCGCGCATGGCGGGCCTCGGCACGCCGCGCATCCTTTTTGACCATGTCGTGCCGAACATCGCCGGCCCCGTGCTCGTCACGGCGGCGCTGAATGTCGGCACGATCATCATGGAACTTGCGGGCCTCTCGTTTCTCGGCCTCGGCGCGATGCCGCCGACCGCCGAATGGGGCGCGATGATGAACAACGGCCGCAGCATGCTCCAGACGGCGCCGTGGGTCATCCTCGCGCCTGGCGTCGCGATCTTCCTCGCCGTCGCCGTGTTCAATCTCTTGGGTGACAAGCTGCGCGACGTCCTCGACGTCCGCAGCAAGTGATAATTTTTAGGGGTTGTGTGTAGAGAAAAGGAGAACTTTTTATGAAACTGACGAAGTCTTTCAAAGCCTCCCGCAAGCTGCGGGCCGGCATCGCCATGCTTCTGACGGCGGCTTTCCTCACGGCGGGCTGCGGCGGTGGCGATGGCCAGAAAGCGGTCGGCGACAATAAGACGTTCACGTACGGCACGGTCGCCTACGGCATCTCGAACGAAAACGTCGGCACGAATCCGCACGACACGTACGTCGGCTGGTCGACGCTGCGCTACGGCATCGGCGAGACGCTGTTCCGTTTCACGGAGTCCATGGAACTCGAGCCGTGGCTCGCGAAGGACTACGAGCAGATCGACGACTACACAATCAAGATCAACCTGAAGGACAACATCTGCTTCTCGAACGGCAAGAAGGTCACGGGCGAAGAGGTCAAGAAATGCTTCGACGACCTGCTCGCGAAGCATGACCGCGCCCCGAAAGATTTGAAAATCGAGTCCATCACGGCGGATGGCCAGTCCATCACCATCAAGTCGAAGGAAAAAGTGCCGGCGCTGCTCAACTATCTCTCGGATCCGTACGGCTGCATCATCGATGTCGATGCCGGCGAAAAAGACAAGATCGTCGTCGGCACGGGCCCGTACGTCGCGACGTCCGTCTCCGACACGGAGATCGACCTCGTGAAAAATGAAAACTATTGGGGCGACACGAAGCCGCAGATGGACAAGGTCATCGTCAAGAGCATCACGGACGGCGACACGCTGACGATGGCCATGCAGAACGGCGAGCTCGATGCCGTGCAGGGCCTCCCGTATGCGAGCCTCGAACTTTTCATGAATAACGACAAGTACAAGGTCAGCCAGGTCGACACGTCGCGCATCTACCAGATTGCGTTCAACTTCAAGAACGAAGATCTCAAGGACTTGCGCGTCCGCCAGGCCATCTCCATGGCCATCGATAAGGACAATTTCACGAACGTCCTGCTGCACGGCCAGGGCACGCCGGCCGTCGGCCCGTTCCCCGCGTCCATGCCGTTCGGCGACAAGGCCGTCCATGCCGTGCCGTTTGACAAGGAGGGCGCGAAGGCGCTGCTCAAAGAAGCAGGCTACGAGGACACGGACGGCGACGGCTACGTCGACAAGAACGGCAAGAATCTCGAGCTCCGCTACCTCACGTACACGAGCCGTCAGGAGCTGCCGCTCCTCGCAGAGGCTGCGCAGGCTGACCTCAAGGACGTCGGCATCAAGCTCGATGTCAACGCCACGAACAACTACAAGAATTTCCTCAAGACGGGCGAATACGACCTGTTCTCGAATGCGAACGTCAACGCGCCGACGGGCGATCCGGAATACTACTTCACGACGCACGTGCTGAAGAACTCGGCGTACAACCGCGGCTTCTATGAAAGTGACAAGATGGAAGCGCTCGAAGAGCAGCTGCGCAACACGTTCGGCGCGGAGAACCGCACGCCGATCGCCATCCAGATGGAGCAGCTGATCCTCGATGACTGCGCGTATTTCTACGCCTCGCACCTGCGCATGTCGTTCGTCATGAAGCCGAATGTCAAAGGCTTCTCCGCGCATCCGTCCGACTACTACGAGATCACGCCGGAACTGGCGAAAGAGTAAGGTCGAGGGCTCTCAAATTACGCCTCCCCCTTTGGGGGAGGTGGCCCCGAAGGGGTCGGAGAGGGTAACGCAGTCACTACATTCATATTCCTTCGCCGCAAGCGGCATAAGCGACCGCATCGGCGCTAAAGCGCCGTGCGTCTGCTTATCCGCCTCGCATTCGCTCGGCACCTCCCCCAGAGGGGGAGGCGTTGGGGAGGTGGTGTGAAGATGCTGGAAGTAAAGAATTTGTCGATCGCTTGGGAAGGCGAAGAAGTCGTCCACGACGTAAGCTTTTCGCTGAACTTCGGCGCGGTCCTCGTCATCGTCGGCGAGTCCGGGAGCGGCAAGAGCACGATCCTCAAAGCGCTCCTCGGCCTGCCGTCCGAGGAGCGCACGGTCACGGGCGGCAAGATTCTGCTCGACGGCGACGACCTGCTCATGAAAAACGCAGACGAGCGCCGCGCGCTCGCCGGCCCCGTGCTCTCGATGATCTTCCAAGACGCGGGCGCGTCGTTCTGTCCCGTGCGCCGCGTCGGCGACGAGCTTTTTGAGAGCGTCCACCGCCACAAGGGCTGGTCGCGGGAAGATTTGCTCGCGCATGCGCGCCCGCTGCTCGCGAAGCTCCATTTGGACGAAAGCGTTTTAAATGCGTATCCGTTCGAGCTCTCGGGCGGCATGTCAGAGCGCGTCGGCATTCTCTCGGCGCTCCTCATGCAGCCGCGCGTGCTGCTCGCCGACGAGCCGACCTCGGCGCTGGATAGCGTCACGCAAGTCCAGGTCGTGCGCGAGCTCCTCGCGCTCTGCCAGGAAAACGGCACAGCCCTCGTCCTCGTCACGCACCACATGGGTGTCGCGTACTACATGGCGGACGAGATCCTCGTGATGCAAAAAGGGCGCGTCGTCGAACAAGGCACGAGCGAAGCGATTTTCCGTGCGCCGCGATCGGCGTACACGAAAGAACTCATCGCCGCCGTGCCGCGGATCGGAGCAGGGGGAGGCGAGGCGGTTGGCTGACAACGAAACGAAAAGCGCGGCACTGACGGTTTCGCACCTCGTGAAATCTTTTAAAGGCCGCAACGCGAAAGATGTGCTCAAAGACGTGAGCTTCACGCTCCAGCCGGGCGCGTGCGCCGGCCTCGTCGGCACGTCGGGCTGCGGCAAGAGCACGACGGCGCGCATCATCGCGGGGCTCGAGACGGCGGACGGCGGAAGCGTGTCCATCGGCGCGCAGACATTTGATGCGACAGAACCGGGGGCGCGGGAGCGCTACGAACATCTTGCGATGGTGTTCCAGCAGCCCGAGGCTTCCTTCGACCCGCGCCGGACGCTCGGCTGGAGCATCGCCGAGCCGATGCGGTCGCACGGCTGGTCACGGGCGGAGATCGAGCGCCGCACGAAAGAACTCCTCGACACCGTCGAGCTACCGGAGGCGCTTCTTTCGCATTACCCGTTCGAAGTCAGCGGCGGCCAGTGTCAGCGCGCGGCCATCGCGCGCGCCGTCGCCATCCGTCCGCGCGTGCTCTTATGCGACGAAGTCACGAGCGCGCTCGACGTCACGCTCCAAGGCAAGATCGTCACGCTCATCCGTGCCCTGACGAAGGAAGAGCAGATCGCCTGTCTCTTCATCACGCACGACCTGCCGCTCCTCGCAGAGGCTGCCGACCGCATCCTCGTCATGGATGGAGGGCGGATGGTCGAGGATGCAGCGACAGGAGATCTCCTCGCGCACCCGCGCTCCGAGGCCGCGAAAGCGCTCTTGGCCGTCGATTTCTTCCAGATGGAGCGCCGTACCAAAGTTCACCAAATGTAACAAATTGCGCCCTCTGCGCACCCGTGCCCAAGTGCCGCGAAACTATTGATTTCGCGGCTCTTTTTTTGTATTCTTTACCCATAAGATATCTTAGTTCGGGAGTACTGATGGGATTCGCTCCGACCATCTTACCGCATCTTTTCCGCCTGCTCATCGTCGACAAATCCTCGACGTAGCGCTGCTACGCCTTGCGGTTTGTCTCCTCGATCAGACGAAAAATCTACGGCAATCTGGTCAGGCTCACCCATCAGCACTCCCGAAGCGAGCCGAAACAGGAAGTTAAGGATCGCAAAGAGATTATCATTGTTCGTGAAAGCAAAATATGTTCGAGATTGCTTCTTTTGAACAAAATGGAGGGAAAGGAAATGTCAAAAGACCGCATCATGCAAGAGTTGCAGCGGTTTGGCGGCGCGATGTACACGCCTGTCATCCTGTTCGCATTCTTTGGTCTTACGGTAGCAATTTCCATTATCTGCAAAAACACGATGCTCCTCGGATCGATCGCAGATAAAGGTACGGTTTGGTACGATTTCTGGTACGTCGTCGAACAGGGCGGCTGGACGGTGTTCGCCCAGATGCCGATCCTCTTCGCCATCGCGGTGCCGATCGGCTTCGCGAAGAAGGAGCCGGGCCGTGCGGCCATGGAATCCTTCGTCATCTACATGTGCTTCAACTACTTCATCTCGGGTTTCCTCTCGCTGCACGGCGACTTCTTCGGAGTGGACTTTTCGCAGAACGCCGGCGCGGGCACGGGCCTCGCGATGATCGCGAACATCAAGACGCTGGACATGGGCATGCTCGGTGCGATCTTCATCGCTTGCGTGAGCGCCTATCTCCACAACCGCTTCTATGATACCGAAGTTCCTGAGTGGCTCGGCATCTTCAAAGGCCCGGCGTTCGTCGTGGCCGTCGGCTTCGCCATCATGATCCCGATGGCGCTCGTCTTCTGCTTCGTCTGGCCTGCCGTCCAGCACGTCATCGAGCAGTTCCAGTTCTTCCTCAAGACGTCCGGCCTCGTCGGTGTCTGGTGCTACACGTTCTCCGAACGCATCCTCCTGCCGGCTGGTCTCCATCACTTCATCTATCTCCCGTTCATCTTCGGCCCGGCCGTCTGCGACGGCGGCATTCAGGCCTACTGGCTGCAGCATCTGCAGGACTTCGCCACGAGCGCGAAGAGCCTGAGCGAGCTTTTCCCGGAAGGCGGCTTCGCCCTCCACGGTTCTTCGAAAGTCTGGGGCCTGCCGGGCGCAGCCCTCGCCATGTACATGTGCGCTAGACCAGAGAAGAAGAAAAAGACGGCCGCGCTCCTCATTCCTGCCACGCTCACGGCTGTCCTCTGCGGCATCACCGAGCCAATCGAATTCACGTTCCTCTTCGTTGCTCCGCTTCTTTACGCTGTCCATGCCGTCCTCGCGGCAACGCTTTCCACGGTCCTCTACGCGTTTGGCCTGTCCGGCAACTTCGGCGGCGGCCTGATCGACTGCTTCGTGCAGAACTGGATCCCGCTGTTCCAGTATCATGCCGGCACGTACATCATGCAGATCATCATCGGCATCGCGTTCTTCTTCATTTACTTCTTCGTGTTCCGTTTCCTCATCCTGAAGAAAGATTATCCGACGCCGGGCCGCACGGCAGATGACGTCGAAGACAAGCTCTTCTCGAAAGCCGAGTACAAGGCGAAGAAAGAAATGGAAGCCCTGGGCCTCGCCGGCAACAAGCTTGCCATCCAGGCGCGCGTCTACCTCGACAGCCTCGGCGGCCCGTCGAACATCAAAGAAGTCACGAACTGCGCGACGCGCCTCCGCGTCACGGTCGCAGACCCCGACAAGGTCGGCTCGCCGAGCAAGTTCACGAAAGCCGGCGCGTACGGCCTCGTCAAGAACGGCCACGCCATCCAGGTCATCGTCGGCATGAACGTCCCGCAGGTGCGCGGCTACTTCGACGCGCTGCTGAAAGGCGACGTCTCCGCACTCTCCGAAGAGCCTGCACCCGCTGCAGCGCCCGCTGCCCCGGCGGCCGACAAGACGCTTGCTATGGGCATCAAAGCCTGCGTCAGCGGCAAGCTCATCGACATGAGCGAAGTCCCCGATGAGATGTTCTCGAAGAAAATGATGGGCGACGGCGTCGCCATCGAGCCGACGACGGACACGGTCGTCGCGCCTGCCGACGCGGAAGTCACGATGGTCATGGCGGAAAGCAACCATGCCGTCGGCCTGCGCTTCACGAACGGCGCCGAGCTCCTCATCCACATCGGCCTCGACACGGTCAACCTCCAGGGCAAAGGCTTCACGTGCTTTGTCAAGCAGAACGACCACGTCAAAGCCGGCGACAAGCTCATCCAGTTCGACCGCCAGGTCATCAAGGATGCCGGCTACAATGACATCGTCATGATGGCGATCACGAACTCCGCCGAGTACCCGCAGCTGAAGAAAGCCGCGGACGGCGCCGTCACGAGCGCCGAGAGCGACGTCATCACGTTCTGATCCAGATTTTCGGCAATTTTCCCCCAAAAAATTGCTTGAAAATATATTTCCTTACCCCATTTTTCCCAATTTCCCTAAATCCCCCAGAAGCGGGAAGGCAGACGGTCGCCATGAGCCTGTGAGGCAGGGCGGCCGTTTGTCGTAATGCTTCCGTTTTGTGGACGGAGGAAAACACAATGATGAAAAAATCCCTCAAATGGTGGCAGACCAGCCAGGTCTACCAGATTTATCCGAAAAGCTTCCTCGATACGACGGGCAGCGGCACGGGCGACCTCAACGGCATCACGGCGCGCCTCGACTACCTGAAGACGCTCGGCGTCGGCGCCGTCTGGATGACGCCGGTGTATCCGTCGCCGATGGTCGACAACGGCTACGATATCGCCGACTACACCGCCATCGATCCGTCGTACGGCACGATGGAGGACATGGAACGCCTCATCGCCGAGGCGAAAAAGCGGGGCATCCGCATCGTCATGGATCTCGTCTACAACCACTCGTCCGACCAGCACCCGTGGTTCCTCGCGTCGAAAAAGGACCGGACGAACCCGAAGGCCGACTGGTACGTCTGGCGCGATGCGAAGCCCGACGGCTCCGCGCCGACGAACTGGCGCTCCATCTTCGGCGGCTCGGCCTGGACGTGGTGCGAAGAGCGCCAGCAGTACTACCTGCACACGTTCGCACCGCAGCAGCCGGACCTCAACTGGGCGAACCCCGACGTGCGCCAGGCGCTGTATGATGCTGCGAATTTCTGGCTGGACAAGGGCGTCGGCGGCTTCCGCATCGATGCCATCGTCTACATCAAGAAGCCGGAGTTCAAAGACGGCCAGCCGGACAGCAACGATGGGCTCGTCGACATCCATGCGATGGAAGCGAACACGACGGGCATCCTCGATTATCTCCACGAGTTCAAGGAAAAAGTCTTTGACGGCCATGACATCTTCACGGTCGGCGAGGCGAACGGCGTGCCGGCCGAAGACCTCGACAAATGGGTCGGCGAGAACGGCGTGTTCGACATGCTGTTCGAGTTCAGCCATATGGATGTCCAGTTCCCGGGCGGTGCAGAGGTCTGGTGCCACGCGAAGCCGTGGCCGCTGACGGCGCTCAAAAAAGCGCTGACGGCGAGCCAGACGGCGACGGCGAATAATGGCTGGTATCCGATCTTCTTCGAGAACCACGACCAGCCGCGCTGCATCAATCATTTTCTCCCCGAGGGCGCGGACCGCGACCTCGCGGCGAAAGCGATGGCGACGGTGCTCCTGACGCTCCGGGGCACGCCATTTATTTACGAAGGCCAGGAGATCGGCATGGCGAATGTCACCTGGGGCTCCATCGAGTGCTACAATGACCTTTCGTCGCACAACCAATACAAGCGCGCGCTCGCCGAAGGCCACACCGAGGCGGCGGCGCTCCACTCCGTGCACCGCTTCTCGCGCGACAATGCGCGTACGCCGATGCAGTGGACGCGCGGCACGCACAGCGGCTTTACGACCGGATTGCCGTGGCTGCCGGTCGAGCACGACCGCACGCATACCGTCGAGGCTGAGGCCGAGGACATGGATTCCGTGCTCTCGTACTATCGCCGCCTCGCAAAGTACCGCAGCGAGCTCGAATGCCTGACGGCCGGCGACTACACGGAGCTCCTGACGGAGGACGAAAGCATCTACGCGTTCCGCCGCACGCTCGGTGCCGAAGCGACGGTCACGCTCGTGAACTTCACGGCGGAGCAGGTGTCCTACGACGCCGACCTCGTGCGCGGCATGAACCTCTTGACGGACAGCTATCCATCCGCGCAGCAAGCTGATGAAGAGCCGGGCACCTTGCGCCCGTTCGAAGCCGTCGTGTATACGACGACGACCACATTGGGACAGCAATATCAAGAGCAATAAAAAATAAAAAGATGGGAGGCGGAAACGCATGACGATGAAGATCGCTTGCAGCGATTATGACGGCACGCTCTTCCGCGAGGATACGATTTCAAAGGATGATGTGGACGGGGTTCACGTCTGGCGGGAGCACGGACACAAGTTCGGCCCCGTCAGCGGGCGCGACCTCGGCATGCTGACGCCGCAGCTGCGGCACTATGGCATCGAGTTTGACTTTGCCGTCTGCAACAACGGCGCGATCATCTGCGACAAGGACGGCGAAGTGCTGTACGAGGGACAGATCAAACCCGAGATTTTGAAAAAAGTCAGCGAGGAGCCCTGCGTGCAAGCATCATTCCATTTTGCCTTTTCCGCAAAAGACCGCACGTACCTCTGCCATGAAAGCGAGGGCTCGTGGATCATGCGCGAAGGGAAGGAGTGGGATTTCCCCGTCATCTACATCGAGGAAAAGGACATCCTCACGCTGCCGCAGATCCACCAGTTCTCGCTCGGCTTCGAAGAACCGAGGGATTCCGCGGCGGCGGCCGACGTGCTGAACGCGAAGTATGGAGCGTATCTCCATGCCTATCCGAATCGCTGCAGCCTCGACATCACGCCGCCGGGCATCAGCAAGTCGAGCGGCATCGGGCACCTCAAGCAGCTGATGAACTGGCCGGACGCGGAAGTCTACGTCATCGGCGACGAGGTGAACGACCTGCCGATGCTCGAAGCGTACCAGAAGCACGCCTACGTCGTCGACACGGCGCGCGACGTGATCAAAAAGAAAGCGGCGGCGGTCTACGCCGGCGTCGGCGCAATGCTCGTGGCGAACGCATGACGGAACGCCGACAAGCGCGCGGAAACATGTTTCAAGCGGCGTACTTACGTTCAAAAGCGCCGAAACCTATCGATTTTCAGTTGATTTTGAGATAAAATAAGAACCATCGAAAGGCAAGACATTGCCAAGGAATATTACAGGGATTCGAAAGCCGAAACAAGGAAAGACGATCGGAAGACCTGTGATAGATAGATATCAAGGATTCAGGGAAGCGGAAATGTTAACGCTTCCCACAGGGAAAGGAAGTCTTTCTAGATGAAACTCAGCAAGAAAGCCCTTGCGCTGCTCGTCGGCTTGACGGTCAGCGTCTCTGGTACGGCATTCGCCGCCGAGGGTGCGGACAGCTTCAGCGACGTCCCCCAGGGACATTGGGCGTATGACGCCCTCGATTACCTTGCCAAAGACGGCGTGATCGACGGCATGGGCGATGGCACGTTCCAGGGCGACCGCACGATGACGCGCTACGAGATGGCGTCCATCGTCGCGAAGGCCATGCAGAAAGGCGGCCTCGGCATCGGCGACCAGGCCGTCCTCGACAAGCTCGCTGCCGAGTACAGTGACGAGATCGCGACGCTGAAGAAGCAGACGGCGCAGAACACGAAAGACATCAAAGACCTCAAAGAGAAGACCGACAAGTTCAAGGTATGGGGCATGGGTCGCGTGCAGATGGGCGACGACAACGGCCTTCCGAACAATGGCGGCCACGGCAACTACAACAACCGCTTCTACATGGATCTCGAAGGCCAGATGAAGGTCAACGATCATGCGGTTGCTCGTTTCACGATTGAGAAAAACGCGCATTACCGTGAAAAAGAGTATGGTACATCCAAAATCAAGGTTATGCACAAGGATAAAGACACTGGAACATGGACTCAGGTTGACGGTCGTGTGTCCGGCATCAACAAGGACAGCATCCTCGGCGATGACAACCACAATGGTTCCATCTCGAACATTTGGATGGAACTCCAGCTCGGCCCGCAGCACAATTGGTACACGAACATCGGCCGCAAATGGAACGGCATCGGTATGCAGAACCTCATGCTCGGCGGCCAGGTCGACGGCATCGCGACGTATCATCCGATCGAGCACGGCCATGGTTGGTGGCTGAGCGCCCAGTATTGGAAGAATGGTGCAGACTGGGCATCGGGCAACGAAGACTATGTCGTTAACGACAAAGGCGAAGTTACGGATGTCGTTGGTCACTACTGGCGCAACCCGGTCGTCGGCACGTTGAACTTCTGGGGCCCGCTCGGCAAGTACGTCGATGCAAACCTCGCATATTCCCGCGTCGTGGCGCATGATTACAGTACGGACGACAACAACGGTTACTGGACGAAGGCCAAGAACTTCTATGGCATCGACCTCAAGGTCCGCCCGATGAAAGACCTCGCCATCACGGGTTCGTACGTCCGCTCCGATGCGAAGGATCAGGACAGCTGGACGAGCGGCAGCGCGAACAAGGACTACGCCGTCCGCATCGACTACCGCAACACGGATCTCAACAAGAAAGGTTCGTGGAGCGTCTACGCGAAATGGATGCAGCTCGGCTGCCTCGCTGACCTCGGTCATGATGACGAGTGGGCGACGCGCGAACCGACCTTCGTCAACGGCGTCAAGGGCTGGTACTACGGCTTCAAGCTCGTCCCGTACAAGAACGTCGAGTGGGAGACGATGTGGGCTCCGCATCTCCAGGAGAACAGCAGCATGAAGAGCGGTGCTTATCGCCGTCACATTCTCCGTACGTGGGTCGATTTCCACTTCTAATCGCCTGCGAAACGCGGAACGATTTAAAATTTTGACAATTTCCTAAAAATTCCTAATATCATCGGGATTTCTGAGTGGGGGGAACCTCGCACCTTCCCATTCCCCCAAACGGGCAGGTCGCGTCGTTCCCCTCAGTACAGAGGTCCCGATTTTTAAGTTAGCCCTTTGCGCTTCAGCGCTTAGGGATAACTTAGCCATTTGCCGGCAGGCAAATAGCTTCCTTAAATTGCGAGAAATAGAGTTCTTTCATCTGTTGCCGAGCGTAACAAAAACAGTAGCCTTTCCCTCTGGGAAAGGTGGCGGCCGTAGGCCGACGGAAAGGGTACTTGGGTGCTGGCCGTAACGAATCGGAAGATTCTTTCATAGCAGTACGTTGTCGGAAGTCGTACTGCTATGTTACAAGTATGCTATTTGTTACAGATTGCACCAAAGTACCCGCTCCACCGCTTCGCGGTCCCCCTCTCCCAGAGGGAGAGGCAGCTGGACTCATTGGTTCGGCAATGGTTCAGAGGAATTCTGTTCTCGTAGTAAATTTATTTCCCCTCACCAACAAAAATTTCCTTTTTCCACGAAGGGAGTATCTGATCTATATGAACCGCAAACAAGCACTTCGCCGGGCGATCGGCGTTTCGCTCGCGCTTGGCCTCTTCGCTATGCCGCAGGCGCTGCCTGTCACCATGGCGCCGACGATCCTCACGGCGTCTGTCGCTGAGGCGGCCTCCGTCGGCGCGGAGGATGTCGTCCTCGTCGGCACGCTGCAGACGAAGCTCGGCGCCGGCACGGATTGGGCGCCGGCCGATGGCGCGACGATCATGAAGCCGGATGGCAAGGGCAACTACATTTTCAAAGGCAAGCTCAAAAAGGGCAACTACGAGTACAAAATCGCCATCGGCGGCTCGTGGAATGAGAACTACGGCCAGGACGGTGCGCAGGACGGCGCGAACATGAAGCTGAAGCTCCCGCAGGACGCCGAGGTCACGTTCGTCTACGACAGCATCACGCATCTCGTCACCGTTTCGTATGACGGCCAGGGCGCAGCGGCACCGGCAGCCGAGGAAGAAAAGGCAGCGGCTCCGGCTGGCGCGGTCCAGCCGACGGATGTCGTGCTTGTCGGCTCCTTGCAGGACGAGCTCGGCGCGGCAAAGGAGTGGGATCCCTCCGATGCGGCGACGATCATGAAGCCCGATGGAAACGGTCATCGCGTTTTCAAGGGCAAGCTCCCGCAGGGCAACTATGATTTCAAAGTCGCAGTCGGCGGCTCGTGGGATGTGAACTACGGCAAAGACGGCGCGCCGAACGGTGGCAACATCGCGCTGCGCCTCGCGGCCGATCATGACGTGACGTTCACGTACGACGAAGCGACGCACGAGATCAGCTACGACTACGAGGGCAAAGCGGCCGAGCAGGCGAAATTCGCCAGCCAGCGCGACATCGTCCTCTGCGGCGACCTCCAGCCGCTCGGCGGCGCCGGCGCGAAATGGGCGCCGTCCGACCTCGCGACGAAGATGCACGACGACGGCAACGGCTTCTATTCCTTTACCATCAAGAATATGCCGGCCGGCACGTACAACTACAAGATCGCCATCAACGGCAGCTGGGCCGAAAACTACGGCTTGAATGGCATCGCGGACGGCGCGAACATCGCCATGACGCTCGACCATGCCGAGACGGTTACCTTCTATTATAATGACAAGACGCATCGCATCGCGGACTCCCACAGCTACACGATGCTGACGGGCGACGAGCTCCCCGTGCTCTCCGGCATCCCGGGGGTCGAGGACGGCACGATGTACGACCTCATGCTGTCGAACCTCTTCCAGACGAATGCGAAGGTCGCGGCCGGTGACTACACGGCGACGATCACGCAGAGCGGCCAGGAGCCGGTCACACAGACCATTCATATCGCGCATGACGGTGATGTCGCGTTCTACTACGATCAGGCGGCGAAGCACATCATCGCCGACGATGGCAGCATCCATGCGGACAAGGTCTCGCATGACAGCTGGAACAAAGATGAGCGCAGCCCGTGGGGCGCGGTCGCCGAGGGCACGCCGGTCACGCTGAAACTCGAGACGGGCGCCGGTGATGTCACGTCCGCGAAGATCATGGTCACGAAAGCAGCCATGACGGCCAAGGGCGGCGACGAGTACAACCCGGACTACGACAGCGGCACGACGACGTATGTGACGATGACGAAAGTCGGCACGAAGGACGGCAAAGACGTCTGGCAGGGCACGTTCACACCGCGGACGTTCGGCATCTACGGCTACAAATTTGTCCTGAATGACACGAAAGAATACGGCGACGACACGAAGACGGGCGGCACGGGCGAGCTGAAGCTGCGCGGCACGAAGTACTTCCAGCTCACGGCGTACAAGAAAGGCTACGAGACGCCGGATTGGGCGAAGGAAGCCGTCTGCTACCAGATTTTCCCAGATCGCTTCTTCAATGGCGACCCGTCGAACGACAACGCGCGTGACACGGCGCGCGGCCCGCAGCCGGTGCAGCATCGCGATTGGAATGCGCTGCCAGCGAACTCGAACGCCGGCGAAGCGGACGGTGACAAGTGGGATTGCAACGACTTCTTCGGCGGCGACCTCGCCGGCATCACGAAGAAGCTCGACTACCTGCAGAAACTCGGCGTTTCCGCGATTTACGTGAACCCGATCTATGGCGCGTCGTCGAACCATCGCTACGATGCGCGTGACTATGGCACGGTCGATCCGTTCCTCGGCAATTTCGACGACCTGCAGGCGCTCGCGTCGGAAATGCAGAAGCGCGGCATGCACCTCATCATGGACGGCGTCTACAACCACATCGGCGACGATTCCATTTACTTCGACCGCTACAGCAAGTACCCGACGGTCGGCGCCTATGAGTACTGGAGCAAGATCTACGACCTCGAGAACAAAGGCATGAGCGAAGACGCCGCAAAGGCGGAAGCGAAGAAACAGCTCGAGGCCGAAGGCCAGACGTTCAGCCCGTGGCATTGGGAGAACTGGTTCGACATCTACAACCGTAAGGCGAAGGACGAAATGGGCGCGAAGTACGACTACCATAGCTGGCAGGGCTTCTCGAGCCTCGCTCCGTTCCGCGACAAAGACTTCCCGGGCTACGACGCGAAGACGATCAAGACCGATCTCGGCGATTACCTGCTCTATGGCAAGGACGGCGAGAAGGGCGTCATCATGAAGTGGTTCGACTATGGCCTGTCCGGCTGGCGTCTTGACGTCGCGAAGGAAGTGCCGCCGGGATTCTGGGCCGACGTCCGCGACGAAGTCAAGTCCATCAAGACGCAGAATGGCGATGAGCCGCTGCTCCTCGGCGAGATCTGGCAGGATGGCTCGCAGTTCTTCACGGGCGACACATTCGACTCCGTCATGAACTACAAGCTCTCCGACGCCATCATGCATTACGTGATGGGCGGCAAGGCCGAAGACTGCGACGACGTGCTGACGCAGCTCCGCCAGAACTATCCGGAAGAAGCGCTCTATGACCTCATGAACATCGTCGACTCGCACGACACGGCGCGCGCCATCTACATCTATGGCGGCGGCAAGGACGGCGTGCTCCAGCCGACGAAAGCAGACTTCGACTACGACCTCGGCAAGGCGCGCCTGAAGATGGCGGCCGTGTTCGAGCTCGGCTATCCTGGCATGCCGACGATCTACTACGGCGATGAGGCCGGCCAGTTCGGCAGCAAAGACCCGGATTGCCGTCGTACGTTCCCGTGGGGGAGTGAGGACAAAGACCTCCAGAAATTCTACACGAAGGTCATCGCGGTCCGCAACGCGAACAAGGACGTCTTTGCGCATGGCTCGCTTGAGACGCTGAAAGCCGATGGCGCGTTCTACGCCTACGAGCGCAAAGCCCAGAGCGGCAAGAGCGCGATCGTCGCACTGAACAACGGCAAAGCCGGCACGTTTGAAGTGGAAGTTTCCGCTCCAGACGGCACGACGTACAAAGACCAGCTCAGCGGCAAGAGCGCAACCGTCCAGGACGGTAAGCTCGCCATCAAGCTCGGTGAAAATGGCAGCGTGATGATGCTCGCAGAGTGAGCACTTCCGCGTTGAAACAAAATTGAAACAAAATGGCTCCGCAGGGCAGTTGGCCTGCGGAGCCATTTTCATGATATTACATAGCAAAAGCCCACCGGCTTGGGAACGACCGGCGGGCTTTTGCCTAGGAAATATGTTGTAGAATTGAGTAAAGAATGTGTCCGTCATGCGGATGGGATGGAACGCATGACGTGTAAGTAGAAGTGGGATAGCTTGTCCTTACGGTTCATAATATAACGGTTCATCCTGAATATCAAGTAAATACCATGTAAGTTATATATTAAATAACTTGTATTCGTTGAGTTTTGCAACCTTCTTCTCATGCAAAGAGGTACGTTCGAACCCTGCAAGGCTCTTGACAGGTGCCTTTGCCCCTGCTATACTCTAAGCATCAACCGAATAGCGAAGGGGAGTAACCCTCAAAGGCTGCTGTCAACAATCACTGCCCGCGATGCGGGTTGGCGGCGGCGTTGCAATCTCAGTGCAATGGGTGAGACTTTCGCATGATACCTGGAAACAGATACCATGTGGAAGTCTCTTTTGGTATCTGCTTCCGAAATCCTGCGGCGATTGCCGCAGCAGTGCAATGGAAGGAGCATCTTCAATTGGAAACTTTTTCAATGGAATTTTTCTTGGCGCTCGGGTCGATCATCGTCATGGACCTCGCGCTCGCCGGTGACAACGCCGTCGTCATCGCGATGGCGGCGAACGCTTTGCCGGAAGCAGCACGCAAGAAAGCCGTGCTCATCGGGACGGGCGGCGCCGTGCTCGTCCGCATCGCTTTGATGTTCGTCGCGGTGGAACTGCTGCAGATCCCGTATTTGCAGGCGCTCGGCGGACTCATCCTCTTGCCGATCGCCGCGGGGCTGCTCGATTCGGCGCGCAAGAAAAGCGGCGGCCCCGTCGAGGCGGCGCAGACGCTCGGCGGCGCAGTCAAGACCATCCTCGTCGCGGACGTCGCCATGAGCCTCGATAATGTCTTGTCGATCGCAGGTGCCGCGCAGGGGCATTTCTTGCTCGCAGCGGCCGGCATCCTCATCAGCATCCCGATCGTCGTCGCGGGCAGCAGCCTGCTGGGCAAGATCATGGATCGTTTCCCGTCCGTCATGTATGCGGGTGCGGCTGTCATCGGTTGGACGGCAGGCAAGATGTTGCTCGCGGACAAAGCGCTCGGCACGGGCATCACAGATGCGTTCGCCGTGTTCGGCAGCGCGGGTCCCTACATCCTGCCCGCGATCCTCGCCGTGGCCGTCTGCGGGATTGGTCATTTCAAAGCTCGCCGCCAAACAAGTGCGAGTGTAGCATAATAGAAAGGACTTGATTTTATGGGCATGTTACTCCTTGTCCTCGTACTCAACCTCGTCATTAGTTTCTTCAACGCTCGTAGCGTTGGCCGCGTGTGGGCGGAGTCGAAGGCGATTGGCGGCTGGATCCGCCTCGTTGTCTGGGCCGGCGCCATCCAGTCGGCCATCGGCTTCACGTACGTCTATGCGTTCATCGTTGGCTATATCGCTGTCTCGACGGGGTATCTCCCTGCGGCGATGCTCGGCGTGCTTTTGAACCTCATGTACGTGATGATCGTCGTCCCACTCATCGGTTCGGCCATCATCATCACGATTCAGTCGTGGATCACGGCGGCGCGTGACCGTTCGCTCATGAACCTCGGCGTCGCCGGCTGGAACACGTTCGCGACGGCGTACAACACGTACAACGCCGTCCAGAGCTTTGGCCCAGCGCTCGACAGCGTGCAGCAAGGCCTCGGCGGCGTCCTCGGCGATGGGGACAGCGATGACAATGCTGCGCGTGTCATTCTCCTCGCGGCGATCGTGCTGCTCGCCGGCGTCCTGACGACAAGCGTCATCATCCGCCGCTACGAAGCGTCGTTGCCTGTCAGCGAAGAAGTGAGAAACGCAAACCGCAATCTCGAATACCGGTAAGTCCCCCAGCCGCTCGTCCGTACGAACCCATACGGACGAGCGGTTTTTGTGTGTTTTCGCAGGATGTCAAGTTTTTTGCATGGGAGGCATATTTTGTAAAATGTTATATATGATTTAGAGAGAAACGATGAAATGAGATGCTTTGCGGTTTACAATCACAGGAAAATTGGCTATAATAAAAACATCGTGAGCAAAGTTCACTTTATTTAAGAATTTTCAGGAGGGATTCCCATGGGAGATTATGTACGCCGCTTGCCGGTTTATTTGCTTTTGGATTGTTCGGGCTCGATGATGGGCGAGCCGATCGAGGCGGTGCGACAGGGCGTGAAGGCGCTGCTGTCGGAATTGCGCGGCGACCCGCAGGCGCTTGAGACGGCGTACCTTTCCGTCATCACGTTCGCGAGCCAGGCAAAGCAGACGACGCAACTCACGGAGCTCATGCTCTTCAAAGAGCCGCAGCTTGAGGCGGGCGGCGCGACGTCGCTCGGTGGCGCACTTGCCGTCTTGCGCGAGTGCATCGATCGCGAAGTGCGCAAGAACACGCCGGAGCAGAAGGGCGATTGGCGCCCGCTCGTCTTTATTCTGACGGACGGCATGCCGACGGACACGGAAGAATTCGACCGTCAGGTGGAGAGCATCAAGACGCTGAAGGCTGCGAACATCATCGCCTGCGCGGCAGGTGCAGGCGCGGACACGACGTGCCTGAAGCGTCTCACGCCGAACGTCCTCATGATGAACAGCCTGTCCGCAGGAGACCTCGCGAAATTCTTCCAGTGGGTGTCGGGCTCGATCAAGATGTCGTCGAAGAGCCTTGACGCGAAGCCGGGCAGCAATATCGAGCTCCCGCCGCCGCCGCAGGGCTTTACGGTCGTTCCCTGATCGAAAGAAAACGGAGAGGAGGGCGTTGCATGGAGCAGGACCAGACGGGCTATCAGATCCCCATCCGGACGACGAAAGTCATCATGAATGACGTGCGGCAGCGTCATGTGGACGTGCACGCCGCCATGCCGCCAGACGTGACGCTGCTTAAAACGCGGACGTTTGTCATCGTGCCGGATGTGCAGGAAACGGCAGTCATCCCGTCAAAAAAGGCGGATGTGCAGGCGGTGTCTGTGGCTTCGGTGAAACCAGCGGAGACGCAAGAAGTCGCTGCGGCCCCAGTGAAACCAGCGGACGTGCAGGCGACGGCTGCTGCTCCTGTAAAACCATTAGAGGCGCAGGAAACGGCTGCGGCTCCGGTCAAAACGATAGAGGCGCAGAAAGTTGCTGCCGCCCCTGTAAAACCGGCAGAGACACAGGAAATGCCTGTGCCTTCGCCAAAACCGGCAGAGGCGCCGGCGATGCCTGCCGCTTCTGTAGAACCTGCCGCATCGCCAGCGCAACCGTCTGCACCAGAACCGGCGCCGCAACCGCTCTCGGACGATGACGTGCTTCGCCATACGGCGATGCTTTGGCAGTACAAGCCTGTGCCGGACGAATCGGTCGAGCCGGATCGGAAGACGGAGACGTATGCCATGCAGCTGAAGACGTCGTCTGGCGAGATGTACGGCGCGCGTGTGCGCGGCAAGAAGCACAAGCACGAAGGCACGAACTCCGACGATTGGTTCGCCATCGACGCACTTGGCCGCATCCAGCTCATCGCCGTCGCGGACGGCGCGGGCTCGAAGCATTTCTCGCGTGTCGGCGCGTACGCCGCTTCGGAGCAGGCTGTGAAATCCTTGAAGGAGAAGCTGGCGGAGCTTTCCGCGTCCTGCGACACGCCGGAGGCGTTCTTTGCGCCATTCGGTGAAGCAACGGACCGTGTGGCGTTCCAGACATCGGTGCAACCGCTCGTACAGGCACTCCAACAGGCGATGCGGGATGCCCGCGCAGCCGTGGAGGATGCGTACAAGGCGCGCGCAAAGCAGCCACGTTATGCGGAAATTCTCCATCGTGACCTCACGCTCGCGGACTTTTCTTCTACCCTGCTGGTGGCGCTTGCCCTCCCTGCCGGCACGACGGGCGACACGCTCGTCCTATCCTGCCAGATCGGTGATGGCATGATTGCCGCCATCGACGCGACCGCACCCTTTGACAAAGCACAGCGCTTGCTCGGCAAGCCGGACAGCGGCGAGTACGTGGGCGAGACGGAATTTCTCGTCTCCGACCGCGTGACGGAGATGGCGGCGCTCCAGAATCGCACGATGCTCTATCGCGGGCATGTCACGCACATCTTCGCGATGACGGACGGTGTCGCGGACGATTATTTCCCGAATGAAAAGGAGATGCGCCGCCTCTATTGCGACTTGCTCGCGAATGGTGTCCTGCTGCCACCGAAAGACATGCTCGGCGCAGAACCCAGCACGTTCGAAGGCGCGCTCGAGGAGCGGCGCAGTCTGCGCAAAATCAAGCCTGTCGCTTTCCCATGGGTCAATGACAAGACTGTGGAGGTCGCACTCCATTACACGCGGCGCTTCGCGCCGACGGAGGACGCGCTCGCGTCCTATTGGACGGATCAGCGGAAACTCGCCATGCTGTCGGCAGACGCGGACATCGCGCCGGATGATCCTATCCAGCAGCGCATCGCGAAATGGCTCGACAATTACACGGTGCGTTCCTCAGCAGATGATCGCACGCTCGTCGTGGCCGTGCGGGAGGCAGGCGCATGAGCAAAAAAAAGAAGAAAGAAGCGCAGGCCGTCCTCACCGATGGCACGGTACTCCCGTACATCGTCACAGAGAACCCGCCGCGCGGCGGCATGAAGCATACGTTTTTTGCACCGGACAAATCTTACGTCATCCAGTTTTTCAACAAGCCGGAAGACGCGGAAGATCCGGAAATGCACAAGCGACTCGAAAAAATCATCAGCGCGTACAATCCGACGCGTTCCGCGGCGGCAGGCGGCGCAGCGGGCAATACGGAGGCTACGGCGAAATATTTCGATGACCTTTATTGTTGGCCCTACGCGCTCGTCGAGCAGCCGGAATTTGGCATCGTCTGCCCGACGTACCCAAAACAATTTTTCTTTGACAAAGATGCGTCGGAGGTCGAGGCACTTGACCTTGCGGGCAAGGACAAGAAGAGCCGTTGGTTTACGTCGCCACGCGTGAGCAAATATTTGCGTGACGAGGAAAAAGGCGATTTCCGCTCGATGCTTTCCATTTCCATTTTGCTCGCGCGCGCCGTACGTCGCATGCATCAGGCGGGGCTGTCGCATTCCGATCTTTCAGAGAACAACGTGCTCATCGATCCGAAAGGCGGCCGCTGCGTCGTCATCGACATCGATTCGCTCGTCGTGCCGGGGCTGTTCCCGCCCGAGGTCGCGGGCACGAAGGGGTATATCGCGCCGGAAGTCCTCGAGACGATGGAGCTCCCGATGGACGATCCCGGTCGTGCGCTGCCGTGCATCAAGACGGACCTTTTCGCGATGCCTGTGCTCATTTATCAATATCTGTTGCACCGGCATCCGCTCGAAGGGCCGAAAGTCTACAGTACCGCCTCGCCGGAGGAAGACGATTTTCTCATGTACGGGCCGCAGGCGACATTCATCGAAGATCCGAAGGATCAAACGAATCGTCCGGACGACCTCAAGGTCACGATTCACGATCTCGGACCGGAGCTCGAGCGCCTCTTTTTGCGTGCCTTTTGCGATGGATTGCATCATCCGGAGGAACGGCCGTCGGCGCTCGAGTGGGAAAAGGCGCTCGTCCACGCTTGGGATTTGCTCGAGCCCTGTGCAAATCCTGATTGCCCAGCACATTGGTTCCCACTGCCGTATGGCGGCGATCCCGTCTGCCCGTTCTGCGGGACGCGCATGGAACCGCACGATGTGATGCATTTGCGCATCCGGCAAAAGATGAATGGGCGGCGCGGTCAATGGATCACGCGCCAAGTCATCAATGTGTACGATCAGATGCCGCTGTTTGCGTGGCATTTCCATGCGGGCGTGTTCCCGGATGAAAAGGTGCAGGATCGCGCGATGATGGCCTATGTGTCACATCAAGGCGGTGCATGGTATCTCGTGAATCATTCGCTCACGGGGATGCGTTCGCCAGGCGGGCGGCTCGTACCGCCAGGGCAGGCGGTCTGTCTCACGCCAGGGCGTGCGTTCCTGGCGACGGAGGATGCGGATGGTGTCGTGATGGAGGCTATGGACTAAGTAAAAGAGCTTTTTTAGAGAGGAGAGCCTATGGAGATCAAGGGATTAACCGAAGCAGAAGCGCGTGCCTCGCGCGAACAGTACGGCTCAAACGCCATTACAGAGCAAGCGTCTGAGACGTTCTGGGAAAAGTTCAAGGGGAATTTTGACGACCCGATCATCAAGATCCTCTGCGTCGCGCTCATCATCGATGTCATCTTTGTCCTCATGGGACAGACGGAGTGGTATGAGGCGGTCGGCATCGCCATCGCTGTCATCCTTGCGACGTTTGTCTCGACGTATTCGGAATACCAAAATGAGACGGCGTTCCGCAAACTTCAGGAAGAAGCTTCGATGATTCGCTGCAAGGTGTATCGCGAAAGCAAGCTCATCGAGATCCCGATCGATGACCTCGTCGTCGGCGATTACGTGCTTGTGCAGACCGGTGACAAGGTCCCAGCGGATGGCATCCTCGTCGATGGTACGATCCGCGTCGACCAATCGGTATTGAACGGTGAAGCGAAGGAAGCGGAAAAGACGCCGACGGCCGCGGATGACCAGGCGAGCGCCGAGAGCCGTGACTTCCTCGATGCGCACAAGATTTTCCGTGGCTCCGTCGTCTGTGACGGCAATGCGATCATGGTGGTGAAGACCGTTGGCGATCAGACGGTCTACGGCGGCATCGCGAGCGAGCTGCAGAGCAGTGAAGATCGCGATACGCCGCTCAAGATCAAGCTCAGCAAGCTCGCAGGCGATATCAGCAAGTTTGGTTACATCGGTGGCGTGGCCATCGCGCTCGCCTACATGTTCGACCGCATCGTCATCGCCAATGGTTTTGACGGCGCGGCGATCGCGGCATATTGCGGCAATCTCATGGCCATCGGCAGCAACCTCGTCGATGCCGTCATCCTCGCTGTCATCATCATCGTCATGGCCGTGCCGGAAGGCCTGCCGCTCATGATCGCCATTGTCTCGGCGCAAAACATGGGCAAGATGCTCAAAGACAATGTCCTCGTGCGCAAGGTCTCGGGCATCGAGACGGCTGGCAGCTTGAATCTCCTCTTCAGTGATAAGACGGGCACGATTACGAAGGGCCAGCTGGAAGCCGTTGCGTTTGTCGATGGCACGGGCAAGCAGTATGCAGCATTCCAAGACCTCACGGCAGGTCTGGCGAAGTGGACGGACCTCGTCGTGCGCTACAACACGAGCGCGGTCATCACGGACGGCGTCGCCGTCGGCGGCAATATGACGGAGCGCGCCCTGTTCGAGTATATCAAAGATTCGCAGGCTGGCCAGGACGCGCAGGTGACGGACAGCTTGCCGTTCAACAGCCGCAACAAGTATTCGCTGGCGGAAATCACGGGGCCTTATGATGGTACACTCGTCAAGGGGGCACCGGAAAAGATCCTTGGCCGCTGCACGTCGTATATCGACGCGGACGGCAGCCGTCAGCCGCTCACGGATGCCAAAGCCATCGACGCGCGCCTCGATGAGCTCGCCGGCCGCGCGATCCGCGTGCTCGCGCTTGCTGTCGTCGATGGCAAGATGCCGGCAGAATTGCCGGAGACGGGACTGACGTTCGTCGGTGCCGTCGGCATCCGCGACGAAGTGCGCCCCGAGTCCATCGATGCCATCCGCGAGGTACATGAAGCGGGCGTGCAGGTCGTCATGATCACGGGCGACCGCTTGAACACGGCATCGGCCATCGCGCGCGAAGCGGGGCTCCTGCAGACGGACAGCGACATCGCCATGACGTCGGACGAGCTCGCGGCGCTCAGTGACGAAGAAGTCAAGAAGAAACTGCCGCACCTGCGCGTTGTGGCGCGTGCGCTGCCGTCCGACAAGAGCCGTCTCGTGCGCATCGCGCAATCCATGAACCTCGTCGTCGGCATGACGGGCGACGGCGTCAATGATAGCCCAGCGCTCAAGGCGGCGGACGTCGGCTTCGCCATGGGCGGCGGCACGGAGGTCGCGAAGGAAGCGAGTGAGATCGTCATCCTCGATGACAACTTCCACTCCATCGAGCGCGCCATCCTCTATGGTCGCACGATTTTCAACAGCATCCGCAAATTCATCATCTTCCAGCTGACGATCAATGTCGGTGCTGTCATGATCTCGTTTGTGTTGCCGCTCCTCGGCCATGACAATCCGCTGACGATCACGCAGATCCTCTGGGTCAACCTCGTCATGGATACGCTCGCGGCTCTCGCGTTTGGCGGCGAGCCGGCGCTCCAGCGCTACATGCAGGAAAAACCGAAGCGCCGCGACGAGAACATCATCAGTCGCTACATGGCGACGTCCATCGGCACGGGCGCCGTGTGGTCGTTCGCGCTCAGCATGTTCTTCATCCTCTGTCCGCTTGCGGCGGACGCGTTCCGCGCAGACCCCGAGGGCAAATACCTCATGACGGGCTACTTCGCGTTCTTCATTTTCTTCTCCGTCTTCAACGCGTTCAACGCGCGCACGGAGCAGAAGAACCTCTTCGACAACATCACGCAGAACAAAGGCTTTTTGCGCGTCATGGGCATCATCGCCGTCGTGCAGGTGCTCATGGTCTATCTCGGCGGCGCCGTGCTGCGCTGCTACGGCCTGACGGCCGGCGAGTGGGGCTTTGTGCTGCTGCTCGCGTTCTCCGTCATCCCTGTGGACCTCGTGCGCAAGATGCTCGTGAAGGGAGACGATTGATGTGAGTATGGCTCTGCGGAAAGGCGGAAAAGCAGATCTCACCAAAACGTGCCCGAACCTCCGCCATCTCGTCATCAGCCTCGGCTGGCGCGCACCGCAGGGCGTAGACATCGATGCGGCCGCGTTCCTGCTCGGCGCGGATGGCAAAGCGGCGGGGGACAGCGAGTTCATCTTCTACGGCAATGCGCGTCACATCACGGGCAGCGTCGAGATGGTACAGCGGCCGTCGGGCGGCGACGCTGCGCAGATGCTCATCGATTTGCCCGTCGTACCGGATGCCGTGCAGCGCATTCCATTCACAGCGACGATTTACGATCCTGAGACGCGCCGCCAGCAATTCGGACAGGTGCAGGGGATCTACCTGCGCGTCAGCGATGAGGACACGGGCGAAGAACTCGTGCGCTACGATGTAGACGGTGGCCTCCAGGGCGAGACCGCCATCGTCGTCGGCGAAATCTATCGCTACAAGGGGATGTGGAAATTCAATGCCATCGGCAATGGCTACCGCGGCGGCCTCGAAGCGCTCTGCAAGAGCTTCGGCCTCGAGGTCTCAGGCAGTCAGGGCGGCGGACGCCCATCGCCCGCGCCGGCTCCGGCGCCGCGCCCCGCGCCAAAACCCCAGCCGCAGCCGATGCCGAAGAAGGTCGAGCTCCGCAAAGGGCAGAAGGTCAGCCTCGTCAAGAAGCAGGGCACGAAGCTCGGCGAGATCGTCATCAATCTCAACTGGCATCAGGGCGGCGGGCAGTCCTCGGGCGGCTTCTTCTCGTCGTTCTTCGGCGGCGGAAATTCCGGGGGCGGCGCCATCGACCTCGACCTCGGCTGTCTCTTCGAGCTCAAGGACGGCACGAAAGGCGCCGTGCAAGCGCTCGGCAATTCGTTTGGCAGCCTCGACTACCCGCCGTATATCGCGCTGGACGGCGACGACCGTACGGGCGAAAGCGTTGGTGGCGAGACGCTGCGCGTCAACGGCCGCAAAGCGTCGGACATCCGCCGCATCCTCGTTTATACGTTCATTTACGAAGGCGTCGCGAACTGGAAGCAGGCGGATGGCGTCGTGACGGTGAAATGCCCGGGCAGTCCGGATATCATCGTGCGCATGGATGAATACGGCTCCGACGACCCGATGTGCGCGATTGCGCTCCTTGAGAACGTTGGCGGCGATAACTTCAGCGTCGAAAAAATCGTGCGCTTTTTCGAGGGCCACCGCATGATGGACCAGGCGTTTGACTGGGGACTGCGTTGGGTCGCAGGCTCGAAAGACTGATACGCTTCATTTTCTATGGCATTGGCAGGCTCGCAGGCAGGATCGCGACCTGTTTTGCATCCGTGTTTTTCTATTCAAAGGAGGATTCACATCATGGCAGTCAATCTGAAAAAAGGCCAGAAGGTCGATCTCACGAAAGGTAATCCGGGACTCAGCAAGCTTCTCATTGGCCTCGGCTGGGATGTCAACAAGTACGATGGCGGTTCGGACTTCGATCTCGACGCAGCGGCGTTCCTCTTGGGCGCGGACGGCAAGGTCACGAGCGACGCGGATTTCATTTTCTTCAACAACCTCAAGCACGCGTCGGGGGCTGTCGAGCACATGGGCGACAACCTGACGGGCGAAGGCGAGGGCGACGACGAGCAGATCAAAGTGGATCTCTCGAAAGTCCCGGCGAACGTCGACAAGATCGACTTCACGGTCACGATTTACGATGCCGAGGCGCGCAAGCAGAACTTCGGTCAGGTCTCGAACTCCTACATCCGCGTCGTGGACGAGGCGAAAGGGCAGGAGCTCATCCGCTTTGACCTCGGGGAAGATTTCTCCGTCGAGACAGCCGTCATCGTCGGCGAGCTCTATCGTCATGGCACGGAGTGGAAATTCAACGCGCTCGGCAGCGGCTTCGCGGGCGGCCTTGCAGCGCTTGGCAAGAACTATGGCGTGAACGTCTGATATGAATTACAAGATCCTTTATCCCGAAGCGTTCCCCGTCGTCTCCGTGGACCTCAGGCGCGGGGAAGCGCTCAAGGCGGAATCCGATGCGATGATCGCGATGTCGGCGACGGTCGATGTCGAGGGCAAGCAGGAAGGGAGCTTCCTCGGCGGTCTCGCGCGGCGCGTGCTGACGGGCGAGAGTTTCTTCATGCAGCGCCTCGTCGCACGGCGCGGCGACGGCAATGTCCTCTTGGCGCATGCGCTGCCGGGCGGCATCCTCGACGTGGAGCTCGATGGTTCGTACGGTCTCATCGTGGAAAAAGGAGGATTTCTCGCCGCGGAGGAAAGCATCTCCGTTGACACGCATGTGCAAGGCATTGCGAAAGGCTTCCTCTCAGGCGAGGGATTTTTCCTCGTGAAGCTCACGGGGCGCGGCAAGGCGTTTGTGAGCAGCTACGGCGTCATTCATCCGATCAATCTCGCGGACGGCGAAGAGGTCATCATCGATAACGGCCACCTCGTCGCATGGCCGGATTACATGGAGTACAAAATCGAGAAGGCGTCGAGCGGCTGGCTCTCGAGCATCACGTCGGGCGAGTGCCTCGTCTGCCGTTTCCGCGGGCCGGGCGTCGTGCTGATCCAGACGCGCAACCCCGAAGCCTTCAAAGGCTGGATCCAATCGATGATCCCACCGTCGAACTAAGGAGCAGAATCTTATGGTGCACGTCATCGCAATTCTCATTGCCTTGGTCGTGCTTTTCCTGGCTCCGGATGATTAGGAGGACACATTATGGTCAATTTGAAAAAGGGACAGAAAGTCAATCTCCGCAAGGAGGACGGCAGCACGCTCCATCATGTCATGGTCGGGCTTGGCTGGGATCCGGCGGAAAAATCCGGCGGATTCCTCTCGTCGTTCTTCGGCGGCAACGCCGACATCGACTGCGACGCTTCTGTGATGCTTTTGAAAGATGGTCATTTCCGTTCCGCGGACGATCTCGTCTTCTTCAACAACTTGGAGCATGCGTCCGGTGCGGTCAAGCATATGGGCGACAACTTGACGGGCGAAGGCGAGGGGGACGATGAGCAGGTCTTCGTCGATCTCGACCGCGTCCCAGCCGCGTATGACAAGCTCGTCTTCGTTGTAAACATCTATCAGGCAAAGAAACGCAACCAGCATTTCGGCATGATCAAGAACGCGTTTATCCGCATCGTGGACAGCGATACGAATCGCGAGTTCTGTCGCTATAACCTTTCGGAGAACTACGACAATATGACGGCGCTCATCTGCGGCGAAATTTATCGCTACAAAGGCGAATGGAAATTCAACGCGATCGGACAGGCGACGCAGGACGACGGACTCAATCCGCTTGCGAAGCGGTTCCTCTGAGCGCGTGTGACGAACATTTTTTGACAGGAGGATTTTTCAATGGCGGTCAATCTTTCCAAAGGCCAGCGCGTCAGCCTCGACAAGGGCATGAAGATGGCGCTCATCGGCCTCGGCTGGGACGTGAACCAGTACGACGGCGGTGCGGACTTCGACCTCGATGCATCGGCGTTCTTGCTCGGTGCGAACGGCAAGGTGCGCAAGGATGAGGATTTCATTTTTTACGGCAATCTCGATAGCACGGATGGCAGCGTCCACCACACGGGCGACAACCTGACGGGCGAAGGCGAGGGCGATGATGAGGTCATCATCATCGACTTCAGCAAGGTGCCGCAGGACATCGAGAAGATCGCGATCACGGTCACGATTTACGATGCGGAGGCGCGCAAGCAGAATTTTGGCCAGGTCTCGAACGCCTATGTGCGCGTCGCGCGCATCGCGAGCGCGGACGATACGAAAGGTACGGAAGTGCTGCGGTTCGATCTCATGGAGGAGTTCTCCGTCGAGACGGCGCTTGTCGTCTGCGAAATCTACCGCAGGGGCGGCGAGTGGAAGTTCAACGCGGTCGGCTCCGGTTACCAAGGCGGTCTCGCAGCTCTCTGCCGCGCGTACGGTGTCAACGTGTAATCGTTTTTGGAAATGGATGCGGGAGAAAGGGCAGCAAACTGTCCTTTCTCTTTTTTTGCGGGAGGCACGGAACGTATGGAGAACTTGCAAGACGTCCTCGATCAGATGGCGTCCGGGCATGCGGAAGCGGCACCAGGGGAGTATGAGGGACCGGTCACGGTGCGTCATGGTGGTACTTTCGATGGGCACGGCGCGACGCTCTGGGTGGCGAAGGGTCCGGCGCTTATCGTGGACACGGAGGGCGCGACGATCCGGAACCTCCGCATTGAGGTCGTCGGCGATCCGGTGCAGGACGTTGCGATTGTGGGCGGCGGCCACACCATCATGTTCGAGAACGTCGAAGTGCATGGGGGGATCACGGGCGTGCCGGGCGTCGCAGAAGACTGGCATCTGCCGAGCGGCGTTGCGCTTGGCGATTTTGCGCCGGACGAAACGAATGTCGTCTGTGCCTCGCTCGAGCTTCCTGAGGAAGCGGCGCTCGAGTGCCGTATGGATGGCGTGCGCGCGGAGCCCACGCATCTTGCGGCAGGCCACGCGGGGATCCGGCTGACGATCGATGGAATGCGGGCGGGGACGACGCTCTATGGCGACCTCCTGCTGCGGACGGGCGGCGTCGTGCGCCGTATTTACGTCAGCGGCCGCTCGCTCAAAGGAGCAGCGAAACGCATGGACCAGCTGCCGGCCGATTGTGATGCGCGGAAGGCAGCGCAGGAAGATGGCACTTCGGAAAACGCAAATCACGGGGCGCTTTCCCGGGAGACGGGCACGCGTGGTGCGGCGGTGCAGGGGGCGCATGACCGAAAACGGAGGATTCCTCCGTCGCCTTCCGCGCGCGGCTCCGTCGTGCTGAATGCCGTCCACGGCCAGCGTGTCCTCGTGCAGGATGACGTGCTGACGATCCGATATGAAGACGGCGGACGGCCGAGCGGCATGGACATTGATGCCTATGTGTTTTCTTTGTACGGCAACGGCAAGGCGCGCAGCGATGACGATCTCTTTTTCTTCGGGCACCGGGATGGCGAGGCCGTTGCGCTCACAGAGCAGTCAGGCGTGCCAGACGTCGTGCAGCTCACGCTCTCGAAGGTGCCGGAGGATGTGCAGCATCTTATCGTGAGTTACGCGATTTACGATGACGGCAGTACGCGTTCCTTTTCTGCCGTGCGTGCGCCGGTCGTGCGCGTGACAGGTGCAGGACAGGAAGCGGTGTTCCCGCTGGCGGGTCTATCGGTCGAAAAGACGGTCGTGGCCGTCGATATTTATCGGAGAAATGGCGCGTGGAAAGTGCATTTCGTCGGTGCAGGTTACGCGGCTGGTCTTGTAAGGCTTTGCGAGAGCTATGGGCTCGAGGTCGAAGGTTGAGGAGGAGTTTCATGCCAATATCCAGGACGGAAGATTTGCCATATCGTGTCGGTGGCTTGCTCTATATGCCAGCCTTCCAGAAAAACATCGTGTCAAAGATTGCACAAGGAAGCATTCCCTGCCTGACGTCCATCGCATTTTGCCTCGAGGATGCGATCCGCACGTCGGCGCTCGCGGCAGCAGAGCAGTCTCTCCACGCGATCTTGCGGGATTTGCAAACGCTGGCTGTGCAGGGAACGACGCTGCCGCTTCTCTTCGTGCGCGTGCGGACGCCAGAGCATTTCGCGCACGTGCTCGAAACGTTTGCGGATGTGCGCGCGGTTCTCACGGGGTTCGTGTTGCCGAAATTCGACCTTGACAATGCAGCGGCGTATCTTGCCATCGTGCAGCAGGAATGCGCAGCGGGACGGCAGGTGTTCATCATGCCGACGCTGGAAACGCGGATGATCGCAGCGTGTGATACGCGTCCTGCAGTGCTCCGCAAGCTGCACGAACTGCTCGCGCCTGTGCAGGACGCTGTGCTGAATATCCGCGTCGGTGGCAATGATTTTAGCCATCTTTACGGCCTGCGTCGGCCCGTGACGGCAACGATCTACGATGTCGGCATCGTGCGCGATATCCTTTTGGCCATTCTGAACGTCTTTGCCGCCGATTACGTCGTTTCGGGGCCGGTCTGGAATTATTTCGGCGCACGGGACGCGGGTGACGCGGCATGGATGGAGGGGCTGCGCCGCGAACTCGCATGCGATCGCTTGCATGGCTTCATCGGCAAGACGGCCATCCATCCGTGCCAACTTCCGCTCATCTATGACAGTTTGTCCGTTTCGCGCGAGGACTACGACGATGCCTGCCGTCTCCTGCAGGTTGCGACGGACGAAACGCAGGGACTCGGTGTCGAGAAAAGCGCGGGCGGCCATCGCATGAACGAAGTGACGTGCCACAGCCGCTGGGCGAAACGCATGTTGACACTTGCTGCGATTTATGGCATCCGTGAGGAGGGGCGCGCATGAACATCTGGTTCAATCATTGGTTCAGCACGGCTGTCCATCTCATCCGCCTCATGCGGGCGGCAGGGGGAGATCTTCGCTTTCTTGGTACGAGCACGAATCCGCGTGCGCTTTATCGCGAGGCTGTGGACGTTTGGGAAGACGAGCCGGAGTTTGCGGCGGATGACGACTATGTGCAGTGGGCGCTGACGTTCTGTCGCACGCATGACGTCGACGTCTTTGTGCCGCGCCGCCGTCTGGCGGCGATCGTGGAGGCACGGGAAGCCTTCGCAGCGCTCGGCGTGCGGCTGTTCGCGCCCGACGACGGCGCGCTCGTGCACGCGCTCGATGACAAGGACGCGACGTACAAGCTTTTGCAGTCGTGGGGGCTTGACGCGCTCGTGCCGCCGTATCGTATGGTGCATTCGCTGGACGCGTTCCGCGCGGCGGTGGATGAACTTCAGAGGACGGGCGCTCGCGTCTGCTACAAGCTCGCCGTCGACGAAGGTGCGACGACGTTCCGTGTCATGGACGATCGCCTCGTTGAGCCTTCGGCCCTCTGGACGATGCCGGGCGCGAAAGTGACGCGGGCGGCGGCCGAGGCGATCCTCGGCGCGTATGATTTCCACATCCCTGTGCTCGTTCTGCCGTATCTCATGGGTCCAGAGATCAGTGTCGACGCGCTCCATGCGACGCAGGGCGATATCCTGTTGCCACGCTACAAAGGCGGTCGCTATTCGACGCTGCGATGGGAGGCGGACATCGTTGCGCTGTCCACAAAGCTCCTCCGACATCTCGCGATGCGCGTGCCGGTGAATCTCCAATTCCGCATGCACGAAGGGCGGCCCTACCTCCTCGAGATCAATCCACGCATGGCGGGCGGCTTGCAGCTCTCGTGCGCTGCGACGGGCATCAACGTGCCAGCCATCGCGCTCGCGCAGCTCGTCGGACGGGAGATGCCGTGGCGGATGCCGCAGGAAAAAGAGATTACGGTCGCCAACTTGGAGACGCCGCTCGTTTTGGAGAAAGGAGCATCCCTGCATGAATGAGGAAGGAAAGATCGCAGAGCTTCCCGTGGAAGACCTCCTTTGCCTCGCGAAGCGCTATCACAACACGAAGCGCTCTTACCTGCTCGTGAATCGGCGCCAGGCAAAGCATTTGCCGTCAAAGCCCGAGGAGACGCTGCTCATGATGCGCGCGCTGGGCGAAAAAATCCGCGCTTCCTATCCGGAGACCCATCTCGTCGTTGCGTTCGCAGAGACGGCGACGGCGCTCGGGCTCATGGCGACGGAAGGCATTGGCGGCCATTGCCTCTGCCTGACGACGACGCGCGAAGCAGTCGCAGGCGTCACAGAGTGGATCGAATTTCGTGAGGAGCACAGCCACGCGACAGAGCAGCGGCTCGACGGTAATGCGTTCCAAAAGGCGCTGGCGGAGACGAAGACCGTCGTCTTCCTCGACGATGAACTCTCGACGGGGAAGACCATCCGCAATATGGTGCAGGAACTTTCCGCGCGTTTCCCTGAGCTTGCGGGAAAGACACGGATCGCGGCCTCGATTTTTTATCGTCTGGACGCAGAAAATGAAGCGAGCATGACGGCGCTCGGCATCGCGCCCGTGTACCTCGTGCGTCTGCCGCAGCGCGATTACGAAGGCGAGGCAGCGCACTTCACGGTCGCGCCTGCGACCTCCGCAGTGCCTGTGGAGGCCAAAGAGGAAGAGATGCGTCTGACGGCGGCCATCTCGCTCGATCCGCGTACGGGCGTCGTCGGCGCATCGTATATCCAGCGCTGGCGGACATTCGCATGGAAGGCGCTGCTCTCCATCTTGAAGCGCGTGGTGCCGCCGGATCATGTGCTCGTGCTTGGCACAGAGGAATGCATGCTGCCCGCGCTCCTGATCGCGCGTGCTTGGGACGCAGCGGGCTACGATGTGCGCTGCCATGCAACGACGCGCAGCCCCATTGGCATTTCGACGGAACCGGAGTATCCCATCCGCGAAGGTTGGCAGCTGCCGAGTTTTTACGATGCATCGCGCACGACGTATCTCTACAACCTCGCGCACTATGATCTCGTCGTCGTCGTGACGGATGCGCCAGCACCGACAAAAGCGGCCGAAGACGCGCTGCGTGGTGCGCTCGCGGCACACACGTGTGGTCCGATTGTCTGGATCCGTACCGGGAAAACAGAGGTGCTGGCATGAAATCCTTTGGCACGTATCACCCGGAGGACGTGACGATCCTCCTGAAAGACATCACGGGGCTCGTCACGCCGATGAGCACGGAAGACCGCGAGCGCGCGATCCAGCACGGCCGTCACTACTGCGAGATGCTGCCCATCGAGTATCAGCCGAGTCCTGCGTATCTTGCCGCTTACGAAGACGCGCTCGCGCGCTACGCCGAGATCACGGCGCGCGCTGTCGCTGTCACGGCGGAAAACATCTGGCGGGTGAAAGGAAAAAACGCTGTGCTCGTCTCCCTTGCGCGCGCTGGCACGCCGATCGGCATTTTGCTAAAGCACGAGATTGCACGGCGCCATCATGTCACCGTCCCGCACTATACGATTTCCATCATCCGTGGCGTTGGTATCGATCATGTTGCCATGCGTTATATCCTTGACCGCCATGCGCCCCGCGATCTGCAGTTCGTTGACGGCTGGACGGGCAAAGGGGCCATCCAGCGCCAGCTCGACGCGGCAATGGTGGATTATCCGGGCGTCAGCCCGAAGCTCGCCGTGCTCTCCGATCCCGCTTGCGTCGCAGGGATTTGCGGCACGCATGAAGATTTCCTCATCGCAAGCTCCTGCCTCAATTCCACGGTCTCGGGGCTCTTATCACGGACGTTTTTGCGGCGGGACATCATCAGCCCCGAGGATTTCCACGGCGCGGTGTTTTACAAGGAACTCCAGCCGCACGACATGACGTATGCGTTCCTCGATGCCATCGAAGCTGCGATGCCGGAGGACGTTCCAGTGGATACGGTGCCGCGACCGTCTGGCACGGGGCTCGCGGAGGCGGAGCGCATCGCTGCACATTTCGGTGTGCAGGATATCAATCTGGTGAAGCCGGGCATCGGCGAGGCGACACGCGTGCTGCTGCGGCGCTTGCCGTGGAAGATCCTCGTGCACAGCAAGGACGATGCGGCGCATCTCGGCCACATCTACCAACTCGCAAAGGAAAAGGGGGTACCGGTGGAAGAATATCCGCTCGTGCATTATCGCGCCTGCGGTATCATTCGTGCCATCGCTGACACATGAAGCGCATTCTTTTTGCGAGCGACCTTGACAACACGCTGCTCTATTCTCATCGTCACGCTGCGCCTGGCGATGTCTGTGTCGAATGGTTGGACGGCAAGGAGCAAGGATTTTTCAGTCCGCAGACGATCATGCTTTTGCGCGACGTCTGTCGTCAGACGATGTTCGTCCCGATCACGACGCGTTCCGTTGCGCAATATCAGCGGATCGAGTGGCCTGCGGGCTGTGCTCCCGCCTGCGCGATCACGACGAATGGCGCGATCCTCTTGACGCCTGCCGGAGAAAAAGATGACACATGGGAGGCAGCGATGGCACCCATCCTCGCTGCCGCGCACGAGGAACTTCAGACGCTCTGTGCGGCACATCGCTGCGACACGCGCTATCGTATCTGCCGCATGGTCGATGAGGCGTATCTTTTCCTCCTGCCCGCGGATGACGGCGACCACGATGCGTGTATGCAGGCACTCGCTGCGGAGACACGTCTCCCGATCGCGGCTTCCGGTCGCAAAATTTACATTCTCCCGCACCAGCTCGACAAGGGCCAGGCACTTCGGCAGCTGCAGAGCCGCTTGGGGGCTAACACCGTTTTTGCCGCTGGCGACAGCGCTATGGATCTGCCGATGCTCACTGCTGCGGATCAGGCGTTTACACTCCCAGGGCTCGCCGCCCCGCATGCTGCGTATTTTTCCGAAGACACCGCGCGCACCACGCGCTTTGCCGAATGGACGCTTGCGCATGTGCTCGCTCGCCTGTGAAGTATCCACAGAAGAAGTCGTTTCTCGCAGGGGAAAGCGGCTTCTTTTTTTTGCGCGATCCCCCGCGTTTTGGAAAAAATACGGTTCCAAGTGGCGAAAAGCCTGATGCTGCATGGTTGAAGGCGTTTGCCGTTTTATGTTACAATGAAACAATGAAGTCATGTAGGAGTGTGAGGCCCGTGGAATCATCGGAAAAACATCCACAAGCAGAGGAACCCTTTACCAGTGACGGCGGCATGCATGTCGTGCCAACCGTGAAGAAGACGATCGTGCAACATCGCAAGGCGTCGTTTTACGTCAAGAAATATCTCACGATCTTCGTCGGCGCGATCATCGCGTCCATCGGGCTCGAGCTCTTCCTGATCCCGAACCGCGTCATCGACGGCGGCGTCGTCGGCATCTCGATCATGGCGAGCACGGTGACGCCCTTATCGTTCGGCTTTTTCCTCGTCGTGCTGAACCTGCCGTTCCTCTACCTCGGCTACAAGCAGATCGGCAAGAACTTCGCTATCGCGACGCTCATCGCCATCTGTTTCCTCTCGATGTGGTCGGCGCTCTTTGAGGGCATGCCGCGCGTGACGGAGGACCCGTTCCTCGCAGCGATCTTCGGCGGCATCATCGACGGCCTCGGCGTCGGCCTCATCATCCGCGCTGGCGGCTCGCTCGACGGCACGGAGATCGTCGCGATCATCATGGACAAGCGCTCCGTGTTCTCCGTCGGCGAAGTCGTCATGTTCATCAACCTCTTCATCCTCTCGAGCGCCGGCCTGCTCTTTGGCTGGGACAAGGCCATGTACTCGCTCGTCGCTTACTTCGTCATCGCGAAGATGATCGACGTCGTCATCAAGGGCCTCGACGAGAGCTACGCCGTCATGATCGTCACGAACGAGCACGAAGACATCACGTCGGCGCTCAACGACCGCCTCGGCCGCGGCGTGACGCTCCTCCACGGCGCCGGCGGCTATACGGGCGAAAGCAAGGAAGTGCTCTACTGCGTCGTCACACGCCTCGAAGTGGATAAGCTCAAAGAAATCGTCCTCGAAAAAGACGAGAACGCCTTCGTCACGATCAACGCCGTCCACGACATTGTCGGTGGGCGGTTCAAGAAAAAAGCGATTCACTAAGAGCTGTTGTTTGAGCTGTTGCGAATGTAACAAAATCAGCAGCCTCTCCCTCAGGGAGAGGACAGGCGCGGAGCGAAGCGCAGCGCCAGGAGAGGGTCGCTTGTACATCCTTTGAATACGCAGGTTGTTTGAGGTCGCCGGTGCGCGCACGTACCCAAAACATGGAGTTCGCAGTCGCACCCGCGAGGAGTTATTGTGTACGAATTCATTGAACGTACAGGGGACCCTTAGCCGCAAGCGGCATAAGCGACCACATCGGCGCTGAAGCGCCGTGTGTCTGCTTATCCACCGCTTCGCGGTCCCCCTTCCCCTGAGGGGAAGGCTGCTGTGCGAGTTACGTTCGGCAATCTTCTGAAGCTTTCAATGTGATTCGAGGTGTATGATTATGCAAAAGAAATATGCATTATGGTGCTCTTTCCTTATTTGGATTCTTTTCGCGTTTTCTTCTGTCGCTTTCGCAGCGACGGCGGATGCCGCGAAGCCCTTCCGCCTCGCCCGCGTCCCGCTCATCGTCCGCAGTTCGTATGCGGACGCGGAGGTGCAGGAGATGCTTGAGGACCGGCTCGACTTCGCGCTGCACGTGCCGCTGAATGACACGATGCATTACGTCGAGGAAATCCCGCAGTCCGAGGTGGAAGAAGCGCTCGATGAGGTCCTCGCGGATCTTTCGCAGGGAAAGAAGCGCGTGAAGATCAAAGACGCGATGCAGCCGCTTGCGGAGGTGCTTGATGCCGATCTCGTCGTCTGCCCCGTGCTGACGGATTACCGCGAATACATCTTTTACGGCGGCTGGGGCGGCTGGGATTATGACGGTGACACGATCCGCATCGAAAGCTGGGCTTCGCTCGAGCTCGACGGCTACGACCGCGCGGAGGACAAGAATTTTTCGAAATCCACGAGCCGCTTCTATCACGATGGCTACAGCTCCACCGGCCGCGCTTCGTATCTCGCGAAAGATGCGCTGGAGTCTCTGATTTCAGAGACGGAGATCAACCGGCGTGTCATGCGCCCCGTGAAGGAACGGGCACAGGCAGCGGGAGCATCCTCTGCACTTACGGCGGCGGATGTTCCCTGATCGTGTCACTTTGTAATATCGCGTGTTCGCTCGCGCCCTTGGGAAGCAAACGCCCAAGGGCGTTTTTGTCGGCGAACTTTTTAGTTTTCGCGTATGGAACACAAAAAAAGAGCGTAGCAGTTCCAAACTTTTTTCAAAAAACACGTCAATTTCTATTGCGAAACTGATTCCATCGTGCTATACTAAGACCATCTTCTGGGAACGGTTTCAATGAGCGAAGGAAACAGGGAAAACTCCGCGATCGTCCGAAGAAGAGAAACGTATATATTTTTTAGGGGGATTATCACATGAAGAAGTCACTTGTTTCTGCTCTCACGACGGCGCTTGTCGTCGGCGCAGCCTCCACGACGTTTGCTGCGGCGAACCCGTTCAGCGATGTCCCGGCGGATCACTGGGCGTACGATGCGGTCACGCAGCTCGCTGCTGACGGCGTCATCGAAGGCTACGGCGACACGACGTTCCAGGGCGACAAGAGCATCACGCGCTATGAGATGGCACAGATGGTCGCGAAAGCCATGGCGAAGACGGACGTCTCTGCGACGGACAAAGCGATGATTGACAAGCTCGCTGCCGAATTCGCTGACGAACTCAATAACCTCGGCGTCCGCGTCTCGAACCTCGAGAAGCATGCGGACATGGTGAAGTGGGGCGGCGTCCTCGAGTACACGTACACGAGCACGCGTCATGACCAGGCGAACACGAAGAAGGACAAGACGAAGCGCAACATTGACGAGTACGTCTTCCGTCTCGAGCCGGTCGCCGAGGTCAACGACCATTGGGACGTCCACGCGCGTATCGATGCAAACGGCACGCTCGACAATGATTCGAACGACATGACGGCGAGCCTGAAGCGCGCATGGGCCGAAGGCCACTACACGAACTTCAACGTAAAGCTCGGCAAGCTGCCGAACTCCATCAACCTGCTTTCGACGACGGACGATCCGTATTCCGGTGTCGAGTTGACGTATGGCAGCAAGTGGAAAGTCACGGGCGCGGCCGGCCGCATCGATGACAGCCAGTTCGGCGACTTCAGCCGCAACGAGACGGGCTGGACGAAGGACGATGTTGCAGCGGACGCGTTCGACAATGATGACACGGCGAACTATCAGGCCGTGAAAGTCGCGACGGAGCAGGGCAAGTTCTATGGCGATGTCGCATACCAGCATCTCTCCAGCACCTTCGATCAGGAAGACCTTGTGAAGCCGTACTACAAGGACAAAGCACAGAAAGGCGATATTGCGTTCAAGGCCAACATCTGGTCGGCACTCGCGAATTATCGCTTCGATCGCAACAGCGCACTGAAGGCTGAGTATGCGAAGAATACGGAAGCCGATAACTATAACGACGCCTACAGCTTCGAGTACGACTACAAGGGCGCCGAGGCAGCCAACCGGGGCACGTGGGGCGCGTATGTCGCGTACCGCAAGCTCGGCCAGTACGCTGCTCCGTGGTCGACGTATGGCGATGGCGTCGACGGTGGCCAGAAAGGCGTCGAGCTCGGCGTGAGCTGGATCCCGTTCAAGAACGTCCTCGCGGTCGCGAAATATTTCGACGGCAAGGACATCGCAGCGGACAAAGACGCATCGAAACTTTTCGGTCGCGTTGACTTCTTCTTCTGATTTCGGAAGCGTTCCATACCAATCATTCGTTCCAAACAAAGCTGCTATCCTCTGGGCTTTTCCGAAGGGTGGCAGTTTTTTGCATCAGAGAAAATTTCCTCTTGACATCCAGTGTGTAACTCTGTATAATTCTAAACATATCAATCATGTATGTTTACTGAAGCACGAGATACAGGAGGAGTCCCCATGAGCGAAGAACGGAAGTATCATTTTGAAACCTTGCAGCTGCACGTCGGCCAGGAGCAGGCCGATCCCACGACGGATGCGCGTGCGGTGCCGATTTACCAGACGACGAGCTACGTGTTCCGCAATTCGCAGCACGCGGCGGATCGTTTCGGCCTGAAAGACGCCGGCAACATCTATGGCCGTCTCACAAATCCGACGGAGGACGTGCTCGAGAAACGCCTCGCGGCGCTCGAGGGTGGCGTCGCAGCGCTCGCGTTCGCTTCGGGCGCGGCGGCCGTCACGGCGACGATCCAGGGGCTCGTCCATGCCGGCCAGCACATCGTCGCAGCCACGACGATTTACGGCGGCACGTACAATTTCTTCGAGCACACGCTGCCGGACTTCGGCGTCGAGACGACGTTCGTCGATCCGACGAAGGGCGTGCAGGTTTTCGAGGACGCGATTCAAGACAATACGCAGATCCTCTACATCGAATCCGTCGGCAATCCGAATGCGAACCTCATCGACATCGAGGCCGTCGCAAAGATCGCGCACGCGCACAAGATCCCGCTCGTCGTTGATTCCACGTTCGCGACGCCGTACCAGCTGCGTCCGTTTGACTACGGCGCGGACATCGTCGTGCACTCCGCGACGAAATTCATCGGCGGCCACGGCACGACGCTCGGCGGCGTTGTCATCGACAGCGGCAAGTTCGACTGGGCGGCGTCGGGCAAATTCCCATGGCTCGTCGAGCCGAATGTCAGCTATCACGGCCTGAGCTTTGCGAAAGACATCGGCGCGGCAGCATTTGTCGTCTACCTGCGTGCGCTCCTCTTGCGTGACACGGGCGCGACGATCTCGCCGTTCAACGCATTCCTCTTGCTGCAGGGCGTCGAGACGCTGTCGCTCCGCGTCGAGCGCCACGTCGAGAATGCGCTGAAAGTCGTGGATTACCTCGCAAAGAATCCGCACGTCACGAAGGTCAATCATCCGGCCATCCCCGATCATCCGGATCACGAGCTCTACAAAAAGTATTTCCCGAACGGCGGCATCTCGATCTTCACGTTCGAGATCAAAGGCGGAGCGGCCGAAGCGCAGAAATTCATCGATCACCTCAAAGTCTTTTCGCTCCTCGCAAACGTCGCGGACGTGAAGTCCCTCGTCATCCATCCGGCCTCGACGACGCATTCGCAGATGAGCGAAGAAGAGCTCCTCGCCTCCGGCATCACGCCGTCGACGATCCGCCTTTCCATCGGCACGGAGCACATCGATGACATCATCTACGATCTCGACCAGGCGTTCAAAGCCCTCGACTAAACACGGAAAATACATACGCGACATGAAAGATGTCGTAGACCAAATCCAACATGCATCTGTTACCGAGTGTAGCGAATACAGCAGCCTCTCTCTTTGGGAGAGGGGGACCGCGAAGCGGTGGATAAGCAGACACACGGCGCTTTAGCGTCGATGTGGTCGCTTATACCGCTTGCGGCTGAGGGTACTAGGGTGCGATAACAAAACAAAAAATAAGCAGCCTTCAAAGCATTGGATCGTTTAAGTTCAAACGCTATGCTTTGAAGGCTGCTTCGTATTTGGTACAAATCGCACCCTTGTACCCTCTCAGTCGCGCTACGCGCACCAGCTCTACCGAAAGGATAAAGCACCGCATAGGCGCTAAAGCGCCTTGCGTCTGCTTTTCCCAGGGGGAGAGCCTGCTGTAAGCGTTACGGTCAGCAGTCTTAAGGAAGTGCTTTAGTAAATGCAACGTCCACCGTTATTTCGCTTTTCGCTCCGCTGTCGTGAGTTTGAGAGACTTCGAAGACCGGATTTAATCCTTGATGGATTTCGGGATGGACTGTTCCTCGTCGCCCGCCGTCGCGAGCTTGATGGACTTCGACGACTTGATTTTTTCTTTGATGGACTTTGGGATGGACTGTTCCTCGTCGTTCGCTGTCGCGAGCTTGATAGACTTCGACGACTTGATTTTTTCCTTGATAGACCGTGAAATCGTCTGCTCTTCGTCCGCCTCCGAGAGCAGTCCGATTTTTTTCGTGTGCGTCAGCTTGATGACTTTTTTGCGTTCGTCAGGCATGCGGTGCGTCTCCTTTTTTTTGTCGCGCGGCACCATGTAAATTTTTATTTTTACATAAAACTAAGGGCACCGTCGTAACGCTGCCCGTGCAAAAGCTGTGCTTTATTGATTTGATTACAGTATAGGGCATTATTCGGAGGTTGTCAAGAGGCTGGGAAGAATTTTTTCGAGATATTGCAAGGACGACAGAACGAGATCGTTGCTTTGGAAATAGGGCTCCGTCTGGTGGATGTGCCGGTCGATGAAAGCGTTCAGCCGTTTCGCCATGTCTTGTTTTTCGCGTGAGGTCGCCAAAATCCGGTATACGTAGACGAGCGCCGTGATTTCCATGAGCGCACGGTTGCGGAGCTTTTTCTGGCGGATGCCCTGGGAGATGCTCAAGAGGGATACGAATTGGGTCAGCGGCAGCGGGGGCGACGTTCCTTTGGCGGGAGCCAGGGTGCAGAGCAAGCAGTTGTTGTGCGCGCACGCGTTGCGCAGGCTGCGTACGGGCAAGATCAATCGCTCGTCGAGTTTTTTGAGGGGCTTGCTGCCATATGCCAGGCTCTGCTTGTACGTGTCGCTGTCGTAATAATGGCCGTAAAGGTGCAGCAGTTCGGTAAAAGTGAGCAGCTCCACCAGCACCCAGATGGGGCAGTCGATGCCGCAGACCGTCCGATACCCAAACGCATCTTCTTCGATACGGAAGTATTTGTAGATCAGGTCGTTCGTATAGTTGGAGCTTTTCGTCCTTCCGGCGATTTCACCCAACACATGCTGATTCTCCTGGGCTTGCAGGAAGTCTTGGACGATGGCATACCCGTCTTCAAACGGGTTCTTGTCGATGTGCTGGAGGAGCCGGATTTTGATCGCGTGTTCGATGTCGATGCACATATCGAGCGCGAGCGCACGCAGATCCCGGTCGAGAGAGGAGAGTTCCACGAGGTATTTGAAATCCAAGTCGATGTATTTTCCCTCGTTCTTGCCCTTGAGGTTCTTCTTGTAATTTTTCCGGTAGGAGGCTGTTCGCAGGTAGTTGTTTTTTTCCTTCAGGAACCCGATGGCTTCGTTTTCCGTCATAAGGTCGAAGCGGATGCCTTTTTCAACGCGCATTTTCGTCACGAGTTCCAGAGCGGTCAGCTTTTTTTCGTGTCGCGATTCATTTTGTCATCTTCCTTTGCTGGGGATTCCAGCTGTTTTCGTACAGCCGCGCATCCCTGTTTCCGCGCGGCGTTGCAGCGCCCCGTCAGATGAGATAGCGCAGGCAGAGCGCGGCGAAGCAGGCGAGCGCGAGGGCGAAGGAGAAAATCTCGATCCTCCGGATCGGCTGCACCATGTGGAGCGGGATGTCCATGACGCGCGGCACGTTGCTCGCGAAAAGGGAAATGGCGATGGCGATGTAGAGCGTCTCGCCCGTCAGCGATGTGACGTGCGCTTCCGTGATGGCGCGGAACAGCAGATACAGGCCGAACGCGATGAAGAAATAGGCGACCTTGTCGCCGTGGCCGTGAAAGCTCGCCATGGGCGCCGCCTCCTTTCGTTGTGTCTGCTATAACATTCGCCGTCCATCGCGTTTTTCCTGCCTCGCATGGGATAGGAAAAATCTCCTTGTAGAGATTTATCGTTGACTTGAGAAACTATTTGTTTTATAATACGCTCATGGACAGAAACGACAGGGATGTGGGAAATCTCGGACGTTTTGGCCGGAATACGACCAAACACGTTGAATGGAGTCGTTCGAGCCTTTTTGGGACTAGGAAATTTGGAATAGGAAACGCCCTCGCAGTTGCGAGGGCGTTTCTCTATGTTCATATTCAAACTGCATATTGGAGCACGCAGTCACGTCCTGCCGCGACTTCACCGCCGATGGTGCGGGCGGGGGTGAGGTGGCGGACTTTTTCGTAGTTCACGATGAGCACGGGGGAAATCAGGTTGATGTGGTGCTTCTGCAGGAGCGGCAGGTCGAGGTGGAGGATCGGCGTGCCGGCTTTCACGTGTTCGCCGGTATGGTGGAGCGCCGTGATGCCCTTGCCGTCGAGGATGACGGTGTCGAGGCCGATGTGGACGAGCACTTGCACGCCGTCCGCGCCCGTGATGGCGAACGCGTGCTTCGTCTCGAAGAACAGCGTGATCTCGCCATCGATTGGCGCGAGCACGTCCGAACCGTCTGCGAGGATCGCGCAGCCGTCGCCCGTGAGCTTTTCGGAAAACACAGGGTCGGGTACGGTCGCGAGCTCGACGACTTTGCCGGAGATGGGAGCGAGGATCTTGTTTTTCGTGTTCGTCATGCGGATGCACCTTCCAGATGGCTGCGCCGTGCACAGCGGTTTTTGCGATGGAATGTATTTCGTTCGATGAATTGTGATTCTATTCCGTGAATTCGTTCTTAATTGCCTCTATTTTACTCGGTTCTCTTTTGGAATGCAAGGAAGGAATGCATAAATCTGCAAGAAAAACAGGAGATATGTCTAGGGAAATCACGAACCTATTATGGGAGGTTCGGGATGTTCTTGCTGACGGCCGTGTGGTGGATGATGTCGTCGACGCGCAGATCGATGGCGAGCTCTTGCTTCATGAGTGTCTCGGCCGTGTCGAATTCACGCGCGCTGTTTTGCCGCAGTCCCTTGACGTAGTGCTGCCACGCGCTGATCGTGACTTCCGTCGATTTCTGGCGCTGGCGCGCGAGGTAGCCGGCGCCGGCGGGGACGTCGATCTCGTCGAGTTTTGCCTGGCGGCGCTTCAGCGCGGGGATCACGTCGTCTTCGAGGAAGTCGGCGATGGCTTCGCGCTGTTTTTTCGTCAGGCGGCCATCCGTCGTCTCATTCATGCGCGTGAATTTTGATTTTTGCGCGGCGAAGGTCTCGTTGAACTCGTCAACGATCGGCTTCGTCGCGTCGATGTAGTTCGCAATGTCGTCATTGACGAGCGGCGAGATGGTGTCGAGGTAGGCGCGGTAGTTTTTCACGTAGGCGACTTGCCAATGGCCGTCTTCGGCTTCTTCGAGGATGACGGCGAGCGTGAACGATGTGTCCGTGTCGTCTTCTTTCACCGTGACTTCGGCCATCGCCGACGCGTCGTGGTGCGTGACGTGATCGACGGAGACGAGCGTCGTATTGCGGAGCTGCGTGCGCGCGAGGAAGCGCTCGAAGTCGATGCCGAGCTGGCGGCCTTTCAAAATGTCGAGGCCGTCCGGCAGCGTCCAGAGGCCGCTCTCGATGCGCCTGAGGATCGCTTCTTGCGTGCCGCGCGTGAGCTCGGGCTTCACGAGCACGTAAAATTTTTCGAACAGCACGCGTGTCTGCGGCGTGAGCGTGGAGTCATAGGCGAAGAGGTCGCGCGTGAGGTCGTCGTATGCCTGGTTCGTGACGAGTTCGAGGTTCACGTAGCGCGCGAATTTTTCCTTGTCGCGCTCTTCGATGGCGGTCTGGACTTCCTTCAGCGCGTACTCCGGCGTGCGCGTGTAGAAAAAATGATGCCAGACGCCGACGGCGATGGCGATCGCGGCGAAGAGGAACAGGAAAAAATAGCGCCGCTGCCGCTGGATCCGTTGGCGCCGCAGTGCGAGCGAGCGTTCCCATGCAATGTCGTCCAAATCGTTGCTCCTTTCTGCGAGAGTCGTTCTCCCTTAGTTTACCGTTTTGCTGCCTTGTTTGCAACGGATTCTTTTGGTAAACTGGAGGAAAGAGCAAACGGGCGGAAAAACGAGGAAGTGCGTGGCGGGAGGTGTGCTGCATGAAATGGATCAATCATCAGGTGGTGACGGGCGTCGCCGTCTATACGGCGACGAGCGATCTCTTGCTCACGGCTTACAGCATGGCGGGCGCGCTGCTGCCGGATAAATTGGAGGGAAACCCGCGCGCGGGAAACTACTGGGCGTGGCGCAGCCGCCACCGCGGCTGGTCGCATTGGCCGGTCTTGTACCTCGCGCTCCTCGGTATTTCGCTGCATTTTGGAAATGGTGACTATGGCTTCGAGGGCGGCGAGCTCGCGACGATCGGCAAATTTTTCGCCATCGGCGCGCTCCTCCACATCGCGGAGGACGCGACGTGCGGCAAAGTCCCGATCGTCACGCCCAGCCGCAAGCACGGCGTAAAGCTCTACGCCGTCGGCAGCGTGTTCGAGTATCTCTTCGCTATCGCCATCGTGCTTTTGTGTTACGTCGCCAAGATGGTTGCGGGCGGTTGAGAAACATGTTGTGGCAGCATTCGAAAAACATTTCGTGAGAAGGGCGTGGCATCGGATATGGAAAAGGTCATCGTCGTCATCCCCATGTACAAAGAGCAGCTGGACGAACGGGATCGCGTGGCATTGCGGCAGCTCCAGCGGGTGCTCGGGCGGTATCCGCGCGCGTTCCTCCTGCCGGAGTCCCTGCGGCCGCAGTATGGCGCGCTTGGGCGCGGGACGCGGATCGAGCGCTTCCGCGACGACTATTTTCGCGGGACGCTCGGCTACAGCAGCCTGATGCTGTCGGATGAATTTTATGCTCGATTCGCGGACTACGAATATGTGCTGATTTATCAGACGGACGCGTTCGTCTTTCGCGATGACCTCGCGCGCTTCTGCGCGCTGGACTATGACTACATCGGTGCGCCGGTCAGCCGCATGGACGCTGCGTGGCACGTGCTCGGCATCACAGTCGGCAACGGCGGCTTTTCCCTGCGGCGCGTCGCAGCTTGCCGCCGCGTGCTGGCGGCGTACCGGAAGGCGTGGGAGCAGCATCCTTTCCATGATGTTTTCCAGTGCTTCGAAGACCTGTTCTTCAGCTGGTGCGGCACGCAAAAAGAGCGCGCCTTCCGCGTGCCGGATGCTCGGACGGCGCTTTCGTTCGCCGTGCAGGGCAACGTCTCGCATGCGTACCAAAAGATGGCGCGCGGCTGGCGGCCGTTCGGCTGCCACGGCTGGGATAAATTGTGTTTCGAACCGCTCACGCATCTCGTGGAACGGGAAAGCGGAGTGACGTTTCCCGCTTTTACGGAGGCGCAGCGGCAGGCATTTCGCATGCGCTTTTGGCAGAATCATTGTTACCGGGCGGGCGTGAACATCTTGCCGCTCCTCGGCATGGCACGGCAGGGAAACCTCGCGGCGCTATGCGCGCGCTTGCAATCGTCGCTCGCGCAGCATCCGGCCGGCGATGCGGCGTGGGCCGGCAAGGCGGAGGTCTTCGGTTTCCTGTGGCGGCGGTTGCGAATGGAAGAACGCGGGGGAGCGCCAGCTGCGCCTGCACTCCGATGCCTCGAAGAAGCGCTGCATCGTTCGTGCCGCGCGGGCGGCGTGCCGACGAATGTCATGGAAGTGCTTTTTTCCATGCTCCCGCAATTGCCAGAAGGAGCAGCATCGGCCGACCGCGTCCGCACGGTCGTCAGCGATCTCAAATGGGCAGAGTGGGAACGTGCGGCGCACTATGCAGCACCGTACGCAGGCCCGAGGCGCAAGCGTGTGATCGTCGCTGCGTGGTGCGAGGATGACGCGGATGTCCTCGAAAGTTTCGTCCGTCATACGCTGTCCTTTGCCGATGCCATCCTCGTGAATGTCCATGCGTCTGGCGATGAGAGCCGCACGATGCTGCAGCAGCTCCAGGCCGAAGGCTGCGCGGTGGATGCGCTCGACCAGGCGATGACGTTCCCGGACTTCTGCGCGCTCGTGCGCGGCGCGGCGGATGCGGATTTCATCCTCGGCTTGCCCGTGCGTGGCTTCCTCCTGCCGGCGCGCGGCAGCACCGTGCGCGGCACGCTCGAAGCGCTCGACGCGGCACAGACGTACGACGTCCCCGTCCGCCTTTACGCGCCGCTTCACGAAGATCGCTTCCAGGACAAATTCCTCCTCGCCCGCGCCCTCGTCCGCGGCGACCGCCTCGTGCCAGGCACCGTGATTTTTGGACGCGGCAAAGGGGAAAAAGCCCCGCAGCCCGCGCCCCTCGAGCTCGCGGTCTTCACGCAAAAAGAGCATTTGAAAGCACCTGAAAACGTAGACATCGCACCCCTGGTCGAACCGCAGATGAATCGGCTGTAATGACTTGTAAAAAGGCTTTTACAGGAAGACGATTGATGCGGTATAATAAAAATTGAGGAGGAATTTCATGTTACGGTTCGAGTGGGATGAGAACAAGAATCGCAAGAACATTGCAAAACATGGTATCGACTTCAAGATGGCAACACAAGTGTTTGAAGATGAACGACTTCTCGAGTTTCCCGATGATCAACATAGTGAATATGAGGAGCGTTATCTTGCCATTGGAAATGTCAAACACATGATCATGATTTTGACGGTTGTGTATACAGAACGTGGCGATGCCATTCGCATCATCTCGGCTCGCCGCGCAACGAAACGGGAGGAGGCACGTTATCATGCTGGTTTCTAAAACAATGGAAGAGATTCAAAACGAAATTACGAAAGAAGATTATGAGCTGCTTGAAAAAGCGAAGAATATGCCGATTACATTCGATGAAGATTGCCCGGAACTTACGGATGAGCAGCTCAAGCGTGCTTATCGCGTCAAAGATGGACGGCCAACATATGTTCAGAAAGAGAACGTTATGGTGCCTCTGAATCCGTGGGCTTTCCGGAAGGCAAAATCGCTCGGAAAAGAATATGCGGAAATTTTATCGCGTATTTTGGAGGATGCGTTGCGGAATCCGAAAATCATCGAAGAATATATGTAACAAGGAGCGGCATCATGCGTTCGATGACACATCCCCGAAAGCCCGGCAAGCTGCTGCGCTTGCTTGCCGAAAAGTATCCAACGAAAGAGGCCGTGATGAGCCGGCTGATTGCGCTTCAGGCGCAGCTCGTGCTGCCGAAGGGCGTCGAGCATTTCATGAGCGATTTGCATGGCGAGTATGCGGCGTTCCATCACATCTTGAACAACTGCTCCGGCGTCATCCGTGAGAAGGTCGATTACGTCTTCGGCGTGCGGATGTCGGCGGAGGAAAAGGCGGAGTTCTGCACGCTCCTCTACTATCCGAAAGAAAAGATCGAGCAGGTGACGCGGGCGCGGCGGGCGACGCCGGCGTGGTACCGCACGAACATCACGCGCTGCCTCGCGGTCGCGCGCCTCATGAGTTGGAAATATCCGGCGTCAAAGCTGCCGAGCCTCATCCCCGAGCGCTTGCGCGGCGTGCTCGTCGAGCTCCTCGCGACGCGGCCGGAGGACGATGCGGCGCAGCTCGCGTACCAGCAGCGGATCCTTTCGAGCATCGTGCAGGCCGATGCGGGTGCGGACGTGATCGAGGCGTTCGCCGCGTTCATCAAGCGGCTCGCCGTCGCGCAGTTCCATTTCGTCGGCGATTTCTTTGACCGCGGCAGCCGGCCCGACGCGATCCTCGACCGCATCATGGCGTTGCCGAACGTCGACATCGAGTGGGGCAATCACGACGTGCTTTGGATGGGCGCGGCGCTCGGCAGCCGGGCATGCATCGCCTCCGTCGTACGGAACTCTTTGCGCTATGACAACACGGACGTGCTCGAGCGCGGCTACGGCATCAGCCTGCGGGCGCTCGTGACGTTCGCGCAGCATCTCTATCCTGACAAGGGGCCGATCCAGGCAGCGGAAAAAGCCATCACGATCATGCTGTTCAAAGAGGAAGGGCGGCTCATCGCACGGAATCCCGACTTCCAGATGGAGTCGCGCCGCCTGCTGCATCACATCGATTTCCGCGCTGCCTGCGCCGTGCTGCCGGGCGGTCGCTACGAACTTTCCAAGGCGTATTTCCCGACGATCGACGAGAACACGGATGACCCGTATCGCCTGACGGAAGAAGAAGACGCGATCCTGCATAACCTCTGCGTGTCGTTCACGGAAAGCGCCGCGCTCCACCGCCATGTCGATTTTCTTTATCGCAAAGGCTCGCTGTATCGCACGTGCAATGGCAACTTGCTGTTCCACGGCTGCGTGCCGATGAACGACGATGGCACGTTCCGCGCGATTACGTACGATGGCAAGACGTACGCGGGCCGCAGTTGGCTCGACTTCTGCGACCAGATGGCACGCGCCGCGTATCTCTACCGCGAGCCTGCCGCGCTCGACTTCCTCTATTTCCTCTGGTGCGGGCGGCTGTCGCCGCTCTCGGGCCGCGAGGTCAAGACGTTCGAGCGCACGTTCCTCGACGATGAATCGACGTGGAAAGAGCCGGCTGACCCGTATTATCGCCTGCTCGATGACGAGGAAGCGTGCGAGCGTATCCTCATGGAATTCGGTCTCGCGCCGAAGCGCGGCCACATCATCAACGGCCATGTGCCCGTCAAAGTGAAGAAGGGTGAGACGCCCGTGAAAGCCGGCGGCCGTGCCATCGTCATCGACGGCGGCTTCTGCAAGGCGTACCACAGCAAGACGGGCATCTCCGGCTTCACGCTGCTCTCGAACTCGCGTGGTCTGCGCCTCCTCGCGCACCAGAAAATCGCCGACGTCCGCACGGCGCTCGCGGAAAACGGCGACATCGAGTCCGTCTCGGAGACCGTCGAGCTCGTCAGTTGCCACACGACGGTCGGCGACACGGACCTCGGGCGCGAGATGCAGGAGGAAATCACGGATCTCTACAATCTTTTGCTCGCGTATCAGAACGGCGTGCTGAAGCCGCAGGCATGAATTTCCCGGACATGCCAAAAAGCCGCTGCGCGATGCAGCGGCTTTTTGGCGTGCCTGTCATTCGGCGACGTCCGGGATGACCCAGAGGGCGCGTTCGTCCTCGTTGAACTGAAAGAAGATGTCCGGCGTGATGCCGAGCGCGTCGGCGATGTCGAGGAGCATGGTCATCGACAGGTTTTCATTGTACTTGCCGTTCTCGACGCGGCTCAGCGTGCTCTGGTTGATGTGCGTGGCGGCTGCGAGTTTTTCCTGCGTGATGTTGTGGATCGTCCGTTCGTATGCGATTTTTGCGCCGATCTGGCGGAAAAAGGTGTCGCGCTTCGTTTTCTTCATCGTCTGCCCCGTCTCTGTCTCGCTCATAACGTCTTCTCCCCATAGCATACGCAATTTTTTGCCGATCCTACTTACCCCGCGGGTAAGTCTTCCTATATTTTATGGGATTTTTACGGATTTGTAACGCATAAAACGGACGGGATAGAGCAACTACTTGACAGGATACGAATACTCGGGGGGGGTACTGGACAAACGTTCATTCTGCGTGGAGTTCGTCGAAAACATGGTAGCCACCGTCGCTCCGCAGGTAGAACGTCAGCACCCAGTCATGCACGCCCGCGAGGCCGTCGCCTGTGACATGGAGCCCGAGGCTCGCCGTCTTCGCGTTTGCGCTATCGATGCGGCGGCCGCCGAGCGCGATGGGGATCGTCTGCGACGCGCCAGGCGCGAGCGTGACAGGGACGGCATCCGACTCCGTATGCGCTCCGCCGTCGAACGCGACCGCGAGCGCGAGGGAGACGGGCGCGCCGCCGCCGTTCGTCAGCGTCAGTGCGACGTTCCAGCCGGCTGGGAAAAACAGTGCATAGTCGCCGTTCACGGCACCGTTCGCTGCGCGTTCCCACGTGCGCCAATCGTCCGACGACAGCACGATCGTTTCCTCGTCGTCCCACGGCGCGCCGTTGAACGTCAAAGCACTTTCGAGACGGCCGGAATGCAGGGCGCTTCCCGTGCCTGTGCTGCTCGTTGCAAGGCCGTCGCTGTTCGCGCCGCTTTCCTTGTCGTGGATGCCACCTATCGCGTTCGGACCCGTTGTGCCGAACGCGCCGCTCGTTGCGCCGTCGTTTCGTTTTGCGCCGTCCGTGTCGTTTCCGGGCGGCGCTGCTTTTTTGCCCGCGAACGCGTCGCGCACGGCCTGCGCCTCTTCGCCCGCTTTCGTCACGGTTTCCGTTGCCGCGTCTTCAAGTGTTTGCGTGAAGTCTTGGGTTCGTGTGTTCTGGCGGTCGGCGAACACGGCAAGCGCGCCGAAGGCGAGTACGAGGAACGCGACGGCAGCGGCGCTGGCCGTGCGTTGGAACGGCTTCCACCAGCGCGAAGGCGCGAGCGCGTCACGTAGCGCCCCTGCATCGGGATAGCGGCGGTCGGGATCTTTTTCCGTACAACGCAGAAGAACTTTGCCGAGATGATTTTTTTCGTTGAAATTCGGGCCCAAGAGCTCGCGCACCGTCACGCCGAGCGCGTAGATGTCACTCCGCCCGTCCGTCTGTCCGTAGCCGAACTGCTCGGGCGGCGCATAGCCTTCCGTGCCGAGCAGCCGCGTATCGTGCGCCGCCTCCGCCGATACGACGCGCGCCGCGTCGAAGTCGATGAGACGGACGGAAACGCGTGTCGACGATTCTGCGTCCGATGTTTGCGGCCATGCGAAGCGGCGGGGAGAACGGGAGGCTTCGGAAGGAACGGTAGCGAGATTTTGTACGAAGATATGCGCGGGCTTGATGTCGCGATGCACGACGCCGAGCGCATGCAGCGTCGAGAGCCCCTCGGCCATCGCCAGGAGCAGCGCCCGCGCCTCCGCTTCCGTCAGCCACTCTCGTGCGATGCGCCGCTCCTCCAGCGAACGCCCGCCGACGTACTCCTCGACGACGACCGTCTCCTCGTCGTCTTCCGAGAGAAACAAGATTTCCGGCCACAGCGGCGTGCCGCCGCCCTGATGCGCCTTGAGCCGTGCAAACGGCAGCCCGCCCGCATGCACGATCCGCATCACGCAAGGCCGCCCCGTCTTGTCCGACACGAGCCACACCTCGCCGCGCGCGGAAGATTTGAGCAGCCGCACGCGCTCGTACTCGCTCGCAAGGAACGATTTTGCCGCATCAAGCATGGGGTCATCTCCGTTTGTTTTTACTTGATGCCATCATAACACGATAGCGAGGGAGGGACAACGTGAGAAAGCTGAAAAACGATTGCGTACAGCAAGGCTTTATGTTAAAATGAACATGAAAGGAGCGGTAGCCAATCCGTTCCTAACCGTTGGAGTCAGGGTTCATCGCCGCGGGTGTAGCTGACGAGGTTTTGTGAGGTTTGTGCTGAGCCATGTCGCGGATAGGAGCATCCTCCGAAGAGAAAAGCCCATTGCAAAAGGCAACGTCGTTTTGGCGTTGCCTTTTGTGAGTTATGGGGAGTGTTTTGGATGGACTTACTGTATGAAGCGGCATGCTCGTACCAGTCACTCTTGGGGAAAGATTATCATGTCGTGGCAGGATATCGAGGAGAACGAATCGAATTCACCTTCGTTTTCTTGCCAGAACATTTTTATCATTTGGTAGGATTCCATAAGCTCCTGGATTTGCGAGGCGTTTCACGTCCGAACATGCTCTATCGGAAGGCGCTTGCGCACGAAATTGATTTTTCTTTGGTGGCGAAGAGCCCGTTTTATGGGGAGATGTCAGAGCGGCTTCGAATTTTTTCACGGATTCAGGAAATCATAGAAGGTCTTCAGTCCGGAAAGATCGTGATTGAATTTTCGCAGAAACATAGGACGAGGATTCGCGCAAATTTTTTGCTCTTTCAAAAGGATCGCGATTCATACGCACATTTGTTTTTGCGATGTGGAGAGAGATATTGCGTTCCGTGCTCGTTTTTCTGCAGGGGTGATGACAAGTACATCGCGAACAACAAGAAATATCGAGTCATCGATTTTTGTATCTCGGAACATCGGTGAGGAGGCTTATGATGGCCGTGCAGGCGCTGGAGCGTCTGCACGGCCATGATTCGTATCCTGTCGACTGCTTTGCAGAGTCCGTCAAAAATATGCGTGACGAAAGTGAGAAAAAGTAGGATAATAAAAGAGAAAATCATTGCAACAGGGAGGCGGATCTGATGAAGCAGCATGAGACGCGGCGGTATGAGGTGCTGCTGCAATTGCGCCCAGCGGAGACGTTGCCGCCGGCGTATGAGATGGACTTGCCGCTGGCGGCGTGCCTCGCGGAAGACGGGCGGGAGACGCAGGCGTACGACACCGAAGCGCGCAAGACGCATCTCTTCGGCAAGCCTGTCGGGAATATCCGCTTGCAAGTGCAGGCGTATGACGTGATGACGCTGGTGCTGATCGTGACGGAAACGATGGAGGACGCGAGTGACGCCATCGTGGAAACGGCAGGCGAGCCCGTGCGCTTGCCGCAGCTTGCTGGGCGGATGCCGGAGACGGCGTGGAAGATGGTCGTGGCGAACGATATCGATGCGGCGTTGCTGGATTTTTGCGTGACGGCGATCGAGAATATGAAAAGCGCTGTGCCGGCACTCGCGAAAATCAAAGACCGGTTGCGGAAAGGGTATAGCGAGATTCATGAAATTTATGATCCGCACTATGCGCGGCTGGAAATCTACATGCGGAGAAGAAACTATGGCTACGGCGGCGCTTTCGTGCAAATGGGGTTTCCATGTATGGATTTGAACCACATGTTCGAGCATCCTTTGGTCGATTGGAAACTGACGGGCGCAACATGCACATGGAAAGACACAGATGGTTCGTATGTGACCCGGGACATTGACGTCGATCGGCCCATGGGGACGATCTTGCTGGAAGCATACGGGCAGGAGACGAAGGAGCCTTATCGCGGCGAATTGTCCTCATGGGCAGAGGGCGATGCCCGCGTGTTCATGAAGCATGGCGCATCAGCGGGCAGCGAATGGGCACGGGCCATCGAACGCATGGATGCTACCGTGATTGATTGCAAGCCGGAGAAGACTGTCAGGGAACATTTGGAAGCGGCAATGAAGGTTATGCAGTGGGAATGAAGAAATAAAGGGAGGAACTCATCATGCCGACATTTCGTGTGCAATGGGACGAAAAATCGCCGTCGTCGACGAACCCGACGCGCAAGACGACGCAGGTGACAGCGGGCAGCCGGATGGAGGCGAAGGACAAAGTCCGGCAGCGCATCCATAGCCAGGTGAAGGTCAGCAACATGACCGTCGTCAAGATCGGGTGAGCGAAAGAAGCAGCAGGGACAGCGACGAAAAGCGACGCTGGCTCTGCTGTTTTTGATTGTTCCAGAGAAATCGTCATGGTATAATGAGATGGAGAAAATGACGGGGGGCAGGCAGCATGGAGAAGCGGGAACGCGCGCAACGCATTTTGGATGAACTGTCCGTGCATCAGATCAATCCGATGAACGACGTGCTCTTCAAATTTATTTTCGGCAAGGTCGAGCGGAAGAACATCACGATCGATTTTCTGAATGCCGTGCTCGAACCCTCACTAAAGCATAAAATCAAGAACATCATCTTTCTGCCGACCGAGCAGATTCCGCAGAACGATGCCGACAAGTTGTCGCGCCTCGATGTTGCCTGCGAGCTCGATACGGGAGAGTTCGTTGATGTCGAAGTGCAGATTGTCAATTACGAAAACATGGAGCGGCGCACGCTGTACTATTGGGCGCAGATGTATCTCATGCGTTTGCCGTCCGGCGCGGACTATCAGGATTTGCGCCCGGCCATCACAATCAACATCGTTGCGTTCAACCTTCTGCCACAAGCGAATCCGCATGCGATGTACGGCGTTTACAACATTGAGACGCAGGAACGTTTGAACGATGACATGGCGCTTCATTTTCTCGAAATTCCGAAATTCGTGAAAGCCGTAAAGAAGCCGATTCGCGAGATGACGAAGATGGAACGCTGGATGGCGTATTTTGCGAACCGTATGAACAAGCAGGAAAAGGAGGAACTGGCGATGAGCGAGGCGGCAATCAGCAAGGCATACGACGCGACGGGCGTCTTCTTCCAGAACAAGGAAGACCGCATGAACTACGTCAACCGCGAAATGGCGCTCATGGACTATCGATCGGGCATCATGAGCGCAGAGGAGCGCGGCGAAAAGCGCGGCGAGAAGCGCGGCGAGAAGCGCGGCGAGAAGCGCGGCGTGGAAAAAGGGCGGAAACAGGAAGCAGAGCAGTATTCGCACTTGCTCCGCCTCCTGCTGGCGCAAAAACGAATGGATGATATCGCCCGCATTGCGGAGGATGAGGCGTACCGGCAGGAGCTTTATCGAGAATTTAAATTGTAATCAGCGAGCAACCACATCGTATCATGAAATTGCGATGGACGTGCAGGCGTTTGATCGATTGCACGGCCGTTATTCGTATTTCGTCAATCATTTGACGTATCCTGTCGGAAATATGCGTTGCACAAAACGATAAAAAATAGGATAATAGAAGCAGAAATCACGAAGCCCAGTCCCATGACTATGATAGCGGGTAGAGAGAAAGGCGGCAGGAAGCTATGCAAGCGCAAGAAGAACAAGTTTTTTCCCCGGAAATCAAAACCATCGTCACAAGGAGCTGCGTCGTGTCGGCGGCCATCGCGATCATCCCGGGCGTGGGCGTGGCGACGAATGCGTTCAACCAGACGGTCATGATCCAGCAGATCAATACGAAGCTCGGCGTGTCGCTCACGAAAGGGAAAGTCTGGTCCGTCGTGAAGCGGGCGGGCATGGCGCTCCTCGCGACGAAGGCGCTGTCGTTCGGCGCGAGCTTCATCCCGTTCGCGGGGAGCGCGGTCTCGGTGACGCTGGAGGCCGCGTCGACATATGCCGTCGCGTATGTCTATGTCGACATGATGAAGAGCTTCGCGGCCAAGGGCACGCCTGCGGAGCGGATGACGGACGAGGCGTTCGAGAAGGCCGTCGATGCGTACATGGACGAGCACGAGGACATGATCAAGGAGGCCGTGGAGTCCGGCAAGAGCTTCTACAAGAAAAACAAGGACACGGTCAGCGATGACGAGGTGGAGCGCATGAAGGCGCTCGTGCTGGCAGGCGCGAAAGAGGAGGAGGCCGCAGTGTCGGCAGAGCAAACGGAGCGCCGTTGCGCGAACTGCGGCACCGTGCTGCCGGAGGGCGCGAAGTTCTGCATGGAATGCGGGACGAAGTGCGAGTGACGGAAAAGGCGCACGGAGCGAACGTTGCAGACGGCGCGCCGGCCAAGGATACGGGCGAGCTCGAGCACGAGCTCGCATCGGCGCAGAGCGTCGCTTCTTATTTCGCGGCGAATGCGGAGGAGCTCCGCGACGAGACGCTGGCGGAGCATCTTGCCCGCCTGCTGGCGGAAAAACATTTGGAGAAAGCGGATGTGATCGCACGGTCGGGGCTCGATGAGCTCTATGCGTATCACATTTTCGCGGGGCGCAAGCCGCATCCCGCGAAGCCGAAGGTGCTGGCGCTGGCGCTCGCGATGGGGCTCACGCGCAAGGAGACGCAGCATCTCCTCTACTACGCAGGCGCGACGCCGCTCTATGTGCGGAGTCCTTGGGACAGCGCTGTCGCCTATGCCATCGACCACCACATGACCGTCATCGACGCGAACCTCCTGCTCGACAGCCTTGGGCAGTTGCCGCTTTTGGAATAAGCTTCAAGATAGGAAAACGCGTCGAGCACTTGCCGTAAGGGCGGGCGCTTGACGCGTTTTTTGGTGTGTGATTTTTGCAGAGGCTCAGGCGGTCTCGAGGCGCGCCGTCATCTGGTGCACGGGGTTGTAGAAGGCGCCGTTCGGCAGGTAGGTGCCGAGCGGCTGCTGGTCGCTGTTCGTCAGCGCGAGCATGCCGTTTTCGTCCTTTTTCACGTAGCCGAGCGTGTGGCCGACGCCGTCGCGGATCTTTCCCGTGTTGTAGTTGATGATGTAGAGCATGCCGTTTTCCAGCTTGATGCGCTCGCAGTTGTTGCGCGGATCAAAGATGATTTCGCCGAATTTGCAGTCGCCGGCGCCGAGGAGGACAGCGTGCGTGTCGTCGATCGGACGGGTCTTGAGCTTGCCGAGGCCGCTGATGCGGAAGACCATTTCTTCGTTGTCCAATTTGTGCGCAGCAGCGGCTGCGGCGACAGCCATACCAGCATGTACGGGCGCGGGGATGCTGTCGACGGTATCCCAGAACACTTGGTCGAGGTCTTGCGCGTTCCCGAGGCTCGCAAGGGAGGAGAGGACGGTGTCGCCCGTGTCCTGCATGGATTGGAAATCGGAGAGGTATGTGTCGACGTTGTCAAAGCCGTCGGGGAGAGCGTCGTGGAACGTGGCGATGGCTGTCCGTGCGAGGTCCACGATGTCCCGGAGCGATGTGCTGTCTGCATCGTCCGCAGCGGCGGCATCGGAGGTGTCTGGCAGGAGGTCGCCGCCGGCATCGGCATCGGACGTATCCAGGAGGTCGTTGACTTCGTCGGAAAATTTGTCAGCGATGTCGCCGGCATCGAGGTCGCTCGTATCCATATCGAAGCCTTTGAGGAACGGCAGGATGAAGCCGACGGCGATGAGCGGCGTGATGCCCATGATGCCGAATGCGGTGTCCGTGTCGTAGTCATGCTGGTAGAGCCACAGCACCATGCGGTGGAGGAAAAAAGCGAGCACGCCGGTGACGAGGTACGGCAGCGCCTGGATGTAGAGCGGGATGTTGGGATCGATGATGCCGGAAGAGGGAGAGGCGAATGCTTCCGCAACCCGGCTCGAGGCGAGGTAGGCGATGAGGCCGACGGTCTTCGTCATGATGAGGACGAAGGCGTAGACACCGTACGTGTAGAGGCCGACGACGAGCGGTCGCCAGTTGCGGATGAGGAACCGGGCCTTCATCAAGAGACCGATGGCTCCGACGAGCAGGGCGACCGGCTCCAGGAATGGCAGCAGGGTGCAGAGGAGTCCGACGGCGATGGCGAGGATGACGATCTTTCCGAGCTTCTTCCACGAGCTGAGCAGGAAGAAAACCGTCAAGAACCCGAGCCCCATCATGCCGGAATTGTGCTGGATGACGAAGCCGAGCGACAGCCACCAGATGACGATCCACGCGATGTGCTTCGGCCAGTTGCGTGAACGGTTTGCCGGTTCACCGGCAGGCGCTTTTTGGGACATGGACAGCGACCTTCTTTCCTATGAGACAGTTGAATGGGGGTGCAGGGAGGACAAAGATCCTCCCGCTTTTATTATCCGCGAAAACGCAGAAAAAAGAAAGCATAAACTTGACGCGATAGGCAAAGATCTTGACAGAATACGAATCTTGCGCGTGCTTGCGCGCTGCACCGCAGGCGGCGATTGCTCTTGATGGGGGCATCATGGTATAATGAAACCATCAAGTTTGGTATGGCAGGAGCGAGGAGAACATCATCATGGCGAACTGGAATATGGTGACGATCGCGCAGCAGGCGATCGACCATGTCGGGAGCAAGGTCTTGCCGGAGGAGATCGCGGCGATTGCAAAAAGGCATTCCGTCCTCGCGGCGGGGACGGCGTGGGTGCCGATCCCGGGCGCGTCGGCGGCGGCCGAGATCGCGAACATCTGGCTGATGTTCAAGCAGATCAATGACGCGCTGGGCCTCGAGCTCAGCAAGCACAAACTCAAGACGCTCGCGAGCGGCATCGTCGCGGAGCTTGGTGCGTGGGCGCTCATCCAGGTGGGTGTCGTGAACCTCTTGAAATTCATCCCCGGCGTCGGCACGGCGTCGAGCGGTGTGATCGGCATGGCGATTTATTCCGCCGTCACGTACACGTCGGCGTACGTCTACCTGAAGATGATCTCGCGCCTCGCGGCCGATGAGCTCATGGCGATGGACGCCGAGGCGCTCAAGGCGGAGGTCGCGGACTGCATGGAAGACAGCAAGGGCGAGATCGAGCACGTCATGAAGGACGCGAAGGAGACGTTCAAGGATGTGAAAAACGAGTACACGGACGACGACGCAGCCGCGTTCCACGACATCGCGGAAGCCGTCACGGAAGACGGCCTGCCGGAGGCGCGCTTCTGCCCGCAATGCGGCGCGAAACTCAAAGACGGCGCACGGTTCTGCATGGCGTGCGGCGCACGGATTTGAGTTCTTGCGAAGAAGACTAGGACAAGGAAAAAACGACGAACAGGTACGCTGTTTTTTGCGTGCTTGTTCGTCGTTTTTTGATGTTCCTGTTTTGCGTCCGTCAGGATACGAGCTCTTCGTTCCAGTCCGTGATCGTCCGGTCGTCCGGCGCATAGGAGAAGTTGATGCCGACGGCGTGGATGGTCTGGTGTTTTTCGTGGGCGGCGCGGAGGTATTTTTCGGCGTAGGCTTTCGTGTCGATCTGCGCGAGCGCGGCGTTTGCCGTCTTGTGGAGTTTGAACTCGAAGATGTAGAGGTGCGCTCCCGCGTCGAGCACGGCGTCGATGCGGCCTTTGTTCGTCGCGACTTCCGTCAGGATGTCCATGCCGCAGAGGCGGCAGATCGTGTAGATGATGGACTGGTAGTATTTTTCCGCTTTGATCTGGATGTCGTAGGGGAGGCCGGCGAAGAAGTCTTTCCAGATCAAGATCATGTCTTCCGCATGGCCGTTTTCCGCAGCGGAAACTAATTCATTGACATAACGGCTGGGTGCGTCGGACGGGTTCATGTAGGCAGCAAGGAGGTATTGTTCGAACGAATAAGCGACTTCGTGATTCGGGAAACGCAAGCGGTAGACGAGTTCGGGGTTCGTACGTTCGAGGCGCTCGATGGTGAGATAACCGCTCTGAAAAAGAAGCTCGATGATGCGTTCGTTTTGCACATGATCGCTTGCGAGTTCGGAGAGGTCGAAGGTATTCAAGTAAAATTCAGACAGTGTTGTGCCGTCGATGTCCGGGACGGTCAGCTGATTGCGCTTTAGAAGTCGGATGAGGAATGTCGGTGTGCCCGTCCCAAACCAATAATTCGCAAAAACGTGGTGCTTGCGGAAAAATTGTCCGATGGAGACGGGATTATAAACCGATTCGGCTTCGTTCGCGAATCGGAATCCGTCATACCATGCTTTGATTTCTGTAAGTAAGCCGGCATAGTTCAGGGAGACCATTTTGTGAGATTGAACACCGTCGGCGATGGCGGCCTCGATCCAATCAGAAAAATATTGTTCAAATTCTTGCTGTGTATAACCGAACATGCAAGCGAATCCTGGATCCATTGTGATATCGTCCAGATTATTCAGCTTACTAAACACGGACATTTTGGCGAATTTTGTCACGCCAGTCATAAATGTGAATCGCAACAGAGGTTCGTCGCCTTTGATGATTTGGTAAAAATCCGCAAGAAATTCGCGAAAAGCAAGCGCATCTTCTGCATGATTCAAATGCTCAAAAATCGGTTTGTCGTATTCATCGATGAGGAGCACGACTCCTTTTTTTGTCTTGTCATACAGATCGTTGATGAGCGTGTCGAAGAATAGGATGGGATCATCATCTGAGCAATCCAGATCGTAACTGCGAGCGATCCGGCGAAGCTCTCGGCAAAGCCATGTCTTGAGTTGCGGGAGCGTGCGCATGCTGCTTTGCGCGAAGTCGATATGGATGACAGGATGCACTTGCCAGTCATAATCGGTGCTGCCAAGATACAATCCGTCGAAGAGCTCGCGCCGTCCGCGGAAGACGGCTTCGAGCGTCGCGATGGTCAGGCTCTTGCCGAAGCGGCGCGGGCGGGCGCAGAAGAATTGGCCTTTCGTGACTTTGAGCAGTTTGTAGATGTAGGCTGTCTTGTCAACATAGAGGCAGTTGTTTTCGATGAGGTCGGGGAACGTGTAGAGCGATGTCGTGATTTCTTTCAGATTCGTGGTGTCCATCATGATGCATGTGCCTCCCTTGAACTTTTCACACGTGCGCGAACACGATGTCCGGCACCTTGTCGATGAGGCGGTTTTTCGCGGCGTAGATGTAGAAGGTGCGGAGGCCGTTCAGGTAGTCATCCGTGAGGTCCCAGCGGATGATGCCCCCAAGGTATTCGTCGAGCTCGTGGTAGAGAAAGGGCTTTTCGCCGAGGACGGAGCGGATGGCTTCGTCTTTGTGCGCGAGGCCGTAGGCGAAGCTTGCTTCGATGCGGGCGGCGGCTTTTTTGAGGAGCAGCGGCTCGCGCTCGGCAAAGCGTTTCGTCGCGACCCAGAGCGCGTAGACCATGCGCTTGCCCGTGAGTTTTTTCCACTCGGCGCCGAGGTCGTAGGCGTAGAGCTGCGGGCTCGCGTGCCAGTAGAGGTAGAGCGCGTCGTCGCCGATGAAGAGCGCGGCGGTCTTGTCGTCGGGAATCGGATGGTCGGGCGTGAGGTTTTCGATGCTGTAGCGCGGTGTCGCGCCGTAGCCGCTCTGCAAAATAATTTTCAGGAGCGCGTGCGATGTCCAGCTCTTCGACGTCAGCGCGATGGCGTCGTCTTCGATCTCGTCGATCGGTTTTTTCGAGACGAGCAGGATGCTTTCGACGGGGCCGTTCGACGAGACGCAGAGGTGCGGCAGCACGACGAGCTTTTCCGCGTGGCGCGCGTAGAGGATGGAGGAGACGTTGCTGATGTCGAGGCGGCCGTCCGCGATTTGTTCATTCAGCTCGGCCGGCACGCCGCGCACGATGTCGCAGCTTTCCGCGAGCTCGGACGGCGCGCCCGCGTGCGCGTAGCCGTAGGCGAGCGGCAGGACGTTCAGGAAATCGATGTGGCCGATCTTTGGCTTGTACATGGGGATCCTCCTTGCGAAATCTTTTCGCTTCTATTATACACGCTTGCGAGGCGCGGCGAAAGCGTCCGTGCGTTTTGCAACATGCGTCGGTAAATATTTTTGTGCATGGGACATTTTTCCTTGCGATAAGGGGAAAGAACACGTATAATGAAGGAAAATGCAATCAATTCCATAGAGATTGCCGCTGGAAGTTTATCGTTTGTCGAGGTGAAACGCGACCGTGAAAGAATATGCTTACGTCATCGAGGACGTGCAGGAGATTTTCCCCGCCGTGTACGAGGTGCTGGACGCGCAGAAAAAACTCCAGGCCCGCCATGTGTTCGTGGCGATTTACGGCCCTGCGGCCGCCGAAAAGCTCATGGCAAAGCTCCGCCGCGCGGTAGAGCAGCGCATGCCGCACGCGTGCGTCGTCTGCGCGGTCGCGATGGAGTCGATCGTGAACGGCCGCCTGACGCATGAGGGCGTCGCGGTCTCTTTTACGCTGTTCCGGTCGAGCGAGACGGCGGCGTGGCTCTATGATTTCGATGCGATGGAGCCTGGGGAAGCGGGGCGCGCGTTTGCCGAGGTGCTCGCGTCCGAGGATGATGTGCGCGCCATCGAATTCATCAGCACGGATGACCGCTCCGGCATCGACGCGTTTTTCGGCGAGCTCGCGGCGCTCCCAGAGGAGGTCGCGGTCTTCGGCGGCATCGCGGAGAATGGCACGGAGGACATGCCGACGATCTTCGCGGGCGATGCGGCCTGCGGGCACGGCGTGCTCGCCATCGTCTTCACGGGCGAAGACCTCCACGTGTCCGTGAGCTCGAGCTTTGGCTGGAAGCCGCTCGGCCGCCCGATGACGATCACGCGCATGAAGAATCCCTTCACCGTGCAGTCCATCGACCATCGCCCGGCCGTCGACGTGTACCAGACGTATCTCGGCCTCAGTATGGACGAGGATATCTTGACGGAGATGCTGACGTTCCCGCTGTTCCTCCATCGCAACGGCATCGCGCTCGCGCGCCTGCCGCAGACGAGCGAGCCGGACGGCAGCGTGCGCTTCGCTGGGGATTTCTTCACGGGCGAGCACGTGCAGATCGCGTACGGCGACCCGCAGGAGATCCTCGACACGGCGGATCGCATGCAGGTCGGCATGGCGGCGTTCCGCCCTGAGGCGCTGTATTTCGTGAGCTGCGTCGCGCGCAAGCTCTTGCTCGCGGACGACACGGAGCAGGAGCTCGGCATGAGCCGCTACCTGCCGTCGGCGGGCTTTTACGCCTACAGCGAGTTCTTGCGCCGCCAAGGCGAGTTCATGACGGCGAACATGACGTTCGTGACAATCGGCATGCGCGAGGGCGAGAAAAGCGCGGGGTCCCTTGTCCTGCCGAAACGTATCTCGCATGTCGACACACGCACGGACATCATGCGCCATCTCGTGAACTTCGTCCAGCAGGTCATCGGCGAGCTCGAGGACGCGAATGAGCGCTACCGCCGCCTCGCGCGGCGCGATCTCCTGACGGGCCTCTTGAACCGCGGCACGACGGACGAGACGCTCGGACAAATGGTCGAGGATGCCGCGCGCGCCCAGGAGCCGCTGTCCGTCCTCATGATGGACATCGACGATTTCAAGGGCATCAACGACACGTGCGGCCACGCGATCGGCGACCACGCGTTGAAGACGATCGCCCGCGTGCTGCGCGAGGAGACGCGGGACGGCTTCGACGTGCCGGGGCGCATGGGCGGCGACGAATTCCTCGTCATCCTCTCGCGCATGGACGAAAGGGACGCGCACCGCGTCGCCGAGCGCATCCGCAGCCACATCGCGGAGCTCGAAAGCCTCCCAGGCGGCCGCCGCATGACGACGAGCATCGGCATCGCGTCGCTCGCGCCGGGCGATACGGCGCAAGAACTCTACAAGCGCGCCGACGAAGCGCTCTACGAAGTGAAGCAGGGCGGGAAGAACGGGGTCAAGGCGGCAAAGCGGAGAAAATGAAACCGCATAATGGAAAATAAAATGCCGCATGCGAGCTTGGACAATTGATTTACTTACACGATGATTTGTGTTACAATGAAACACAAAGGAGTGTGATACATCATGGCAACGACAACGATGACGTTACGCATGGATGCAGATGTGAAGCGCGATGCTGAAATGCTTTGCAAGGAAATGGGCATGACGCTTTCGACGGCGTTCAACATTTTTGCAAAAGCGATGATCCGCAAGCGTGGCATCCCGTTCGCTATCACAGGGAGTCCCTCGCTGTATGACGAGCCGAACCGCAGTCATATGCGGGCGGCAATGGCGGAGCTGAATGCTGGTCATGGCAGGGAACATGAGCTGGTGGACGTCGAATGAAAGTCGTATGGGCATCGGAAGCGTGGGACGATTATGTGTGGTGGCAAGGCGAAGACAAGAAAACGGTCAAGCGCATCAACAAGCTCGTCAAGGACATCGAGCGTCATGGATATACGGGCATCGGAAAGCCGGAACCGCTGAAATATGAATTTTCCGGTTGGTGGAGCCGTCGCATTGATGACACGAACCGTTTGGTGTATCGTATCGCTGATGATGCTATCGAAATCATGCTGTGCCGCTATCATTATGAATCGTGAAGGGAGATTGGCGCGTAAGAGGTCTGACAATCTTTGGCTTTTCTAAGGCGCTTGCCCTATACTTTGAACGATTGAGAGGGCGAGCGCCTTTTTGTTACAAAAAATGATTGACTACCGCAACTAATTTGCGAAAACATACGAAGGAGAATGCACGATGGATTACGTCAACATCGGCCGCTGGTTCACGATCCTGCACCGGCGGTCGCAGCTCTTCGTGACGCAGTGCTGCAAGGACGTGGGGCTGTCGTTTTCGGAATATGTGCTGCTCATCCGCATCTACGATGCCGAGGGGCTGAGCCAGGAGGAGCTCGCGAGCGTGCTGTATCTCGACAAGGCGGTCGTGACGCGTTCCTTGACATTGCTCGAGCAGAAGGGCCTCGTCCGCCGCGAGGTCGACGGGCGCGACCGCCGCGTGCGGCGCGTGTACCCTACGGAGTACGCGCGGACGCAGGAAGCGTTCTTCCAAGGCATCATCCGCGCCTGGGTGCAGTACCTTGCGGCCGGCATGAACCAAGACGAGGTCGGCGCGACGATCCAAGGCTTCCACGACGCCGCGATGCGCGCCTGCGAGGCGGACTTTGCGGAGCTCGTGGAAAAGACGAAGAAGGAGTTGGGGCAACGTGCAGATAAATAAAGAGGAGAGTATGCAGTTCATACATTCTACGCCTCCCCTTTTGGGGGAGGTGCCGAGCGCATGCGAGGCGGATAAGCAGACTCTTGGCGCTTTAGCGCCTAGAGGTCGCTTATGCCGCTTGCGGCGGAGGGTAGCGCAGTCACGTGATTCACGATTCTATCGGAAGGATGGAGAATCGACTTACGCCGCTACCCTCTCCGACCCCTTCGGGGCCACCTCCCCCAGAGGGGGAGGCGCAAGTAGGCGAGCGGCCCTACTTCTTATTGGTCTTCTCCTAATTTTCGTCATGACGTTCGCCGCCGGTTGCGGAAAGGACGCAGCTGTCGAGACGAAGCCGCCGCTCGTGCGGTCGATGGTCGTCGGCGTGGACGCGGGCGCGTCATCTGACACGTACGCCGGCACGGTGCGCGGGCGGTACGAGACGAATCTCTCGTTCCAGGTCGGCGGGCAGATCCTCGCGCGCAATGTGAATGTCGGCGACCGCGTGGCGGCGGGCGACGTGCTCATGGTCATCGACGCGAAGGATGTCGTGCAAAAGGCGAACCAGGGCGACGCGGCCGTCGCGTCGGCACGCGCGCAGCTGAACCTCGCGCAGTCGAACCTCGCGCGCTACAGTGAACTTTATAACGAAGCCGCTGTCCCTGCCGCCGTGCTCGACCAGTATCAGACGCAGTACGACGCGGCATTTGCGGCGTATCAGAACGCACTCGCCGAGGCCGCGCAGGGCCACAATGCGCTCGGCTATACGAATCTCATGGCCGGCGCGGATGGCGTGATTTCGGCGGTGAATGCGGAAGAAGGCCAGGTCGTGGCGGCTGGGCAGACCGTCGCGACGCTTGTGCAGACGGGCGAGCTCGAAGTCGAGATCAATGTGCCGGAGAATCATCTGTCGGATGTCGCCGTCGGCAAAGCGGTCGATGTCGAGTTCTGGGCACTCAAAGGCAGCGTGACGGGCACGGTGCGCGAGATTGCGCCGATGGCCGACAGCGCGGCGCGCACGTACAAAGTTCGCATTTCGATTCCCGCGCCGCCTGCGGGCATGGAGCTCGGCATGACGGCGAGCGTCCATGTGACGGGAGCGACAGCCGGCGACGCAGGCTATCTCGTGCCGCTGGCGGCCATTTACCAGACAGGCGACGCGCCGGAGGTCTGGGTCGTCGGCGATGACGGTACCGTTGACTTGCAGCCCGTGACGGTCGAGCAGTTCGATGCGAACCAGGTGCGCGTGCATGGCGTCGCGGCCGGCACGACGATCGTAACGGCCGGCGTCCACAAGCTCCGCACGGGGCAGGAGGTCCGGACGAAATGAGGAATCTCACCGAAGTCTCGCTGAAGAACAAAGCGCTCGTCTGGTATTTCATCATCGTCACGGCCATCGGCGGCATCTTTTGTTACAACAAGCTCGGTCGCATGGAGGACCCGCAGTTCACGATCCGCGAGATGGTTATCTCGGCGGCGTGGCCGGGTGCGTCGGCGGACGACATGCAGCAGCAGGTCACGGACAAGCTCGAGAAAAAGCTCCAGGACACGCCGGGCCTTGACCATATCAATAGCGAGACGCGCGCAGGCCAGACGGTCATCTACGTCACGCTCGCCGATGACGTGGAAAAAGCGCAGATTCGCCAGACGTGGCGCGACGTGCGCAATTTTTGTGAAGACGAGAAGCACGAACTGCCGGATGGCGTCTATGGCCCGTACTACAATGACCGCTTCGACGATGTCTACGGCTCCGTCTACGCCGTGACGGGCGACGGCTACAGCTACGAAGACATGCGCCGCGCCGCTGAAGACGCGCGCCGCCTGCTCATGCAGGTGGAAAACGTCCAGAAGGTCGAACTCCTCGGCGAACAGGAGGAAAAAGTCTACGTCGAGGCCGAGACGGCGAAGCTCATGGAGCTCGGCATCAGTCCGAACGCGATTCTCCAAGCGCTCAAGACGCAGAACGAAATGACGGCTTCCGGCAAGCTCGACACGGATACGGACAACGTCTATCTGCGCGTCAGCGGAGCCTTTGACGACGTCGATGACATCAAGGCGCTGCCGATCAACGCGAACGGCAAGATCTTCCGCCTCGGCGACATCGCGACCGTCGAGCGCCGCGCCATCGAGCCAGCGCAGCCGAAGATGTACTTCAATGGCGAGCCCGCGATCGGCATCGCCGTCTCGATGAAAGACGGAGGCAACGTGCTCGAGCTCGGCGAAAACCTCAAGGCCGAAATCGCGCGCATCGCGGCAGACCTCCCGCTCGGCCTCGAGATCCATCAGGTCTCCGACCAGCCGAGCGTCGTGAAGGACTCCATCCACGATTTCGTCAAGACGCTGTTCGAGGCCATCGTCATCGTGCTCGGCGTGAGTTTTCTCTCGCTCGGCTGGCGCACGGGCCTTGTCGTCGCGGGCTGCATCCCGCTGGTGCTCTGCGGTGTCTTCGTCTGCATGTACGTGCTTGGCATTGATCTGCACAAGGTCTCGCTCGGTTCGCTCATCATTGCTTTGGGCCTCCTCGTCGATGATGCGATCATCGCCGTCGAGATGATGAGCGTGCAGCTCGAGCTCGGCCACAGCCGCTTCGATGCGGCCTGCCACGCGTTCCGCGCGACGGCGAAGCCGATGCTCACGGGCACGCTGATTACCTGCTGCGGGTTCATCCCCGTCGCCTTCTCGAAAGGCATGGCGAGCGAATTCTGCGGTGCGCTGTTCCCGGTCATCGGCATCGCTCTCTTGCTCTCGTGGATCGTCTCGGTCATGGTCGCGCCGCTCTACGGCACGTATCTCATCAAAGTGAAGGTCAAGGCGGACGCGAGCGGGCGGCCGGACCCGTACCAGAGCCGCTTCTATACGTGGTTTCGCCGCGTGCTCGGCTGGTTCCTCACGCACCGGAAAACCGTGCTCGTCGGCACGGTCGCGCTCTTCGCCGTTTCCGTCTTTTCGCTGAAATTCGTCAAGCAGGAATTTTTCCCGTCGTCGCTGCGTCCAGAGATCCTCGTCGACCTGCAGCTGCCGGAGGGCTCGTCGATGGCCGCGACGCAGGGCGTCGCCGATCGCATGAACGCGTTCCTCGCGGAGCACGCGGACGAGCTCGACAACTACTCGTACTACGTTGGCGGCAACGCGCCGCGCTTTGTGCTGACCGTCGACCCGAAGGCCGACGCCGACAACATCACGCAGTTCGTCGTCGTCGCGAAGGACACGGAGACGCGCGAAAAACTCGCGAGCGAGCTGCGCACGGCATTCGCTGACGAGTTCGGCGACGTGCGCGCGAAGCTCCGCTACATCCAGACGGGCCCGATGTACGACTATCCCGTCATGATCCGCGTCACGGGGCTGACCGTCGACGAGACGCGCGCACTTGCGGAAAAAGTTGCCGACCTTGTGGCGTTCGATCCGAACAACACGGACGTCAACCTCGACTGGAATGAAAAGCAGAAGACGATGCACCTCACGCTCGATCAGGACAAGCTGCGCGCGCTGGGGCTTTCGAGCCAGGCCGTCTCGCAGACGATCTACACGGAGCTCACGGGCGCGACGGGCGCGCAGTTCTACGCGGGCGACCGCACGATCAATATCGATCTGCGCCTCGCGAAAGCCGACCGCAGCGACCTCGGCAAGATGGAGGAACTCCCGATTTACCTCGGGCAAGCTGGCTATGTGCCGCTCGGCCAGATCGCGAAAATCTCCTACGAAGCGGAAGACGGTCTCATCAAGCGCTACAACCTGCGCCCGGCCATCACCGTGCAGGCGAATATCAAATCCGGCACGGCGAACGACGCGACGCAGAAAGCGTACGACGCGACAAAGGAACTGCGCGACCACCTCCCGCTCGGCGCGCGCATCGATGCGGCCGGCACGCTCGACGACAGCGACACATCGATGAAATGGCTCATGATCCCGATCCCCGCGATGGTGTTCCTCATCATGACGCTCCTCATGTTCCAGCTGCGGAGCGGCAAAGACATGGCACTGACGCTCCTCACGGCGCCGCTCGGCATCATCGGCGTCACGTGGGGCATGCTGCTCTTTAACAAAGCGATGGGCTTCGTCGCCATCCTCGGCGTCCTCGCCCTCACGGGCATGATCATCCGCAACTCCGTCATCCTCATCGACCAGATCCAGAAGCACCTCGCGGACGGCGAGAGCTCGTGGGACGCGGTCGTCGACTCCGCCGTCCTGCGCTTCCGCCCCATCATGCTCACAGCAGCCGCCGCCATCCTCGGCATGGTACCGCTCATGACGAGCGCCTTCTGGGGCCCGATGGCCGTCGCCATCGCCAGCGGCCTCTTCATCGCGACCGTGCTCACGCTTCTCGTGCTGCCGACGATGTATGCGGCGGTGTACCACGTCAAAAAATCATAAACGCGAAGCGCAGCATGATTTCGCAAGCGAAAGGCCGCTGCATCTGCAAAGCAAAGGCAGATGCAGCGGCTTTTTTCTCGTTGACACGCGATTATTTGCGAATTACAATGACAATAGATGAAGGAAAGCGGGCGGAAAGAAGGAAGGACATGGCATGGAGCATGGGCAGAAACGTGCGAATCCATCGGTCGAAACCGAAGACGCGACATATGACAAGGCAGCGAAGGAATTTCTTGCGCTGCGACAAATCCTTGCGATGATCTTGCACCGGCTTGTGCCAGAATTTCATTCGTTCAGCCTTGAATTCATTGCGCGGGAATGCATCGAAGGAAAACCATTGGTCGGTGAAGTGCCTGTCGATCCTGGGCGTACGAATCAGCAGAACATCCAGAAGAAGATACGGGGACTCCAGACGGAGCAGAGTGAGAAAGATGAAGGCTGGGTCACATTTGATGTGCTTTTCTACGCTTGTGTCCCTGGCACGGACAAGCGCATCAAGCTTATCATCAATATCGAAGCGCAGAGAAATGATCCGCGATATTCACTCTTGAAACGAGCACAGTTCTATCTGAGCCGCCTCGTGTCTTCGCAGAAGGAACGCGAATTTTCCGGACAGGATTACGATAACATTTGCAAAGTCTACAGCATCTGGCTTTGTTTCTACTTGCCTGAGGGAGAAGGGAGCTCCATTAATCAGTACCATACCGTAGAAGAAGTCCTCTACGGCAACCATCATGAACCGAAAGAAGAGTATGACCTCACGAACATCACGGTTGTGCATATCGGGGATGACGAGCCGACGGACGAGCTTCTGCGATTTCTGCAGATCGTGTTCGTCCAACAGATGACAGAAATGCAGAAGGCCGAACAGATGAAAAAAGAGTTTGGCATCGAGCTTGAGGACGATACGCGAAGGGGGCTGGAAACCATGTGCAATTTGAGCAGCGGATTGAAAGATCGTGCAAGAGCGGAAGGTGTTGCCATCGGCGAGGCGCGCGGAGAGGCACGAGGAGAGGCGCGCGGAAGAGTGGCAGCTTGGGCGGAATCCGTCCGGAGCCTCATGGCATCGATGAAGTGGACGGCGAGGCAAGCGATCGATGCCGTGGCGGTGCCGCCAGAGTACCAGCAGAAGGTGTTGGAGCAACTATGAAAGAAAATGATGCGATGGTGGAGGAACTGTTGGCCGATGCTTGAACCTGTTCCATTTCGTGACATCGTCTTCGGCCAAGTCTCGCTCGTCGCCTGCTGCCTCGTCTACCTCGCGTGGTGGTGTGTGGCGTTCCGGCCGGGCGTGGCGGCTGGCGGGCGGCTGGGCTATGCGCTCTTGGCTGTGACGATGGTGCTGGCGGGCGTCGGGATGTCGCTTGATATCGCGGGGCTGCGCGCGCTGTGGTATGGCGCGGCGGGGCGGGCGGAGCTTCGCATTTTGCTTGCTGGCGTTCTTGCGTATCCGCTTTTGCTGCTTGTGACGGTGAAATGGTTTCATCGCGTGCCGACGACGGAGCTCTTGCTCATCGTGGCGTGGGCGGTGCTCGAGACATTGGTCGTCACGGTGCTCGTGCTTGCAGGGCTCGCGGCGGACGGCGCGGCGCTGCCGTGTGCGCTTGCGATTGTGTTCGCGACAGTCGTCGGGCTCGCGTGCTATCTTGTCTACTATCGTCTCGCGCCGTGGCCGGCGTTCGTCTGCGGCATGGTGCCGCTCGGGATCGACGCACTTGCGATGATGTTCGTGACGTGGCGGCTTGTGCCGTGAAACAATGATTTTGCTTGAAAAGTATATACGAATCGTATATACTTGAGACAAAGGCGGTGGTCGATATGATTACGAAGATTTTTGCCAGCGGAAATAGCCAGGCGCTTCGCATCCCGAAGGAATATCGTACAGACGAAAAAGAGGTCAACATCGAAAAAATCGGCGATGTGTATGTGATTTCGCCGGCGGATGATCCGTGGGCGGCATTCAAGGCGTCGCTCGGCATGTTTACGGATGACTTCATGGCGGGCGGGCGCAACCAGCCGCCGCTCCCGGAAAGCGGGGCAGCGTCTTTTGATTAAATATCTGCTGGATACGAATATCTGCATCTATGCGATCAACAATCGACCGGTATCTGTCCGGCCGCGATTGCTGCAGCACGATCCGGAAACGATGGCCGTTTCTTCCATCTGCGTAGCGGAATTGGAGTATGGAGCGGCAAAGAGCAAGCAGCCGGAGCGTAACGGCAAGGCGTTGAAAGTTTTTTGTTCGAATTTCACAACGTTGCCGTTTGACGACCGGGATGCCGAGGTGTTCGGCCATATCCGTGCAGACCTCGAACGCCGCGGCTGTCTCATCGGGCCGTATGACATGCAGATCGCGGCGCAGGCGCTCGCGCGGCATTTGGTGCTCGTGACGAATAATGTCCGTGAGTTTGAACGCATTTCCGGCTTGCAGATCGAAAACTGGGCGGAGTAGGACACAGAGCCGTGCCGATCCTTTGAAAGAGGGGCAGGCACGGCTTTTTCTGTGCGCGAAAAGAGGATTTTTGTGCCTGCGTGAAGAATTTACAAGACAGAGAAACGCGATGAGCGTTCACAGAATCGCGTAGGAATGACAGAACTGAAAGCTTCCTGTATACTATGAATTGAGCGCAGGGAGTTGACGAAAAAACGCACCTCGTGTAAATTCAAATCTTACTGACCTGGCAGTTGGTAAAA
>OMWS01000011.1 GCA_900314825.1 uncultured Veillonellaceae bacterium | reverse complement strand
TTTCCATTGTTTCACTTGTCTAACAATATACCACAAACCTTGCGCAGTGTCCATTATTTTTGTATTTTTTCATCTTAGTGTGTTCGAGCCCAGCCTCTCAATTGAAGTTCGTAACGCGGATATCGGTTCTTCGTCGCTGTTTTCAGAAAAGTGTGCTATACTAATGGTATTCCGTACGGTCGGACGCAACAAGAAAAATCAGAAGGATGAGATATAGATGGAACTTTCAAAACTCGCGACGGAGCAGCGCAATCCGCGCACGCAGAACATCGATGAACTGCCAACGCTCCAAATGCTTCGCGTCATCAATGACGAGGACGGCCTCGTGCCGTTCGCCGTCGGGCGCATCCTGCCGCACGTGGCCAAAGCCGTCGACGCCATCGCTGCTGTGCTCGCAGAGGGCGGCCGGCTCTTCTACATCGGCGCTGGCACGTCCGGGCGGCTCGGCATCCTCGACGCCGTCGAATGTCCGCCGACGTACCGCACGGACCCTGAGCAGATCATCGGGCTCATCGCCGGCGGCACGCCTGCCATTTTCAAGGCGAAAGAAGGCGCAGAAGACGATCCCGCGCTCGGTGCGGCCGACCTCCAGGCGTACCATTTTTCGAAAAAAGACATCGTCGTCGGCATCGCGGCCTCCGGCCGCACGCCGTACGTCATCGGCGCGCTCGAATACGCGAAATCGCTCGGCGCGACGACGATCGCGCTCGCCTGCACGCGGCCGGCCGCCATCGCGAAGATTGCCGACATCGCGCTCCTGCCGCTCGTCGGCCCCGAGGTCATCACGGGCTCGACGCGCATGAAAGCCGGCACGGCGCAGAAGCTCGTGCTAAACATGCTCTCGACGGGCGCGATGGTGAAGCTCGGCAAGACGTACGGCAACCTCATGGTCGACGTCAAAGCTTCGAACGCGAAGCTCACAGAGCGCGCGACGCGCATCGTCATGGACGTCGCAGAGTGCAGCCGCGAGGCAGCGGAGGAAGCACTCACGCTTGCGGATGGCCGTGCGAAGGTCGCCATCCTCCATGTACTGACAGACAAGTCCATCGCAGATTGCGAAGCGCTGCTCGCGGAAAACGACGGTCGCCTGCGTCCTGCGATTACGGAAGAGGCTGCGGAAACAAGCGGGACCCCCGCCACGAAAGAAGGTACCACGTCTGCTGCGCACGGAGGCGACGCGCATGACCGATAACGAACGACTCGCACAAGACGTGCTCGCCGCGCTCCAAGCGCATGACGGCCTCGTGCATCTCGAGCGCGCATATAATTGCATGACGCGCCTGCGCCTCGCGTTCGACGCGGCTGGAATTCCTGACGGGCTTGAAAGCGACATCGCGAAACTCTCTGGCGTGCTCGGCACGAATCCTGATGGCACGGAGCTCCAAGTCATCCTCGGCCCTGGCAAGGCGGCGAATGTCGCGGTAGCGTTCAACGAACTGCTTGCTGCGCAAAACGGCGCCACCACAAGCACCCCCGATCGTCCCAGCGAACCAGCAAACGACCGCCCGCAGATCGGCGACGGCGAGGCGCTGCACGCGAAAATTCGTGCGAAGAATGCGACGCCCGTGAAGCTCTTCTTCCGCCGCATCGCGAGCATCTTCATCCCGCTCATCCCTGGCTTCATCGCTTGCGGCCTGATCAATGGCTGTTTGAATGTTGTGGCAAAGGGCTTGCCGGATGTGACAACGGGTCCCGCGTTCCAGCTGCTTGCCATCGCCGGCTCGACGGTCTTCTGGGGACTGAACATCCTCGTCGGCCGCAACGCAATGGAAGAATTCGGCGGCACGCCCGTGCTCGGCGCCATCCTCGGCGCGCTGCTCGCACATCCGAACCTTGCAAACGTCCACATTTTTGACAAGACATTCGTGCCGGGGCGCGGCGGCATCATCTCCGTGCTGCTCGTCGCGATTCTCGCGAGCTGGGTTGAAAAACGTCTGCGGCGCTGCGTGCCGGAAGCGCTGAGCCTGTTCGTCACGCCGCTTGTGACCTTTCTCGTCTCGGGCACGGTCGCGCTCCTCGTGTTGCAACCGCTTGGCGGTTTCCTCTCCGATCTCATCGGCAACACCGCCACGGGCGCGATTACCTCAGGCGGCGCGCTGACAGGCGCGATTCTCGGCGGCACGTTTCTGCCGATGGTCATGCTTGGCATCCACCAGACGCTCACGCCGATCCACGCCGAGCTCCTCGCGCGCTACGGCGTGACGATTCTCCTGCCCGTGCTCGCCATGGCAGGCGGCGGCCAAGTCGGCGCGAGCTTCGCCGTGTATCTCCGCACGAAAAACATGCGCCTCAAAAAAATCATCGCGTCCGCGCTCCCTGTCGGCATGCTTGGCATCGGCGAGCCACTCATCTATGGCGTCACGCTGCCGCTCGGCAAACCTTTCATCGGCGCTTGCATCGGCGGCGCATGCGGTGGTGCCGTGCAAGCAGCGTTTGGCATCGGCGCCGCGACGCTCGGCATCAGTGGCCTGCCGCTCGCAGCGGCGACGGACAATATCCCCATCTATCTTCTCGGCCTCGTCTGCGCCTACGTCGGCGGCTTCGTCGCGACGCTCGTCATCGGTTTCGATGACCCAGTAGATGAACAACCGAACTCGGAACACCCAGAAAGGGCCTGATTTTTTGAACAATGGCATCGCCATCTATCCCGGTCTCGACAATACGGTCGAAGAAAACCTCAAACTCATCGACTTCGCTGCGGCCGCCGGCATCACGCGCGTCTTCACGTCCATGCACATCCCGGAGAGCGACCATCGCGCGCTGAAGAACGACATCGGCACGCTGCTCTCTGCTGCTCGTGCGCATGCCATGGAAGTCATCTCCGACGTGAGTCCGCAGACGCTCGACGTCCTCGGCCTCAAGACGTTCACGCCGTCGAAATTCCGCATGCTCGGCATCACGACGGTGCGCATGGACTACGGTTTTTCACCGGCCGAAATCGCACGCATCAGCCATAACAACCAAAACATCCGCGTGCAGCTCAACGCCTCGACGCTGACGCCAAAGCTCCTGCGCGAGCTTGCTGACGCGAAGGCGGACTTCTCACGCATCGACGCCATGCACAACTTCTACCCGCGCGTCGGCACGGGGCTCAGCGAGTCGCTGCTCGTCAAACGGAACGCGCCGCTCCACCAGCTCGGCATCCGCGTCGGCGCCTTCGTCACGACGCAGGACGGCCGCCGCAGGAGCCCGTACGGCGAAGGCCTGCCGACGCTCGAAGCGCATCGCAAGATGAACCCCTCGCACGCCGCCCGCCATCTCGTCGCGCTCGGCATCGACTCCGTCATCCTCGCCGACAGCCTGCCGACGGACGCGGAGATCGAGGCGCTCGGTGCGCTCCTGGACAATTGCGTCACGCTCGAAGCCGAACTCCTGACGGATGAGCCTGCGGTACGCAAGCTGCTGTCGCACACGTTCACATCCCGCGTCGACGCCGCCCGCGACGCCGTGCGCGCACAGGAAAGCCGCATCTTCATCGCCCAGGCGCACACGACCATCGCGCCCGCGCAGGCCGCCGAGCGCACGCGCGGCACGATCACAATCGACAACAAGACGGCCGGCCGCTACATGGGCGAGCTCGACATCATGAAGCGTTCGCTGCCCGCCGACCCGCGCGTCAATGTCTGTGCGCGCATCGTGCCCGAAGATTTGCCGCTCCTCGGCTGCATCACGCCCGGCCGCAAATTTTCCTTCGTCCTCCGTAGCGCAATCGCGAGCAAACATGATATAATAGAGGGCAACGATTCCGAAAGCGAAGACATTCCGAAAGCGAACGCGCCCGGCGCTGACGAATCGACGAAAGAAACACGAGAGGAACCCGCTTCATGACACGACCCACGCCAGAGACAACCGCACAGAGTATGGACGCCGTTGAACGTGCAACCGGCGAAAATGCGCGTTGCGATGAACATTGCGCGGCATGCGATGATGATGTCTGCGAAATTCGGAAAACGCATCCGCGGGCGCTCGAGCTCGCGCGCCTGCACGAAGCAGACGACGAGACAAGCCTGCGCCTCGCGGAAGTCTTCAAAGTCCTCGGCGACCGCACGCGCATCAAGCTCTTGTCGCTCCTCGCACACAAGGAAGAGCTCTGTGTCTGCGACATCGCCGAAGCGCTCGGCATGGGCCAGTCCGCCATCTCGCACCAGCTCCGCGTCCTCCGGGGTGCGCGCCTCGTGAAATACCGCAAAGAAGGCAAAGAAGCGTTCTACTCCCTCGACGACGATCACGTCGTCACGCTCATGCAGCAAGGCCTCGACCACGTGCTGCACGGGTAATTTTGGTTGCACCTCTAATACCATTTGATCTCTTGCAAACGTAACGATTACAGCAGCCTCTCCCCCTGGGAGAGGGGGACCGCGTCAGCGGTGGAGAGGGTACTTGGGTGCGATAGCAAAACAAAATTCTCGCAGTTTCGGGGCACTTCATCCTACGATATGCTTCGGAAACATATGACATTAGGTTCTTATGTGCAACGTCCGAAAGGAATCAAGCCTATGAACACGCACCGAATCTTCAAAGCTGCTATTGTCCTGACCCTCTCATTTCTTTTCTCTGCCCAGGCCGCCCTCGCCTCTCCGACGCTCCAGAACGGATCGCATGGCCATAACGTGATGCTTTTGCAGACAAAGCTCACAGAGATTGGCTATTCGCTCGGCAAAGCCGACGGCGTGTTCGGCAAAAGCACGGAGCAGGCCGTCGCCGAGTTCCAGCGCGACCAGAAGATCCGCGTGACCGGTGTCGTCAATGCCGCGACGTGGCGCGCGCTCAAGACGGCGAAGAAACGCCCGTGGGGCTCGACCGCCACGCCGCCCACCAAAGCGGACGACACGCCGACCGTCACAGCACCGCTCGCGCCGAACAACGTGCCGATCCTGCCGCGCACAAAAGTCAACGCGATTGTCCAGACCGCGAGGAACTACATCGGCACACCATACACGTTCGGCGGCACGACGCCGAAGGGCTTTGACTGCTCCGGCTATCTCCAATACGTCTTCGCGAAAAACGGCATCTCCATCCCCCGCCTCGCCGACGATCAGTACAAGCTCGGCACGCGCACAAAAAGCACGAGCCAATTAGAGCCCGGCGACCTCGTCTTCTTCACGACATACGAGCCCGGCCCGTCGCACTGCGGCATCTACCTCGGCGGCGGCAACTTCATCCACGCGAGCTCGAGCAAAGGCGTCCGCATCGACGCGCTTTCGAACTCGTACTGGCAGCCACGCTACATCGGCGGAAAACATATTGTCATGTAAAAATGCTCGTCGAAAGCCACACGCTTTCGACGAGCATTTTTTGATGTCATTTCAACAGATCCACAATCTGCTTCCCGATCAGCACCGTCGTCATGATGATGAAGAGCGGCCGCACATACCCCGTCCCCTTCCGCAGCGCCATGCGCGCGCCGCACCAGGCGCCGACGATCATCGAGAGCCCCATGGGGATCGCATACGACCAATTCACAAGGCCGAACCAGCTGAAAAAGATCAGCGCCGCGATATTGCTTGCGAAATTCAGCGCACGCGCATTCCCTGCTGCTCCGAGGAAATCAAAGCCGAGCAGGAGGAACGCGAACAAGAGGAACGAGCCCGTGCCGGGGCCGAAGAAGCCATCGTAAAAGCCGAAGCCGAACGCGACGACGCCGGACAGCACGAGCATGCGCGTTGTCATCCCAGTGAAATGGTTCTCGCGGCCCCAATCCTTTTTCAAAATGCTGTAAATGAGCACGAGGACGAGCATGGCGAGCACGAGCGGCCGCAAGATCTCCGGCGACACCTGTCGCACGGTGAACACGCCGACCGCCGAGCCGATGAGAGATAACGGAAACAGCCGCCGGATCAGCCAGCCATTCACACGCCCCGAGCGCACGAATGTCACGAAGCTCGTGATCGCCCCCATCGTCGACGCCGCCTTGTTCGTGCCAAGCGCGAAATGCGGCGGCAGGCCAACCCAGAAGAGCGCGGGGATCGAGATGAGCCCGCCGCCGCCCACGACAGCGTCGATGAACGCCGCGCAAAAGCCGAAGAAGACGAGGAACGCGAGGATGTCCGGGGAAAGCAGTTCCATGAATTTTCCTTTCAACGAACAAAAAATCAATCTGTCCCCCATTGTAGCGGAGCGTTACCCGATGGTCAAGGTATGCAACAGAAAAGAGCCCGCGCAAACGTGCGCGGGCTCTCGTGCGATGCAAAACTTGCGGATCAGTTGCCGGACTCGATGAGGCCGTAGTTGCCGTCCGTGCGGCGGTAGACGACGTTCACTTCCTCCGTCTCGCTGTCGCGGAACACGAAGAAGTTGTGGTCGAGGAGGTTCATCTGCATGATGGCTTCCTGCACGTCCATCGGCTTCACGACGAAGCGTTTCGTCTTGACGACGGGGTACTCAGGATTCTCGTCGCGCTTGTCGACCGGACGCTCGTTTTCCTGCTCTTCGAAGACTTCCGTCTTGAAGCCGCCGTTGCGGAAGCGGCGCTCGAGCTTCGTCTTCTGCTTGTGGATCTGGCGCTCGAGCTTCTCGACGACGAGGTCGATCGACGTGTACATATCCATCGTCGCTTCCTCGCCGCGCAGCACGACGCCGCCCTGCACGGGGACCGTCACCTCGACGATGTGGCGCCCTTTCGAGACGGTGAGCAGCACCGTGATCTCGCCGACCTTCTCGAAGTACTTCGTGACTTTGCCGACGCGCTTCTCCACGTACTCTCGGAGCGAAGGAGTGATCTCGATATTTTTGCCTCTGATCGTGAATGTTGCCATAAGACACATCCCCTTTCTTGTGATCTGTGCTTATGTTTGTATTATTCGATAGCGCAGGGGAAATTCCTTCTTGAAAAATACTTTGCTGCAAAAAATTTTCTGAATTCAGCGGCGTTCTTCCGTGCGCTCAAAAAAAACGGGCACAAAAAAACCTCCCGCTGGCGCGAGAGGCTTTCCGTCTTGCTTAAATTCCGTGCGTTCCAGGTACTGCTCAAGCCGTCTTGACGACATTCGCCGCCTGCGGGCCGCGCGCGCCTTCGACGATGTCGAACTCGACGTCCTGACCTTCGTTGAGCGTCTTGAAGCCTTCATCCTGGATTGCGGAGAAATGGACAAACACATCGTCACCATCTTCGCGAGCGATGAAGCCGTAACCTTTTTCTGCACTGAACCATTTTACTTTGCCGACCATGATGATTCCTCCTAAAGAAGCGCTGTGTAGCTTTCATCGCCCTTCCGTCGTTACTTCCGTACATCCGTCTGTGCGTCTTTGCTACAATGCTTATTATAAGGTTTCGGCGCGGCCATGTCAATGAAAGGTTTTTATTTCGTTTTCACGCAACTTACAAATGTCCATCCACACTTGAAGAAGCTCAGAGGACTTTCGAAAGGAAGTCCTGCGTGCGTTTTTCCTTCGGATGATTGAAGACTTCGTCAGGGCTTCCCTGCTCGAGGATCTTGCCGCCATCGACGAACAGCACGCGGTCGCCGACTTCGCGCGCGAAGCCCATCTCGTGCGTGACGATGACCATCGTCATGCCTTCTTCCGCGAGGCTCTTCATGACGTCGAGCACTTCGCCGACCATCTCGGGGTCGAGCGCGCTCGTCGGCTCGTCGAACAGCATGACCTTCGGCTTCATCGCAAGCGCACGCGCGATGGCAACGCGCTGCTGCTGACCGCCCGAGAGCTGTGCCGGGTAGCTCGTCGCCTTGTCGGCGAGGCCGACGCGCGCGAGCAGCTGGTGCGCCGTCTCCGCCGCTTCCTCACGCGCGATCTTGCGCACTTTCATCGGCGCGAGCATGATGTTTTCGAGCACCGTCATGTGCGGGAACAGATTGAAGCGCTGGAAGACCATGCCGACTTCCTTGCGCACGTCATTGATGTTCGTCTCGCCATTCAGCACGATGCCGTCGACGGCAACCGTGCCTTCCGTCGGCACTTCGAGGAAGTTGATGCAGCGGAGCAGCGTGCTCTTGCCCGAGCCCGATGGCCCGATGATGACGACGACTTCCTTTTCCTGGATGTGGAGGTCGATGCCCTTCAGGATGTGCGCGTCGCCGAACGATTTGTGCAGGTTCTCAATGTCGATCATCAGGGTTGTACCTCTTTTCCAAGAATGCCACGAGACGCGAGATCGTCAGCGTCATGACGAGATAAATGATGGCGACGCAAAGCCAAATCTCGAGCGACGCGTATGTCTTCGCGATGATGAGCTGGCCGCGGCGCGTGAGCTCTTCGAATCCGATGACGGAGACGAGGGACGAGTCTTTGAGGAGTGCGATGAATTCGTTGCCGAGCGGCGGGATGACGCGCTTCATGGCTTGCGGCACGATGATGTAGCGCATCGTCTGCGTCCACGTCATGCCCAGCGACCGCCCGGCCTCCATCTGGCCGTCATCAATGGACTGGATGCCGGCGCGGACAATCTCGGCGATGTACGCGCCGGAGTTGATGCCGCACGAGCCGACGGCGGCGACATACGGATCGATGCGCTGCCCCGTGATGACTGGCACGGCAAAGTAAAAGAGGAAGATCTGCACCAAAAGCGGCGTGCCGCGGAAGAAATCGACGTAGACGGCCGCGATCCACCGCAGAGGCTTCACGCGGCAGATGCGCGCGATGCCGACGAACAGGCCGATGACGATGCCGAGCGCGACCGACATGGCCGTGATCTTGATCGTGATGCCCGCGCCAAGAAGCAGCAGCGGGAACGACGTCACGATGAGGTCGAAGTTGAAATTCATAGAGCCCACCTATTTTCTTATATTTATGCAGGATTCACAGTTTTTTATTCTATTACAGTACTACCATGATGTCAACGATAAAACGTTGCATTCGTGAATCTCATACGACGCTACCCTCTCAGTCGCGCTACGCGCGCCAGCTCCCCCAGAGGGGGAGCCGCTATCTACGCCTCCCCCTTTTGGGAAGGTGCCGAGCGAATGCGAGGCGGATAAGCAGACGCACGACGCTTTAGCGCCGATGCGGTCGCTTATGCCGCTTTCGGCGGAGGGTAACGCCGTAACAATCACCGCTCAAATCCGCTCGAGCGGGAACGTCATGCAGTGCGGGCCGCCGCCCGCTTTGAGGATTTCCGTGACGGGGAGCTCGATGACCGTCATGCCGTGCTTTGTGAGTTCTTCGTTCACACGAGTGTTCCGCGCCAATGACAGCACGCGATGATCTCCGATGGCTTGCAAGTTGCATCCATGCGCGAAGATCGCTTCCTCCGGCACAGGGATCACCTCGATGTCCATCTTCTTGAGGCGTTCGCGGAAGGTTTCAGGCAAGCCGTCAACGTAACCGACGGCGAGGTGATCATCGACGAGGTTGAAGCACATATCAAGATGCAGATACGCCTCCGGCCCCGGCACGGGCAGCACTTCGTACCCGTACGGCGCAAGACCATCACGGATTTCCTCGAAACCGCGCGCATTCGTGCGGACGAACATGCCGAGTGCGATCGTGTGCTCACCCAAAAACATGAAGTCGCCGCCCTCGAACAGCCCTTCTTTGACTTCGACAATCACGGGCACGCCGAGCTCCTGCATTTTCGCCGCGTAATCCGTATGCTCCTCATAGCGCAACGGCTCGCGGAAGCGGCCGAGGATATAGCCCTCGCGCACGCAGCCGCCGAAGTCACGGGCAAACACGGAATTCGGACGCTTCGCGTCCGGCGCAAGAAATTCCGTCGCGACGCCGGCATCGTGATACGCCTTGACGACCAGTTCATGTTCCGCAAGCATCTTGTCGATATCCAAATCAGGAGACCACTTGCGGGCGATCTCGTTGATCGGGGCGGCTTTGAGGTATTTCGGCTTTGAGAGGAGAACTTTTTTTAATATGCCAGTTCCATTTTTTACGAACATCATGATCGCTTCTTTCTATGTTCTATCTTCTATTGCAAACCGTTCCTTCTTTAGCAGCCTTCCCCTCAGGGGAAGGGGGACCGCGAAGCGGTGGAAAGGGTCCCCTGTACGTTCAATGAATTCGTACGGCATTACTCCTCGCGGGTGCGCGCACGAAATCGATGGTTTGAGTACGTGCGCGCACCGGCGACGTCAAACGGTCTACTGACTCATGAGCCGTGCAAGCGACCCTCTCCTGGCGCTGCGCTTCGCTCCGCGCCTGTCCTCTCCCTGAGGGAGAGGCTGCTGAAATTGTTACGTTCGGCAATAGATTGAATCAAAGAAATTCTTCTATAGTCTTCAAAATAAGTCTCGGCAGCACGCCGAACGAATACGGCTTGTACACCCGTTCCGTCCATTTGTGCGCGTCTTTTCCATAGACGCCGTAGTCGATGGCGGGGATGTTCAGCTTGCGGATGCGCTCTGTCGGGACGGGGGAAACCTTCTTGCCGCCCGGGAGATTCGTATAGAGCGCGGCGACGGACGCGGGCGTGTCGTCGATCTTGAGATAGCTCGAATCCGAGAGGCTCGGGAAGAATTGCAGCATCTCAAAAGTATCTCCCGTTGTCTTGCCAATGTCTTTTGCAATCGCTTCGATCTTTTTGTAAAGCGCTGCTTCCTCCGCGTCCTCCTGCCGCAGCGTGTTCGCCGGACAATATGGCGCGGCGAAGAACACGATGGCGAGCGGACGTGTCGACGCGAGTTCTTGCGCGAGCTTGCGCACGAGCGTGAGCGAGATTTCACGGAGGTCGTTTTGACCATCGACGCGAAGCTCAATGGTCATCCGTTCCAGTTCTTCTTCGAGTGTTGCCGGAGCGTCTGTTTCTTCGCATTCTTGTTCGATGGATGGCAGAACATCCGAACGCCCCGCCGCCCGCTTCTTTTTCACGGCTGCAACCAATTCTTCGTAACTCATGACCATCGGTTCGAATGTCGGCGGCAGGACGGGCTGCTGTGCGAGCCTTGCGTATTGTGTCGCTTCGTTGTCGATGCGCTTAGCCACGTGCTGCATGGCGTTCCTTGTGATCTCAAGGAATTCTTTCAGCACATCCGCCGCGCTTTTCGCGTGAACGAAATCATTGAAGTACGTCCACGCCTCCTGCGCCGTCTGGACGTTGTACGACGGCTTGAGGTCTTGGAGTTTCAGCACGGACGGCGGCAATGTATATTCGCCGCGATAGCCGTCGCAGAGCTTCGTGTTGTAGTTCACAGCCTGCACGACCTCGGCGGCCGCGACGCTTGCGTCGAAGCCTTCGAAACATTGGCCGACATGCGTCTCGCAGCCGTGAATATAGACGCATGGCAAGAGTTTGCCGACCGCTCCCGCATAGATGTAGCGATGCGGATCGCCGTCGTAGAGCGGGCACGTGTAGTCGTTGTTGATGGCAAAGAGATACTGCAGCCCCAGTTTTTCGCGCAGCGCGTCCAAGACATCGAGCCCGCGCAGGATGCCCGTGTGCTCGTTTTCCTCGACGCAGTTCAGCGAGAGCACGATCGTGCCGGAGAACGTGTCCGTATGTTCGCTGAGATACTTCAATAAGACCAGGAACACGGCATCGCCGCTCTTCATATCGCACGCGCCGCGTCCGACCATCCAATCGCCCGTCGCAAGATCCGTGCGCACGGCCTCGGGCAAATCGCCCGCGAGGAGTTTTTCGAGCAATGCGTCCGGCTCCGTGGCAAAGGGCTCGAGCGCGCCGAAATCTTCCGTGCCGACCGTGTCGATATGACCGTGCCAGAGAATCGTGCGGCTTGCATCGCCGCCCGCTTTCGTGCCGCGCACGTAGGCAAAGACGTTTGCCCGCCCGAGCGCGTCGCCGCCGATGATCTGGCCAAACGCCTGTTCGGGATGCGCCTTGAAATATGGAAGTTTTTGCAACCAGCGAAGAATATATTCCGCGATCTTCCGCTCGCCTTTCGTGCCATTCACGCTTTTGATGCGAACGAGGGATTTCGTCAGCGCTTCGATTTCCGTGGAAATATCCATCCTACCATCCACCTCATTTCGCAAGATTCTCGATCGGCTTGCCCGCGAAAAAGTCCAAGATATTCTGCACGGAACGCTCTGCCAATCCCCGATGCGATTCTTCAGAGTAAAACGCGGCATGCGGTGTCAAGATGACATTTGGGCGGCCGAGGAACGGGCTTTTCGCGAGGTCGGGGGTCTCCGTCTGCAACACGTCGAGACCGGCGGCTGAAACTTTTCCGCTTTCAAGCGCCCAGGCAAGCGCCGCCTCATCGACCGCGCTGCCGCGGCCGACATTGATAAAGATCGGCGCTTGCTCCATCATCGCGAACGCCGCGTGGTCGAACGTATGATAATTCGCTTGCGCTTCGGGCATATGGTTCGAAAGAATGTCGCCCGTGGCGAATGCTTCCTCTTTTGTCACACGCCGAACGCCTGCGTCTTTTGCTTCGTCTTCCGTCAGATGATGCGAGACAACGCCGATGTCGAGGCCGAACGCGCGTGCGAACTGTGCCACGCGGCGGCTGATGCGCCCCCAGCCGAACAACATGAGATGCCGCCCCGCGAGGCGATGCAGCCCTGTCTCCGTCTCAAAGCGCCACGCATGGCCTTCTTGCACATGACGGTCATACGCTTTCAGATGACGCGCCAATGCCAATAGGAGTGCCATCGTGTGCTCGGCGACCTCCGTCGTGCAGTAATCGACGACGTGCGTCACGGCGATGCCGAATTCTTTTGCCGCCGCGAGGTTCACCGTTCCGTAGCCGGTCGCATGCAGCGAGATGACGCGGAGCTTCCGCGCGCCTGCGAGCACCTCGCGCGTCAGCGGCAAAAAAGCCGTCACGAGCGCGTCCGCCTCCGCGAGCTTCTCCCGGAACTGTTGCGGCGAGGCATACGGCACGACGCGCACGGTGGCGTCAGGATACGCCTGCTCGATCTGCGCTTTCTGCCAGCGATAACAGTCATCCATTGACTGCGGGTAATCACAAAACAGCACGTTCATCCGTCATCGCTCCATTCTCCTGCGCCAAAATTTCCCTCGTCGCCGCGACGACAGCTTCCATTTCCTCCATCGTGCCGATCGTGATGCGCACGAAATTTTCCGCACGCTTCATGGCGGGATAATTGCGCACGAGGATGGCATGGTCGCGCAAGCCTCGGACGTAATCCGGGCCCGCGAGATCTGGATGCTCGACGAAAATGAAATTCGTGCGCGATTCGAGCACGCGGAAGCCCATGCGCCGGAGCGAGCCGATCATATAGTCGCGCGCGAGCTCGACGTCAAAGACATGCGACTCGAGATAGACCTGGTCCTCAAGCGCCGCGCAGCCGACGGCCGCCGTGAGGTCGCTGATATTGTACGGATTCATGACGCCGCGCACGCAATCGAGGTCATGCATGAGCGCGGGGCAGCCATAGGCAAAGCCGATATGCGCGCCCGCGAGCGCGTACGCTTTCGACATCGTCTGCACGACGATCAAGTTGTCGTATTTGCGGATGAGCGGCAGGCAACTCGGATTGTGGAAATCGACATACGCCTCATCGACGACGACGATGCGGTCGGGATCTGCCGCGACGATGCGCTCGATGTCGCTCACGGGCAGGAGGTAGCCCGTCGGCGCATTGGGATTCGCGATCACGATGTGGCTCTTTTCCTTGCAGAGCGCCTCGACATCCATCGTGAAATCAGCCCGCAGCGGCACCGTGTGGTGTGCGATGCCGAGCCCGACGGCCAGGCTCTCGTAATAGCCGTACGTGATGTCGGGATAGCAGACGCTCGCATGCTCGAAGAACGTCAGGAAAATCCAGCCGAGGATCTCGTCCGAGCCATTGCCCGCGACGATCTCCCCCGGCCGCACGCCGTGGACATCCGCCGCATAGCAGCGGAGCTCCAGCGCCGTCGGCTCCGTGTAGCGGCCGAGATTCTTCATGCGGGAGCTTTCGAGCACGCGCCGCACGCCTGGTGCCGGCTCGCAGCTCGTCTCGTTCGCATTCAACTTGATATACGCCCGATCCTTCGGCTGTTCACCAGGGATGTACGGAGTGATGTCACGATATCTGGGGCTCAAAAAGCGGCTCATAACGCATTCTCCTCTCATTTAAGATATCCGTTAGCGCTTTTGCTGTGCATAAGCGACCGCTAGGCGCTAAAGCGCCAAGCGTCTGCTTAACCGCTTACGGCTATCTTAGCCATTTGCCGCAAGGTAAATAGCTTCCTTAAAAGAGGCCGTAACGCATCAGCACTTGCATAGCTAGATAGATAAAAAAGCGCCGCACTGCAAGAGCAAAAAACTCTCACAGGCGACGCTGCCTGAAAAAGATATGTGGTCTGTTGGAAAAATGCATTTGATTCCTTTGTTGCATTCAGTATAGCCGAAACCGTTTCCTATGTCTATGTACAAATCACCAAAAATCATGCGATATTTTCGCCGAATATCCAAAAATTCTTGTACATTCCGAAAATCTGTCCTATGATAAAGGAAATTCATCCATTTAAAAAGGAAAGGTACCCTCATGATCCGCCTCAAAGAACTTTTGGAACTGCCGATCTTCCAGAATTTTCATCTCGTCGCCGGCTTCACGGGCCTCTCACGCGAGGTGCGCAACGTCGACATCCTCGAATACGAATGGCTCAGCCGCAATTTCGATGTCTTCAACCCCGACGACCTCGTGCTGACGTCGCTGTTCTTCGCGAAAGACGAGCCCGCGCTCATCCTTTCGAGCTTCGAAAAACTCGCAGCGCGCGGCGTCACGGCCATCGCCGTCAAGACCGTCTTTTACACGGAACTGCCAGCGGACGTCATCGCGTACTGCGATGCGCACGACCTGCCGCTGTTCCTGTTCGACGGCGCGTTCATGGAAGACATCATCGTGAACTTCAACGACGTGCGGAAACTTGAGGAAAGCCATCTCGAAAGCGAGCGGCAGATCCACGACCTGCTTGCGCCCGCACGCACGCCGTACGCCATCGAAGCTGCCGCCCGCGAGATCAACGCGTCGTTTCAAAGTTACGTCACGGCCTTTTACCTCATCCACCGCCGCTACCCCGGCTCGCCGCGCGAAGTCACAGCCTTCCTCGCGCGCCTGACGTACAAGCAATACAGCCGCCAGCAGCTCGACAACGTCACGTACTGCAAATATCAGAACGGCCTCTTGATCCTCTACACGGCCCGAAAGCCAGCGCTCGACACGCCACCGGAAGTGCTTGTGCAAAAGCTTCTCGCACGCTACGACACGCGCCTTTCGGATTTTTATTGCGGCAGCAGCGAGACGCTGCCGACATTCCGTGCGCTCCCGACCGCCATCCAGCAAGCCATCGACGCCTGCCAGATGGCGCGTGATACGGACGCGCCCGCAAACTATAACGCGCTCGGCATCCATCGCCTCCTCTTCCCCATGAGCCGCGACGAGCCGCTGCGCCGCCTCGCGGAAGAAGTGATCGAGACGTTGCGTCAATATGACGAAAAATACACATCGAACCTCACAGACACGTGCCGCGCCTACATCGCAAACCACGGCGAAATCTCCAAAACCGCCGCCGCCCTCTACCAGCACCCGAATACGATCCGCTACCGGCTCAAGAAAGCAGAAAGCCTGCTCGCGCCTGTCATCGGAACGGAGGACGTGTATGAGCAACTGTATTTCTTGTTGCGGCTGCATGACCTCGGCAAATGTTGATATGAACGAACGACGTGTATGAACCGCTGTATTTTCTTCTGCGGCTGCACGAGTCCGGGTGGCAGCCGCACAGGAAATTCCCCCACTTGCGCTTTCTTGATGTTCTAGCTAAAATAAATTTGGGGATTTTTGACACTTTTAGAAAAAATTTTTTTGGGATAACTGACAAAATTGTGATTTTAAAAATCGGGAACATTGACAAACGGAGGTTGCCATGCTTTTTCAGCGCAAAATCTATCAAGATATGTTGGATTGGAAGCACGCATCGCAGGGGCGTTCCGCACTCCTCATCCAAGGTGCGCGGCGCGTCGGAAAATCCACCATTGTCGAAGCGTTTGCCCAGAAAGAATATGAAAGCTATCTCCTGATCGACTTCTCTTCCGCTGCGCCGGAAGTCCGCGATCTGTTCGAAGATGTCGCGCATCTTGATTTCTTGTTTTTACGTCTGCAATTAATCTACGATGTGCGCCTCCATCCGCGCGCATCCGTCATCATCTTCGACGAAGTACAGCTCTGCCCGAAAGCGCGGCAAGCCATCAAGCATCTTGTCAAAGACGGGCGTTACGATTACATCGAAACCGGGTCTTTGCTCTCCATCCGCCAGAACATCGCGAATATCTTGATCCCGAGCGAAGAGCGGCGGCTGAATATGCGTCCGATGGATTACGAAGAATTTCTCTGGGCCATTGGCGAACGTGAAACCGCAAAACTCCTTGCAATGGCCTGGGAACAACAAGTGCCGCTTGGTCAGGCTGCACATCGCGAACAAATGCGGAAATTCCGCCTCTATATGCTCATCGGCGGCATGCCCCAAGCCGTGGAAACATATCTCGCAACGAATAATTTTCGTGATATCGATGATGTGAAACGCGAAATTCTCTCACTGTACGCGGATGACTTCCATCGCATCGATGCGACAGGTCGTGCATCACAGATTTTTGAAAGCATTCCCGCGCAGTTGACGAGCAACGCCGCGCGTTTTCAGATGGAGGCAGCGATCCCCGGCACACGGCGCGATCGTGCGTCGGAACTTATCGCAAACATGGCAGATTCCTATAACATCCTGCTCGCGTATCACGCAAACAACCCCGATATCGGCATGGCGCTGACGAAAAATCTCGATTATTACAAGATGTTCTTGCTCGATACGGGACTTTTCGTCACACTCATCTATAAAGACCGCGCATTCACGGACAATGAGATTTACCGGAGGCTCTTGAGCGACAAGCAGCACACCGACCTCGGATACGTCTATGAAAACATGGTCGCGCAAATGACAGTTGCGAAAGGCGATGCGCTGTTTTACTACACATTCCCCTCCGAAACATCAAATCATCATTATGAAATCGACTTCTTGCTCACGCGCAAAAACAAACTATGCCCCATCGAAGTCAAATCGTCAGGCTACAAAACGCACGCATCCCTTGACGCTTTTCAAAAGAAATACGCCAACCGCATCGGCATCCGCTACCTCATCTACACGAAAGACCTCGCGAAATCCAAGGATATCCTGTGCGTACCAATTTACTTGTATCCATATCTGTAACCGTCAACGCTGGCATTGCACAAAAAAATGAGCCATGAAGGCTCATTTTTTTGTTGAACTTCAGCTGCACTGTTATTTCTTCGCGCCGCCGAACCATTTGTCGTAGATTTTGTCATACTCGCCATTTTCTTTCAACGTCTTGAGCGCTGCGTTGATCTTGTCGGCGAGTTCCTTGTTGTCCTTCGCGACGGCGATGCCGTAGTCTTCTGCCGTCAGCATGTCAGGCAGTTCCTTGACGTCCGTCTGGCCGCTCTTCGTGATGAAGTATTCGCTGACCGGGCGGTCATTGACGACCGCGTCCGCGCCGCCCGTCTTCAGCTCCATGAAGCAGTCGGCCGGCGTGTTGAATTCCTTGACCTCGACGCCTTCGATCTTCTTCACTTCATTCGCGCTCGTCGTGCCAATCTGGACAGCGACCTTGTGCCCCTTGAGGTCCTGGAACTTCTGGATGGACTGCTCATCCTTGCGGACGACCATCGTCAGGCCGGACTGGTAATACGGGTCGGAGAACGTGACGTTCTGCTTGCGCTCGTCGTTGATCGTCATGCCGGAGATCAGCACGTCGACCGTCTTCGCCTGCAGCGCCGGAATCAGGCCATCGAAGCCGATGTTCTGGATCTCGACTTCCGCGCCCATCTCCTTGCCGATGGCGCGGATGAGGTCCATATCGAAGCCCTGGTACTCCGCCTGGCCTTCATCCTGGAACTCGAACGGCGCGAAATCGACCGCCGATCCGACTTTAATCGTCGTCGCTACGCCCGAGCTCGAGGAGGACGACGACGGCGCTGCCGCCTGCTGCCCGCCGCAGCCGACGAGCGTCATGACCGAAAGGGCACAGAGCGCGCCCGTGACGAGGAATTTCTTCCATTTGAACATGAGGATCCCCACTTTCTTTCATTCACATAGGATACAAAAGAGCCCACGGGGAATATTCCGTGGGCTCCGTTGCTCATCTACATTCGCTATTATAGCACGAAAATCTTTTTGCGCAAGACATGGCGTTCATTATTTCGCACAAAATTTTTCACGTGCCTGAAAAACTGTTCAGCGTTTCTTGCCGTCGTCGAGCTGGATGTTCGTGATGATGCGGCCGAGGCGCAGGCCGGAGAAGAGGTTCCAGAACCACTTGAGGCAGACCGTGATGTTCGTGTGCGCGCCGGAGAGGCGGAGCAGATGGACGAACATCCAGCCGACCCATGCGAAGAAACCTTTCATCTTGAACGAGCCGTTCTGGATGACGGCGCGGCCGCGGCCGATCGTCGCCATCGTGCCGAGGTCTTTATAATGGAACGCTTCGAGCGCTTCGCCGCGGATGCTGTGCATGATGTTGCGCGCGCAGACGAGCGCGCCCTGCGTCGCGACCGGCGCAATCGTCGCGAGCGGACGCTTCATGCCCTCCAGCTGGAAGTGTGCGCAGTCGCCGATGGCGAAGACGCGGTCGCTGCCCTGCACGCGGAGGTTTTCGTCCGTGATGATGCGGCCGCCGCGGTCGACTTCCGCGCCGCATTTCGCGATGAACGGCACAGCCTTGACGCCGGCCGCCCAGATGACGGTCTTCGTCGGGATGACGCGGCCATCCTTGAGCTTCAGATTATTCCCGTCGTTGTCCATGACCTGCGTGTCAAGCATGACATCGACGCCCTTGCCGCGCAGCACGCGGACGACCTCGTCCTGCAGATCCTGCGTCAGCATCGGCAGCACATGCGGCGTCGCCTCGATGAGCTTGACACTGACTTCATTGAAGTCGAGGTGATGATACTCTTTTTTCTGCACGGCCACGAGCTCGGAAAGCGCGCCGGCCTCTTCGATGCCCGTCGGGCCGCCGCCGACGACGACGAACGTCAGCATGCGGCGGCGTTCCTCTTCGCTGTCCTCGCGCTTATTCGCACGCTCGAACATATGGAGGACGTGGTTGCGGATGTGCAGTGCTTCCTGCAGCGTCTTCATGCCATAGCTGTTGCGCTCGACGGACTCCATGCCGAAGAAGTTCGTCGTCGAGCCGGCCGCGAGCACGAGGTAATCGTACGGGATCTCGCCATGGTTCGTCAAGAGCACGCGACGCGCCTGGTCGACGCCCTGCGCCTTCGCCATGAAGAACTCCACGTTCGGATAATCGCGGAAGAACGAACGCACCGGATACGCGATCTCGTCTTCCGACAGCACGGCCGTCGACACCTGATACAGGAGCGGTGCGAACAGCTGGAAATTGTGGCGGTCAACAAGCGTGATCTCGACATCTTCTTTTCCGAGCGTCTTAGCGAGCTTGATGCCGCCGAATCCGGCACCGACGATGACAACGTGGGGTTTCTTCTGCTCTGGCATTGGTAACATCCTCCTAGGCTGTTCTTGCTTCCTCTTTTAATTTTTTACTTAATGTGTTAGTGCAATCCTTCACGTGAAAGTTGTCACTTTCTTTCGATGGGTCATATACTAGCACATCTTGACGGAAATGCAAGTGAAAAATTCCACTTTCTTGAAAAGTAATTGTTTCTTCAAGAGTTTTCTACCCATATGGCATACACTACGTGAAAAGAAGGACAATCGCGAACATCAAACCACAGCAGCCTCGTGCAAAATCGTGCAGAAACAAATAAACCATGCAATCATATATGTTTTTAAAAATTTCAGGTTGACAACTTCACACTTCTGTTGTAAGATAGCGACAACATTTACAAAACATATCAAAACAGTATGGATACAGTACAGGGAGGCACACCGATGAAATTGACAGTCAATGGAGAGCCGCTCGAAATCGAGCAGCCGATCACCGTGAAAGAATTGCTTGTCGTCGCGAAGGCCGAGCAGCCGGAATATGTGACCGTGCAGCTCAATGGCGCCTTCGTCGATCACTCGGGCTTCGAGACAACGACCGTGAAGGACGGCGACGTCGTCGAATTCCTCTACTTCATGGGAGGCGGCGCAAGATGAAGCTTTCGAATGAACAGCTCGAGCGCTATTCGCGCCACATCATCTTGAAGCAGGTCGGCGGCAAAGGACAGGAAAAACTCTTGAACGGCAAAGTGCTCGTCATCGGCACGGGCGGCCTCGGCGCGCCGGCGGCGATGTATCTCGCGGCGGCCGGCGTCGGCACGATTGGCCTCGTCGATTTCGATGTCGTCGACCTCTCGAACCTCCAGCGCCAGATTATCCACCAGACGTTGGATGTCGGCAAGGCAAAAGTACGATCAGGGCAAGAGACGATTGCCGCAATGAATCCCGACGTCACCGTACATACGTATAACGAGCTCGTGACCTCGGCGAACATCCGCGATATCATCCGCGATCAGGATTACGACTTCATCATCGACGGTACGGACAACTTCCCCGCGAAGTTCCTCATCAACGACGCGTGCGTATTTGAGAAAAAGCCCTTCGTCCATGCCGGCATCATCCGCTTCCAGGGACAGCTCATGACGTACGTACCGGGTGCGGGGCCGTGTTACCGCTGCGTCTTCCCCACGATGCCGCCAAAAGATGCCGTGCCGACATGCCGCCAGGCCGGCGTGCTCGGTGTCATGGGCGGCGTCATCGGCACGCTGCAAGCGACAGAAGCGCTGAAATATCTCTTGGGCATCGGCGATTTGCTGAATGGATATCTCTTGACGTTTGACGCGCTGAAGATGACGTTCCGCAAGATCAAAATCCCGCGCAACCCGCACTGCGCCGTCTGCGGCGAGCATCCGACGATCACGAAGCTCGTCGACTACGAGCAGCCGGCCTGCGACCTGCGGAAATAAGGAGCGATGCGCATGATTGTACATCTGAAGCTCGAAGATTATTTGGAAATTGTCCGTCATGCCCGCGAAGTCGCGCCCATCGAAGACTGCGGCCTCTTGGGCGGCACTGTGGGCGGCGAGGAAAAACACATTGAGCGCGTGTTTTTCCTCACGAATACCGACCACAGCACCGAACACTTTTCGCTCGACCCGCAGGAGCAATTCGCGGCCGTCAAAGAACTGCGCGCGAAAGGCTGGCAGCTCTTGGGCAACTGGCACAGCCACCCGGCGACGCCCTCGCGGCCAAGCGAAGAAGACAAGCGCCTGGCCTTCGACAGCACAGCGAGTTATTTCATCCTCTCGCTCGCGGGCGGCGAGCCGGTACTGAATAGTTTTCATGTCGCGAAAGACAAGACGGTGACAAAAGAAGATCTGCGCATTCATTAAATGAGGACGTGCGCGCACCCGCGCAACATCAGGTCTGCGTTATCTTCAGACATACAGGGGACAGCCGACTTCGTCGGCATAAGCGACCTCTAAGCGCTGAAGCGCTAAGAGGCTGCTTACCTTTCCACCGCTAACGCGGTCCCCCTTCCCCTGAGGGGAAGGCTGCAGAATATAGGAGGAGAGCATCATGGCAGTCGATTATAAGGAACTCAAGAAGGGCGGCTTCATGCGGCAGAAACAGAAGGACTGTTTCGCGATGCGCTTGAAGTCCGTCGGCGGCCATTTCACGGCGGCCCAGCTCGGCACGGTGCAGCAGGTCGCAGAGAAATACGGCAAAGGCTATGTCCATCTGACGAGCCGTCAGGGCATCGAGATCCCGTACATCAAGTTGCAGGACATCGACGAGGTCAAGGCCGCGCTGAAGCAAGGCGGTGTCGATGTCGGCGTCTGCGGGCCGCGCGTCCGCACGATCACGGCGTGCCAAGGCGCGGCGACGTGCCCGTCCGGCCTCATCGACACGGTGAAGCTCGCGAACGAGTTCGACAAACGCTATGGTGGCAAGGAACTCCCGCACAAATTCAAATTCGGATTCACGGGCTGCCACAACAACTGCCTGAAAGCCGAAGAAAACGACATGGGCATCAAGGGCGGCGTGCTGCCGAAATGGACAGCGGACGCTTGTATCTACTGCGGCGTCTGCGGCGCGGTCTGTCCCGAGAAAGCCATCACGGTCGACAAGGATGCGAAGACCGTCGCGTTTGACAAATCGAAATGCGTCTACTGCGGCAAATGCATCAAGAGCTGCCCGACGGACGCCTGGACAGGCGATCACGGCTTCGTCATCTCGTTCGGCGGCCTCTACGGCAACCGCATCGCCATCGGCCGCCATTTCCTGCCGATCGTCTTTGAAGAAGAAAAGCTCTATGAAATCGTCGATGTGACGCTGAAATTTTTCGAGGAGCACGCAAAGCCGAGCGAGCGCTTTGCCAATTGCCTCGACCGCGTCGGTTGGGACAAATTCCAGAAAGTTGTGGAGGCCGTGTTATGAGTGCAAATGTCAACGAAACCATCGACATCACCGATGTCGTCTGCCCGATTACCTTCGTCAAAGTCAAAGTCGCCCTCGAAGACCTCGAGGATGGCCAAACGCTCGGCGTACATCTGAACGATGGAGAGCCGATCCAGAACGTGCCGCGCAGTCTCAAAGACGAAGGACACAAGGTGCTGTCCGTTGACAAGAACGATGACGGCACGTGGAACCTCGTCGTGGAAAAAGGTGGACTGGAGTGAAGCGAATTACGCCTCCCCCTCTGGGGGAGGTGGCCCCGAAGGGGTCGGAGAGGGTAGCGACTGACCTCGATTCCCTATCCTTTCGATAGAATCGTGAATTCCGTAACTGCGATACCCTCTCCGCCTCGCATTCGCTCGGCACCTCCCCCAAAGGGGGAGGCGTTGTTTGGTGTGCTTTTTACGCCTATCAAATTAGTAAACATATATGAATTAATGTTGAACGTAAAATTGCTTTGCGATTTTGCGTAAGCGATTCACACAAATCTGAGCGTCGCTAACGCTCCTCCAGATTTGGTTCTCTGCTTAAGGAGTGAATGAACATGAAAGCGAAAAAATGGCTGGCAGCAGCGGCAACAGGTCTTTTCCTCATGACGGGGGTGCTGGCCGGCTGCGGCGGGGATCAGCAAGCGGCTTCTTCCGATAGCGCGGACGGGCAGACGTTCCTCAACGTCTCGTACGATCCAACGCGCGAACTCTACCAGGCGTTCAACGAGAGCTTTTCGAAGAAATGGGAAGCCGAGACCGGCGAGCATGTGAACTTCACGCAGTCGCATGGCGGCTCGGGCAAGCAGGCGCGCTCCGTGCGCGAAGGGCTCGAAGCCGATGTCGTGACGCTCGCGCTCGCGTATGACGTGGACGAAATCGCAGCGACGGGGCTCATCGACAAGGACTGGATCAAAAAATTCCCGAACAACTCCGCGCCTTACACGTCGACGATTGTCTTCCTCGTGCGCAAGGGCAATCCGAAGAACATCCACGATTGGGATGACCTCGTCCGCGATGGCGTCGAGGTCGTGACGCCGAACCCGAAGACGTCCGGCGGCGCGCGCTGGAACTATCTTGGCGCGTGGGCCTATGCAGAGAAGATGTTCAACGGTGACACGGAACAGGTCAAAGGCTTCATCAAAAAGCTGTTCCAAAACGTCGTCGCTCTCGACTCCGGTGCGCGCGGCGCGACGACCTCGTTCGTCCAGCGCGGCCAGGGCGACGTGTTGATCGCGTGGGAGAACGAGGCGCTGCTCTCCGTGCAGGAAGAGCCGGACAAGTACGAGATCGTCGTGCCATCGCTCAGCATCCTCGCCGAGCCGTCCGTCGCCGTCGTTGACGAAGTCGTCGACCAGAAAGGCACGCGCAAAGTCGCCGAGGCGTACATCAATTACCTGTACTCCAAAGAAGGCCAGGAAATCGCCGCGAAGAACTTCTACCGCCCGCGCGACGAAGAAATCGCTGCGAAGTACAAAGACACGTTCCCTTCCCTGACGCTCGTGACGATTGACGAAGCGTTCGGCGGCTGGCAGAAAGCGCAGAAAGAGCACTTCGCCGACGGCGGGACGTTCGATCAAATTTATGAGAAGAAGTAACAGTACAGATGCGCAGAGTTGTTCTCTTAGACAAATCATTTTGTTCTGTTGCCGAACATCACTTTTCAGCAGCCTCTCCCTCTGGGAGAGGTGCCGAGCGAATGCGAGGCGGAGCGGGTACTAGGGTGCGATTTGTTCCAATCACGAGAAAATCTTCAAAGCACCATGCTTTAAGATAAATGGCTTTATGCTTTGTGACATCTTTATAACTGTTTGGCTATCGCACCCAAGTACCCTCTCCACCGCTGACGCGGTCCCCCTCTCCCTGAGGGAGAGGCTGCTGTATACGTCACTTTCCCAACCGTTCCGAGGTGTTTGCATGATTGCAACGAACCATGTGATTCCGGGCTTCCGCTTCACGTTCGGCATCACGTTCTTTTACCTCTCGCTGATCCTCCTGCTGCCGCTCGCAGCATTCCTGCTTTACTCCAGCGGCATGGGTATGGAAAAATTCCTCGATGTCGTGACGGATGTGCGCGTGTTCCATGCGTACGAAGTGAGCTTCGGCACGTCGCTCGCGGCGGCGCTTGTCAATGCGGTGTTCGGCCTCGTGCTCGCCTGGGTGCTCGTGCGCTACGAGTTCCCGGGCAAGCGCGTGCTCGACGGCCTCATCGACCTGCCGTTTGCGTTGCCAACGGCCGTCGCGGGCATCGCGCTGACGACGCTCTACGCGGAGAACGGGTGGCTCGGAAAGTTTTTCTACGCGGCTGGCATCCCGTCGGCCTTCTCTGTGCTCGGCATCACGATCGCGCTGATCTTCGTCGGCATCCCGTTCGTCGCGCGCAGCGTCCAGCCGGTGCTGCGGGACCTCGACCCGAGCCTCGAAGAAGCAGCGACGATGTTCGGCGCGACGCCCTTTGAGACATTCCGCCGCGTGATTTTCCCCGAGCTCCTGTCGCCGCTCCTCACGGGTTTTGCGCTCGCATTCGCACGCGGCATCGGCGAGTACGGCAGCGTCGTCTTCATCGCCGGCAACTTGCCATACGAAACCGAGATTGCGCCGCTCCTGATCATGGCGAAGCTTGAACAATTTGATTACCAAGCGGCAGCGGCGATCGCCATCGTCATGATGGCGCTGTCGTTTGCGATTTTGCTCATGTTGAACGGCTACCAGCGCTATATCGTGCGCAAACAGGGGGTGTGACGATTGAACCAGAAAAAAGGCGCGTTTGCCTGGGCGCTCATCGCCCTCGCAGCGCTCTTCCTTTTCGTCATGCTCGTGCTGCCGCTCGTGCTCGTCGCGAGCGAAGCGCTCGCCAAAGGCTGGCAGGCGTATCAGCAGGCCATCACAGAACCATTCGCCGTCAAAGCGCTCTATCTGACGCTCGAAGCGACGGTTCTCGCCGTCATCTGCAACACGATCTTCGGCCTCGCGTCCGCGTGGCTGCTGACGAAATACACATTTCGCGGCAAATCGTTCCTCGGCTCGCTCATCGATCTGCCGTTCGCCATTTCGCCTGTCGTCGCCGGCCTGTTTTTCATCATGCTGTTCGGCCGCATGAGCCCTTTATACCCGTTCCTCCGCGCCGAGCACATCGCCATCGTCTTCGCCGTGCCGGGCATCATCCTCGCAACGATCTTCGTGACATTCCCGTTCATCACGCGCGAGCTCATCCCCGTCATGGAAGCGCAAGGGCGTGATGAAGAGGAAGCGGCCGCGACGCTCGGCGCGAGCGGCTGGCAGATGTTCCGCTACGTCACATTGCCAAACATCAAGTGGGCGCTCATGTATGGCGTGATCCTCTGCACGGCGCGCGCCATGGGCGAATTTGGCGCGGTATCCGTCGTCTCCGGCCATGTGCGCGGCAAGACGAATACGCTGCCCCTCCACATCGAGATTCTTTACAACGAATACAATTTCACGGCGGCATTTGCCGTCGCGTCCATCCTCGTGCTGCTCGCCGTCTTCATCCTCATCCTGCGCAACGTCATCGAGTGGCACGCGAAAAGAGGTGTTTCCCATGCCAAGTGATATCGAAGTGAAGCTCAACCATATCAACAAATCGTTCGGCTCGTTCCAGGCGTCGAGCGACGTCTCCTTTTCCATCGAAAAAGGCCGTCTCATCGGCCTCCTCGGGCCGTCCGGCTCGGGCAAGACGACGATCCTGCGCATGATCGCAGGCCTCGAACGCCCGGACAGCGGCGACATCTACATCGGCGGCCGCCGCGTCAACGACGTCGCACCAGGGAGGCGCGGCATCGGCTTCGTCTTCCAGAACTACGCGCTGTTCCGCTACATGACCGTGCGCGAAAACATCGCCTTCGGCCTGAAAATCCAGAAGGCCGCGAAAGCGAAGATCCGCGAGCGTGTGGATTTGCTCACGGAACTGGTCGGCCTGAAGGACTTTGGCCACCGCTACCCCATGCAGCTCTCGGGCGGCCAGCGGCAGCGCGTCGCGTTTGCCCGTGCGCTAGCCCCCGAGCCGGAACTGCTGCTGCTCGACGAGCCATTTGCCGCCATCGATGCGAAAGTCCGCAAGGAACTGCGCCAGTGGCTGCGGCAGACGATCCACAAGCTCGGCATCACGAGCATCTTCGTCACGCACGACCAAGACGAAGCCGTCGAAGTCGCAGACGACATCATCATCACGCATCGCGGCCGCATCGAGCAGACGGGCACGCCGATCGAGATCTACCAAAAGCCGCGCACACCGTTCGTCGCCGATTTCATCGGCGAGGCCGTGCACGTGCCGGACTTCACGGTCTTCAAAGGTTTTGAAAATGGAACAACTACTGGCGAACACGAAGGCATCATTCGCCCCGAATTCCTCGAAATTGGTGCGAGCGACAGCGAAATGCTCATGCCGCTCGCCTCAGAAGACGGCATCGTGCGCGGCGTTTACTTCCGCGGCAATAATGCGGAAGTCGATGTCGAAGTCAAAGGCCAGCTTTTGAAGGGCGCGCGCAGCCTCGAACTGCCGCCGCTCCGCGAAGGCGACCGTGCCAAAGTCTTCATCCATCGCGTCTACAGCTTCGCCGGCGGCAAGACGGCGATCCTCGAGAACCGCGCAAAGCAGACGAACTCTGTCGTGATCTGAGGTGAAAATGTTGAACGTTATCGAAAAACGCGCCGACATCCTGATTATCGGCGGTGGGGCTGCTGGTTGCTTTGCGGCGTTAACGCTTGCAAAAGAAGCTCCGAACCTTTCCGTCGTCCTGCTCGAAAAAGCCGGCCTCAAGCGCAGCGGCTGCCTCGCGGCTGGCGTCAACGCGCTGAACGCCTACATCACGCCCGGCCATGTGCCGCAGGATTACGTCGATTATGCGAGCAACGACGCGGACGGCATCGTGCGCGAAGATTTATTGCTTCAAATGAGCGAAGGGCTGAACGAAGTCACGCAGGAAATTGAAAACCTCGGCCTCGTCATCTTCAAGGACAAGGATGGCAACTACGTCTCGCGCGGCTGGCGCAACCTCAAGATCAACGGCGAAAACATCAAGCCGATTCTCGCCAACGCTGTGCGCGCAGCGAAGAATGTGGACGTTCTCGAACACGTGAATGTTGTGGATTTGCTCAAAGACACGAACGGTCACGCCGCTGGCGCTTGGGGCATCGCGTTACGCGAAAACGCCGTCGTGTATGTTCGTTCAAATGCCGTCATCTGCGCGACGGGCGGCGCGGCCGGTCTCTATCGCCCGAATCATCCCGGCGCCGCCCGCCACTCGATGTGGTATCCGCCATTCAACACCGGCTCAGGCTATGCGATGGGCCTCCGGGCAGGCGCGGAAATGACGAGCTTTGAGATGCGCTTCATCGCGCTCCGTTGCAAGGACACGATCGCGCCGACCGGCACGCTCGCCCAGGGCGTCGGCGCGCCACAGGTCAATGCGCGCGGCGAGCGGTATCAGGATGCGTATGGGAATACGACATCTGAACGCCTCTACGCCGTCGTCAGTGAAAACTTGGCCGGGCGAGGCCCTTGCTACCTCGAAACACAAGGCATTACGGAGGAACAAGAAACGTCGCTCGAAAAAGCCTACCTCAACATGGCACCCGCGCAGACGATGAAATGGCGCGAGACCGGCCTCGGCCCGCGCACGGCAAATGTCGCGGTCGAGGGCACGGAGCCCTATGTCGTCGGCGGCCATACGGCCAGCGGCTACTGGGTGGACAAAGACCGACAAACGACCGTGCCCGGCCTCTTCGCCGCTGGCGACGTCGCGGGCGGCTGCCCGCAGAAATACGTGACGGGCGCGTTCGTCGAAGGCAAGATCGCCGCCGAAGGCGCAGTGGCGTTCGTCGCGCAGTCGATAGAACATACGCAGAACGAACAATCCCGCGATCCGTCTCCCACGGAATCCGTGAACGACGTTGCGGCCAAGGTCCAGTCGTTGCTTACCACTCCAAGCGAACCACTACTCTTCACCGTCGACGCGCTCGAAGAAGCGATGCAACAAACCATGGACGAATACGCTGGCGGCATTTCCACGAGCTACCGTTACACCGAACGCCAACTGACGCTCGCCGCCAAGCATATCGAACGCATCGCAAAGCTTGCGGCAACGTTAAGAGCGACCGACTTCTACGGCCTCTTGAAAATCTTCGAACTCCAAGAGCGCCTGCTCGTCTGCAAAGTGCTGATTGAACATCTCAAAGCGCGCAAAGAAACCCGTTGGCACAGCTTCGCGGAAAACCTCGACTATCCCGAGAAAAATCCGGCATTCGAGAAATATGTGAACTCTAAGCTTGCGAATGGTAAAGTTGAGATTATTTTGAGAGAGCTCGTGAAATAAAGCCTCTCAAACTGCAGCCTTCCCCCCAGGGGAAGGGGGACCGCGAAGCGGTGGAAAGGGTCCCCTGCAGGACAGAAGAACTTGTACACCGTAACTTCTCGCGGGTGCGCACGCGAAACGCTTGAAGTGCCTGCGCGCACCGGCGACATCAAACAACCTGCGATTTCATCAGCCGTACAGCGACCCTCTCCTGGCGCTGCGCTTCGCTCCGCGCCTGTCCTCTCCCTGAGGGAGAGGCTGCTCTCTATCGATAAACGTAACAAACGAGGTGATACATTGAGCATTCGTATTGAAACAAACAACTGCATCGGCTGCGGCCGTTGCACGGACGTCTGTCCTGGCAACCTGCTGTTCCTTCGCGATCACAAAGCCACAATCCGCGACGCACGCGACTGCTGGGGATGCACGGCCTGCGTGAAGGAATGCCCGCGCAATGCAATCTTCTTCACGCTCGAAGCGACGCTCGGCGGCGCTGGCGGCAAACTGTTTGCGCATGACAGTGCCGACGAACTCACGTGGGAATTGCAACTCGCGGACGGTACGGAACAACGCATTACCGTGAACAAAAAACAGGCGAACGCCTACTGACGTCCGCCTTTGGAAAGGAAGAGCTCCATGGGAAAACTGTCGCACCTCGACGCGCTCGAAGCCGAGGCCATTTACATCATCCGCGAAGTCGCCGCCGAGTGCGCGAAGCCGGTCATGCTGTACTCCATTGGCAAGGACAGCACGGTCATGATGCACCTCGCGCTCAAGGCTTTTTATCCAGAGAAACCGCCATTTCCGTTCCTTCACGTCAACACGACGTGGAAATTCCACGAGATGATCGCGTTCCGCGACGCGCAGGCGAAAAAATACGGCCTCAACATGATCGAGTACAAGAATGAAGACGGCATCAAAGCCGGCATCAATCCCTTCGACCACGGCGCGTCGTACACGGACATCATGAAGACGCAAGCGCTGAAGCAGGCGCTGACGAAGTACGGCTTCATGGCGGCATTTGGCGGTGGGCGGCGCGATGAGGAAAAATCACGCGCAAAAGAACGCGTCTTTTCGTTCCGCAACGCGGCGCAGGCCTGGGACCCGAAGAACCAGCGCCCCGAGCTCTGGCGGCTCTACAACGCGCAGCTCCATCCCGGCGAAAGCATCCGCGTGTTCCCGCTTTCCAATTGGACGGAAACGGACATCTGGCAGTACATCCTCCGCGAGCGGCTCGAGATCGTCTCGCTTTATTTCGCGAAAGAACGCCCGTGCATCGAGCGCGACGGCAACATCATCATGGTCGATGATGACCGCATCGTGAAAAAGCTGAACCTGAAGCCCGAAGACATTCAGCACAAAGTCATCCGCTTCCGCACGCTCGGCTGCTATCCGCTGACGGGCGGCGTGGAATCGACGGCAGGCTCCCTCGAAGCCATCGTGCAGGAGACGCTCGGCGCGGTCGAATCCGAGCGCACGAGCCGCGTCATCGACCACGACGGCGGCGCCGGCTCCATGGAGAAACGCAAACGGGAGGGCTATTTCTGATGAACGAAAAGAACGACCTGTTGAAATTCATTACGTGCGGCAGCGTCGACGACGGCAAATCCACGCTGATCGGCCACCTGCTCTACGATGCGAAGCTCCTCTACGCCGACCAGAAGGAAGCGCTGCTGCTCGATTCGAAAGTCGGCAGCCGCGGCGGTGCCATCGACTACTCGCTGCTCCTCGACGGCCTCCTCGCCGAGCGCGAGCAAGGCATCACGATTGACGTCGCATATCGCTATTTCACAACGGAGAGCCGCAGCTTCATCTGCGCCGATACGCCCGGCCACGAGGAATACACGCGCAACATGGCCTGCGGCGCGTCGTTCGCGGATCTTGCCATCATCCTCGTCGATGCGACACAGGGCGTGCTGACGCAGACGCGCCGCCACGCCCGCATCTGCGCGCTCATGGGCATCCGGTATTTTGTGTTTGCTGTCAACAAGATGGATTTGATCCATTACGACGAAGTGCGGTTCAACGAAATCGCCAAGCAAATCCAGGAACTCGAACGCGAACTGAACCTTGAAAACGTCGTCATCATCCCCGTCTCTGCGACGGAGGGCGACAACGTCACAAAGAAATCCGATGCCATGCCTTGGTACACAGGGAAAGCGCTCTTGCCGTATCTGGAAACAGTCGATGTCACGACGAATGCCGCCGTCGAGCAAGGCTTTTATCTGCCCGTGCAGCGTGTCTGCCGCCCTGACCATACGTTCCGCGGCTTTGAGGGCCAGATCGAAAGCGGCAGCGTCTCCATCGGCGACACGATCCGCGTGCTGCCGAGCGGCGAATCCGCCGAGGTCAAAAGCATCCTTGTCGCCGACCATGAAGAAAAATCTGCGTTCACCGGCCAGCCCGTGACCATCCAGCTCAGCCGCGAAGTCGATGTCTCGCGCGGCAGCGTGCTCGAAAAGGACAGCGGCCTCGAACTTGCTGATTCCTTCCAAGCAGAACTCCTCTGGATGGATGATGCCGAGCTCACCGTCGGCAAGAATTTCCTTCTCCAGCTCGGCACGCGCCAGATTCCTGCCATCTTGTCAAAGATTGAATATCGAATCGACATCAACACGGGCGAGCATGAGCCAGCAGACACGCTCCAGAAAAATGAAATCGCGCTCGTGGACATCGCGGTCACCGAGCCCATCGTGCTCGCGCCATTCAGCGCGCACCGCACGCAAGGCGAGCTCATCCTCATCGACCGCATCACGAACAGCACAGCCGCGGCCGGCGTCGTCCGCACGATTGGAAGCAGCAACGCGGCACGTTTTGAGGCCACGCCCGCTATGCGCAGCGCGCTGAACTGGCAGACGCCACTCGCGGTCGTCTTCGCACCGCAAGATAACGTCACCTCCGCCGCTATCGCTGAAGCCGAGTACACCCTCGTCCGCAGCGGCCGTCATACATACCTTTACACGCCAGAGGCAACCGATGACGCTGCCTCAACGACGCAGCATCTCCTCAATGCTGGATTAATCGTCCTCGTTGCTGCGAAGAGCGAAGATGCAGCATCCGCACTCGCAAACCTCCCGCACGCAAAAGCCTGGAGCGATCTCGCCAATGGTGCAACAGACGCCGCCACCATCGCGAACACGATCCTCCACGCCACGCTCCTCGACGCGACCGTCACGCCAAATAACTGGGTGATCTGAGCTACAAAAAGATTGTTTCATTAACTGGAACAGTTTCATAAGATTGCTGACTGTAACTCTTGCAGCAGCCTCTCCCCTTGGGAGAGGTGCCGAGCGCCAGCGAGGCGGCGAGGGTACAAGGGTGCGATTTGTCCCGCAAACGAAAACACTTCCATAGCCTTACGTTTGAACACAAACGACTCAATGCTATGAAAGTGTTTTATTTTTGCTTTGCTATCGCACCCAAGTACCCTCTCCACCGCTTCGCGGTCCCCCTCTCCCACAGGGAGAGGCTGCTGTATTCGCTACGCTCGGCAACAGATGCACATGATATTCGTTTAGCAAACGCCACAACTCATGTTCATTTTCCAAAATGCGCGAGCGCTTCCGTAAAATCTTGAACGAACTCGACGGCGCCGAGGTACGTGCCGTCGTCATCGTACACGGCATGGTAGCGCACGCCGATGGGTCTCTTTGCGATGCGCCGCCAGACGGTCATGTGGTCGCGCCGTTTCGCCTTGAAGTCCGCGAGCAGGTGCTTCACGACGGGGACGATTTGCGTCGGGTGGCAGTCGTAGACGGGGCGGCCGAGCGCAAGCTTCGGGCGGGCGAAGACTTTGCCCTCGTTTTCGAAGAAGCGCAGATGATCCGCCGCGTCGATGAATGTGATGTCGATGCCTGCAAGTTTCAGGATCGCACGCAGTTCCCGGACAGTGAGCTCGCCCGTCGGCAACTGGATTTTGCCATTTTCAAACGTGCGCTTGTCTGCCGCGTCTGCCTGCGCTTTGCGCCACGCTTCTGCCGCTTCCCATGGCGCGGGCTGCGTCGCGAGGAACGCCGTGCCCATGTCGATGGCATCGTCGTAGATGGCGTACCATTCCTCTTCCGTGAAATAGCGCAGTGCGAGCGGGAACAAGATTGCGTCCTCTTTCCGCGTCATCGCCGTCAACTGCTGGAGGAGCGCCTGGATGCGGCCGCGGTACAGCACGACGTTTTCCGCGTCTTCCTGCAAGCTGCGCGAAATCGTGCCGAGTTCTTTTTTCATCGCATCATCATCGCGCCACATCACATCCGAAGGGCCCGTCACGCCATACTGGTACAGCATCGGCATGATGAGCTCTTCTTTTTTCATGAAATGCGTGCGGACGGCGTTCAGCGCGAGGAAGCGCGGAACGAAATCCGCTGGCGTCTCGGGCAGCGCCACGTCATGCAGCAGCGTGGCAATCTGCGCATTCATCGCCTCGTTTTCCGCGCGCAGCACGGTGGCGGGATGGCAGGACGGCAACGCCTCAATGTCCGGTGCCGCAAGCGATGCCGCCCGCCGCATCGCCGCCACCTGTTCCGGCGTGAGGTCGAGCTTCGGCGGCGTGTTCCCCTGCTTGCCCTCCGATAATTTCTTGTCTCCGATCATATCTTGCATAAGTCTCCGCTCCTTTTGTTCTTTTCCTACGTTCACGTTATCAAAAAAACGGTGTGGTTGCAACAAAAAATCTTGCAACCACACCGTTTGTCTTTCAGTACCGTTTCCGCTTCACCGACGACGCGATGCCGAGCTGTTCGCGATATTTCACGACGGTGCGACGGGAAATTTCTAATCCCTTTTCCGCAAGCAGCTTTGCAAGCTTCGCGTCCGAGAGCGGCTTCTTCGGGTCTTCCGCCGCGATGATCGCGGCGAGTTCGTCTTTGACCTGCGTCGCACCATAGGCTTCGTCCGGATGGCCTGCAGCGCCCTGCGCGAGGTTCGCCGTGAAAAAGGCTTTGATGGGAAAGATGCCGCTTGGGAGCTCGATGTATTTCCCTTGCGCGGCACGGCTGACCGTGGACTCGTGGACCTCGATCGCATCCGCGACCTCTTGCATCGTCATCGGCGTGAGCGCGGCGAGGCCTTGCGTCAGCACGGGACGCTGGCGGCGCACGATTTCCTCGGCGACGCGGCGGATGGTGCCCTGGCGCGTCTCGATGTTCTTGATGAGCCACGTCGCGGCGTTCAGCCGGCCGCGGATATAGCTTTGCGTCTCGTCATCGTAGCCTGCCGCCTCTTGGTACAGCCGCGAGATGTGCAGGCCCGGCACGCCGCCGCTCGTGAGCTCGACGCGATAGCCCGCGCCATAGGGCCGCACGATGACGTCAGGCGTGATGTAGCCCGTCTCTTCGCAGCCGTAGCACGCGCCTGGCTTTGGCGTCAGCGTGCGCACGATGTCGACAGCCATCTGCACGTCAGCAGGGCGCACGCCTTCGGCACTTGCGATCTCCTTGATGCGGTTGTCCGCAATATCCTTCAAATGCTTGTCAATCATGCAAGCGACAAGCCCTTCATAGATGCCGCGCCGCTCGGCCTGGATCCGCAAGCACTCCACGAGATCGCGTGCGCCGACGCCGGCCGGTTCGAAAGACTGAATCACCGTGAGAACGTGTTCCGCTTCTTCTTCTGTTACCTTGGTCACCCGTGCAACTTCATCAAGCGAAACGGTCAGATAGCCGCTGCCGTCAAGCGAGCCAACGAGGAACGTCGCGACGGCTTTTTCCTGCTCATGACCTTCGGGGAAGGCAAACGCAACCTGCTCCATGAGCTCGTCTTCGAGCGTGCGGCTCGCGGGCCGTGCTGGCTCAAAGGCACGCGGCTCGCGTTCGCCGTCCGTCCACGCATCGCCACGTTCGGGATGTCCAAGATAACTTGCAAGCGCTGAAATATCTTCGGCACGATACGCTTGCGCGCGTTCCTCTTGCCCGCGCTCATCAAGCGTCCGCGTGTCCGCCTCAAAAGAAAGCGCCGCAGGATCGTAGTCGATTTCGAGCGCAGGGTTTTCGAGGTATTCCTTTTCGATAAGGCCACGGAGTTCCTGTGCCGGCAGCGCAAGGATTTTGATGGCCTGCTGCATCTTCATCGTCATCGCGAGATGCTGGGAAAGCGTTTGCGAGAGCGCTTGTGACTGTTCCATACGGCGGTTCCTTCTAACTTTGAAACGTTTGTGAACGCAAAAACGTTAGAACTGTTGCCGAAGGTCTCGCATCCAGCAGCCTCTCCCTCTGGGAGAGGTGCCGAGCGAATGCGAGGCGGAGCGGGTAATAAGGAGCAGAAAATGAAGCGATTCTAGTTGTATCAAAGGAATCTCGCAACATGAGATATGCTTAGTAAGCACGAAAATCTTGTCCGGCTATCGCACCCAAGTACCCTTTCCACCGCTAACGCGGTCCCCCTTCCCCTGAGGGGAAGGCTGCTGTATCAGCAACGCTCCGCAATAGATGAAACGTCTTGCGTATTTCCTCTTTCTTATTTCCTGGACGCCGCCACGGCCGCCGCAATCGCTGCACCGAGGCCGGAGCCACCGTTTTCGAGGACGGTCTCGACGGCTGCCGCGTCCGTGCCGAGGAGCTCTGAGAGGCCCTTCATGAGGTTCTCTTTCGCGTGCGGCATCTTCTCGTAGACGGAGCCATCGACGGCGATCGTCTGCGGCGCGAGCGTCTTCTCTGCGCCCTGCAGCTGCCAGAGGATGCCCGTGAACGACGCCGCGACGAGGCGCGCCGAGCGGTTTACGATGCGCAGTACGAGGTCTTGCACCTTGTCCGCATCCGCCGCATCGATCGTGTGGCCGGTCTTTTCCGCGACGAGCTTGATGATGGCCGGATGCGCGGCATCTTCGTCGTCCATGATGGCCGACATATCGATGCTCGTGAAGCCATAGGCCTTGCCTTTTTCATCGAAGAGCTCCGCCAGCGCCATGCCGAACAGCTCGCCCATGTAGCGGCCGGAGACCATCTTCTCCAGGCGCTGCTCGCCCGGCTTCTCGGAAGCTTTGTCGAGCTCGACATCAAAGCGGCCCGGCGTCAGGCGGTTGAAGCCGCCGGATTCGAGGTTCAGGATCATCGGCTCTTGTGCGCTGTCCGCGTACGGCTCGAGGTAGCACGTGTTGTGGCCCGTCGCGTAGATGCAGCCGATATTGACGTTGTCGTGCTTGTAGGCCGCTGCGAGCTGGACGGCGACCGTGTCATTGATGACAGCCGTCGGCTCGACGTTGCCGAGGCCTTTCTTGTGCAGCGCGTCCTTGAGGAGGTCATTGACCACCTTGCCCTCGACGCCCGGCGTCGCGAATTCCTTCGTCCAGATGATGAGCTTTGCGTTGTAGAGATCCGTCTGCTCCGACGGGAACGAGAACGTATGGCCGAGATAATACTTTTTCGTGTGGTCTCCTTCGACGGCTTCTTCCACGAGGTCGGCGATGAAGCCGAACATCTGGTCGGCCGTCGCGTCCGCGGCGATGTAGTTGTACTCGCCCGGCACGACGAGCGGTTTCGCGACTTTCTTCAGCACCTCGAACTTGCCGTCGCCATCGAGGCGGATGCGCAGCACGCGCACGTTCGTGCCGCCGAAGTCGAGCGCGAGGTATTCGCCCGTCTCCTTGCGGGTCGGCAGGCCGATGTACGATTTCAGCATGCGCATGGAGCTGAGATCCGGGTCTTTGAGGCCCTGCTTCAGATCATAGCGGAACGCGCCCGCGATCTCGCGGAGCTCGTCGCTGTCGATCGTGAAGTCGGCGAGGATGGATTCGAATTGGTTCTGGTCGAAAGACATGATTCGGTTCTCCTTTGTGTGTGATGTATTATGTTAGCACCTAAGCCTTCCCCTCTGGGGGAGGGGGCCCGCGAAGCGGTGGAGAGGGTAGCGTGGTATCTACCTTCTCATTCCTTCCGATAAGAATACAGCCCCCATCATGCGCTACCCTCTCCGCCTCGCATTCGCTCGGCACCTCCCCCAGAGGGGGAGGCTTAATTTGAGGATTCTGCTACTTCTTCGAGATATGCCCAACGTTCCATAAGGTGATCTAATTCCGCTTGCAAGCGTTGTTGTTCCTTGCTGAGTTCCGCAAGCTTGCCGTAGTCAGCGGCGTTCTGCTGCATGAGGAGTTCCGTCGCGCGGAGTTCGCCTTCCTTGCTCGCGATGACGTCTTCGATTTCGGCGTATTCTTTTTGCTCTTTGAATGTCAGCTTCTTTGGGCGGTCCTTCGCTTCATCGGGCTTCGTTACGGGGGCGGCGGCAATGTTTGATGCTGGAACAACGTTCGATTCCGCTGGAACGAACGCCGCTTGTTCTTCTGCTTCCTTTTGCTTGTAATACGTGTACCCACCCGGATACATCCGCAACTCGCCGCCCGGTTCGTAGACGAAGCACTTGTCCGCGAGGCGATCGACGAAGAAGCGGTCGTGCGAGACGAAGATGATCGCGCCCGTGAAATCATCAATGAACGATTCCAATACCGCCATCGTCTCGAGGTCGAGATCATTCGTCGGCTCGTCCAAGAGCAGCACGTTCGGCGACTCCATGAGAATGCGCAGGAGATACAGCCGCCGCTTCTCGCCGCCCGACAGTCGCGCGATCGGCGTCCATTGGAGGTTGCCGGGGAAAAGAAACCGTTCCATGAGCTGCGACGCGGAAATCGTCGTGCCATCGGCCAGCGTGATCGTGCGCGCGGCCTCCTGGATGTACTCGATGGCGCGCAGGCGTTCGTCCATGTCCACGGACTTCTGCATGAAGTAGCCGATCTTGACGGTCTGCCCGATCGTCACCGTGCCGCTCGAAGGCTTCAGGCGGCCGGCGATGAGATTGAGGAGTGTCGTCTTTCCCGTGCCGTTGCGGCCGAGGATGGCGACGCGGTCGTGGCGCAGGACGGTGTACGTGAAGTCCTTGACGATCGTCTCGCCGCCCGCCTCGTAATGGACGTGGTCGAGCTCGATGACCGTGCGTCCGAGGCGGCTGCCCGCGAGGCCGATTTCCACCGTGCTGCGGTCGAGGTCGGGCGTCTGCGCTTTCACCTGCTCATAACGCTCGATGCGCGCTTTCTGCTTCGTCGAGCGCGCCTGCGCGCCGCGCCGCAGCCACTTGAGCTCGTTGCGGAGAAAGTTCTGCCGCTTCGCCTCGCTCGCCTGCTCGCGCTCGATGCGCGCGGCCTTTTGCTCAAGGAACGCGGAGTAGTTGCCCGTGTACGTGTACGACTTGCCCTTGTCGAGCTCGAGGATCTTCGTCGCGACGTGGTCGAGGAAATAGCGGTCATGCGTGACGAGGAGCAGTGCTCCCTTGCGACCCGCGAGATACGTCTCGAGCCAGGCGATCGTCTCGCTGTCGAGATGGTTCGTCGGCTCGTCGAGAAGCAGCAGGTCGCACGGCTGCACGAGCGCCGTCGCGAGCGCGAGGCGCTTCTGCTGGCCGCCCGAGAGCGTGCCGACGGGCGCGGCGAAATCCGTGATGCCGAGCTGCGTCAACACCGTCTTCGCCTCGCTCTCAAGCTGCCAGCCGCCCGCCGCATCGATGGCCTCCGAAGAGTGCGCAAGTGTCTGTTGCACCTTCGCATCGTCCGGCGCATCCTCTGCGGCGCGCAGCGCAAGCTCGTAGTCGCGGAGCGCGCGCATCAAGGGCGACGTACCGCGGAAGACTTCCATGAGCACGGTGTTTTCCGGCGCAAACGATTTATCCTGCGCCAGCACCTCGATGCGAAGCCCACGCATCTCGACGCGCGTGCCGTCATCGACAGGCGTGCGGCCAGCCACGGCATTCAGAAACGTGCTCTTGCCCGTGCCATTCACGCCGACGATGCCGATGCGGTCGCCCGCGTCAATCGCGAGGTCCACGCCGTCAAACAGCGTCTTCTCGCCATAGCTTTTCGTGTAGTGTTCGAGCGTCAGGATCATAAATCGTTCGCCTTTCAAAATCAGAAAAGGCTCCCCCTCTGGGGGAGCTGGCGCGCGTAGCGCGACTGAGAGGGTAACGGCGTAACAAAATCGCACGACTTTTGTTAAAATCGCGAAAAATCAACAGCCGCTACCCTCTCCGCCTCGCATTCGCTCGGCACCTCCCCCAAAGGGGGAGGCGTAAAAACCGTGCCAGAGTACTTTTCTTTCTCTCATTATAACTTGTTTCAACGGAAAAGGATAGAGTTTCATAAAAATTTCCGTTTTGGGACGATATTACAAAAACCGTCTTTTGTTCAGTCTTCTCTCATATCCACAATCTCATCATGTTCTTCTTGCAAATCGCCCGCCCGGTGGATCAGCACGCGCGTGATGCGGACGCCGTCGACTTCTTCGACGTAGAACGTGTGGCCGCCATACGCCGCCATCTGGCCGATGCGCGGCTCCGTGCCGAGCTCGTCGTACAGCCAGCCGCCGACGCTGTCCACGTCGACATCGTCGATGTCGATTTCCAAAATATCTTCGAGTTCTTCGAGCAGCATTTTCGCGTCGACGGAAAAGATACGCTCGCCACGCTGCTCTGCTGTCGGGCGCTCTTCGTCGAACTCGTCCTGGATGTCGCCGACGATTTCCTCGACGATGTCCTCGAGCGTCACCATGCCGGCCGTGCCGCCGTATTCATCGACAACGATGGCCATTTGCGCGCGCTTTTTCTGCATCGTTTTGAGAAGCACGGAGACATCCATGCTGTCCGGCACGACGAGCGCCTTGCGCACGAGGCGGCGCAGATTGATGCGGCGGCCCGGCGTCGTGTACAGCGTCTTCATGAGGTCTTTGACGTGGATGAAGCCGACGATGTGATCCTTATCCTCTTTGCAGAGCGGATAGCGCGTGAGCTGCTCCTCGAATACGACGTGGAGATTCGTGTCGAGGTCATCTTCGAGATACAGGCAAACCATGTCCGTGCGCGGCGTCATGATTTCGCGGACGTTGAGGTCGGTGAAATCAAAGACGTTGTCGACGAAGTCAGCTTCCGTATCGTCGATGAGGCCCTGCTTGTAGCTTTCTTCCATGAGCAGGCGGATTTCTTCTTCCGTGTGCGCTTCCTCGCCCTCGCCGGCGGCCTCGAAGCCCATGCGCTCCGCGACCCAGTTCGCGACGTGATTGAGCAGCCAGACGAACGGATACATGACGCGCTCGAAAATGAGCATGGGCAGCGCGACAGCCAGCACGATCTTCTCGACGTTCTGGATCGCCATCGTCTTCGGCGTGAGCTCGCCGAGCACGATGTGGCCGCCCGTGATGATGGCGAAAGCAAGCGCCAAGGAAATCGTGTGGCCGACCGTGTCATCGAGGCCTGCGAGACGCGTCAGCGGCAGGATGAGCGTCGCGACGAACGGCTCGCCGACCCAGCCGAGGCCGAGCGACGCGAGCGTGATGCCGAGCTGCGTGACGGAGAGCGACGTGTCGAGATGATCCGTGAGCTTCTTTGCGTACGCCGCGCGCTTGTTGCCCGCCTCGATGAGCGTCTCGAGGCGTGACGGACGGATCTTCACGACGGAAAATTCCGCCGCGACGAAGAAGCCATTCATGAAGATGAGGAAGAAAACGAGGAAAAGTTGCAAGAGGATCGGGACGATGTCCATAAATGAAACGTGCTCCTTTATTTCTTTCTGCGCGGCATGGCCAGCCGGCTGAACTCGATGCCGAGCGCTTTCGATAATTTATCAAGCTTCAAAGATTCTTTCGTGTCCGTGAGCGTGATGACGCGCCCTGTCTTTCCTGCGCGTCCCGTGCGACCGGCGCGATGCAGATATGTTTTGGCATCTTCCGGCAGGTCGAGGTTGAAGACGGTATCGACATCTGCGATGTCGAGGCCGCGCGCCGCGAGGTCGGTCGAAAGCAGGAGCGTCGTCTTGCCCGTGCGGAAATCTTGGAGCGCTTTCGCGCGCGCCTGCTTGCTGGAGCTTCCGAGCAGTGCCGCGACGCGGATGCCTTCGTAGCTGAGTTTTTCGAGCGTGCGGACGGCATCAAATGTCTTGTTGATGAAGACGATGCCGCGCTCGACGCCGAGGCGCCGCGTGAGCTTGCGGATCTCGGCGATCTTCTCGCGGAACGGCGTCATGACGTAGATGTGCTCGACCGCCTGCTCGGCCGCTGGATTCTCTTTGATGCGGACGACCTCGGGCTGGTCGAGGAACGAGGCACGCTCCAACGCTTTTTTCGGCGCTGTCGCAGAAAACATCGCGTATTGGATCGGCTGCTCGCCGCGCGCCCGGCGCACGAGGTTCACAAAATCCGCCGTGTTCTTCATGTTCTGATCGTCAAGCAGGCGGTCAAATTCGTCGAGCACGAGGAAACTCACGTCCTGGAGCTTCAGCTTGCCCTTGTGCGCGAGCTCGATCAGACGGCCTGGGGAGCCTGCGAGGATTTGCGGCTTCTTCTTGAGCTTGTCGATCTGCCGCTGGATATTCGCGCCGCCGATAAGGCCGAGGATGCGCACGGGAATGCCAGCGGCCTCCGCAAGCTCCTGCGCCGTCCGCGCAATCTGCATCGCGAGCTCATACGTCGGCGCGAGCACGACGGCCTGTGCCTGCGGCTTATCCACATCCACACGCGCAAGCGCCGGCAACAGATACGCCAGCGTCTTCCCCGTCCCCGTCGGCGCCTGCCCGATGAGATTCGCGCCCGCGAGAAGCTTCGGGATCGCCTGCTCTTGGATCGGCAACGGCTCCGTCACGCCTTGCGCGGCGAGGGCGTTGGTAAGCGCCTTTGAACGTTCGCCAAAATTCATATCGTTAAAACTTATCATAAAGTATCTCCTTGCTATTACCGAAAGTAACGCTTTCAGAAGCCTCTCCCTCCGGGATAAGCAGACGCAAGGCGCTTCAACGCCTATGCGGTCGCTTATGCCGCTTGCGGCGGAGGGTACAAGGGTGCGAAAGCCAAGCAACACATCAGGACGTTTCGAAGCACCTCGTAGTATGGACTGCTGCGAAGCTACGAGGATATTGCTTTGCTATCGCATCCTAGTACCCTTTCCACCGCTTCGCGGTCCCCCTTCCCCTGAGGGGAAGGCTGCTGTGTATGTTACGTTCGCAACAGTTCTTCGATTTGTGCGTTACACTTACTCTAGCACCGGTTTCCCATCTGCATCATCAAATGTCGCTGTGCAGTTCGGATAGTTGCTGCACCCCCAGAATTCCCCGTTCTTTCCGCGCACTTTGCGCAGATGCCCCTTCCCGCAACGCGGGCAAATGATCCACTTTCCGCCGTTACCCTCTGCGTTCTCCTGTTCTGCGCCCATCTTTTCCAGCGGGCTGGCGGAGTATTTTGGCTTGTCGCCCCAGTTCTTCCACGGCTTCGGCGCATAGGGCTCTGGCGGGCCGAACAGCGTATTGAGCTCGTCCCAATCCGCTGCGCTCGGCTGGTTGCTTGAGCTGTTGTCCGCATAAGCAACGCGCGTCGGTGCAAATTCCGTGGTGCCGCTTCCTGCTTCTTGTGAACGCGGTGCACTCCAACGGCGACTGTTGCCGCCCGCGGAACGTGAGGATGCGTTTGGCGCAGTGCTGAATCCTCCGCCCGCCACGCGATTTTTCGCTTCGTCCATGTCGGGCTTGCCGTCTTTGTCATTCGTCGTGAGCCGGCATTTCGGATAGTTGCTGCATCCCCAGAACACGCCGTTCTTGCCCTTGCGCTGCACGAGCACGCCTTGCTTGCATCTTGGGCAGATATAGTCGCCGTGGACTTCCATCTTCACGTCCCAAGCTTTTTCGCAGAGCTTTTTCGTGAACGCGATCTGCCCTTGCAAGAACTCGTCAAGCGTGCCGTCGCCTTCGGACATGGAGTGCAGGCGGTCTTCCCAGATTGCCGTCGAGTCGGGATACGTCATCTCATCAGGCAGCGCATCGACGAGGAGATACGCGGACGGTGTCGGGATCAGGTATTTCTTCTTGCCCTGCGGATGCAAAAATTTTCGCTTGATGAGGTCGTCAATGATTGTCGCGCGCGTCGCTTCCGTGCCGATGCCGTAGACGTCTTTGAGCTGCTTTTTCGCGTCGGGATTCTTGACGTACTTGTGGATTTCCTTCATGCCCGCGAGGAGCGTCGCCGGCGTGAAGCGCGTCGGTGGCTTCGTCACGGACTTCTTCAATTCGCCTTGCGTATATTCGACGGAATCATTCTTTTTCATGACGGGAAGCGTTTCGTTCTCGTCCTCGCCACGCTTGTCACTGTCGCTTTCGTCGCCATTGCCTTCGTCGTTGTTTTCATCCGTAACAACTTTTCGCTTCGCCTGGTACATAATCTTCCAACCTGGGTCGCGCTCCGTGCGACCGCTGGCGGTGAAAAGTTCCTCTTTGTACGTGACTTCGACCTTTGTCTGGTCGTAGACGTGCGGCGGGTAAAATTGCGCGATGTAGCCGCGCGCGATGAGCTCGTAGAGGTTGCGCTCCGTGGCGGGCAGCGTCTCGGGATTCACGCGCACGGTCGTCGGGATGATCGCGTGATGCGCGGAAATCTTCTTGTCGTTCCAAGCACGGCTCTTGATTTTCAGATCCGCGCCAGACGCCCAGGCAGCGATTGACGTGTCGGTTGCAGCACTGAGATTCGCGAGGATGGTCTTCGCGTCACCGAACTGGTTCGTCGGCAGATATTCGCAATCCGAGCGCGGATATGTCGTGAGCTTTTTCTCGTAGAGCTTCTGCGCCGTGTCGAGCACGAGCTGCGGCTCATAGCCAAAGCGCTTGCCCGCGAGCACCTGCAGGCTCGACAGCGAAAACGGCAATGGCGCGGGCTCTTGCTTCTTCTGCTTCTGATAGCCCGTGATCTTGCCGGTGCGCGGCGCTTCGGAAAGCTCGCGCAGTTTCGCCTCGGCCACGTTTTTATCGACGAGGCGATTCTCGCTGTCGAGGCCGGCCATCGTTTCCTTCGGTTTCCATTCGGCCACAAACGAACCGTTCGCGTGCTCGAACGTCGCCCGCAGATGATAGTAATCGACGGGTTTGAAGTTTTCGATTTCGCGTTCCCGCCGCACGACGAGCGCGAGCGTCGGCGTCTTCACGCGGCCGATCGGCAGCACGAGGCGGTCATGCCCTGCCCGCCGTGCCGCGAGCGTATAGGCGCGCGAGAGGTTCATGCCGATGAGCCAATCCGCGCGGGCGCGCGCGAGCGCTGACTGCTTGAGATTCCAAAAATCGCTGTTCGGCCGCAGGTGCGCATTCGCCGCTTTGATGCTCTTCTCGTCAAGCGCGTTCAGGAGAATGCGCTGCACAGGCTTCTGGTTGCCGAGGTAATCGAGCACCTCGTCGACGAGCAATTGTCCCTCGCGATCCGGGTCGCCTGCGTGCACGATGTCCGTGGCCTTTTCGATGAGCCCTTTCACAATGCCGAACTGTTTCGCGCTGTCCTTTGCGACATAGAGCCGCCACTCCTGCGGGATGATGGGGAGGTCTTCGGCGCGCCACCTCTTGTAGCGCGCATCGTATTCATCCGGCTCCGCCTGCCGCAGAATATGGCCGAACAGCCACGTCACGACACCGTCCTGCGTCACGAGATACCCGTCATGCCGCTGCACCGGTCCCTTCAGACACTTCGCAATCTCACGCCCCATGCTCGGCTTCTCGGCGATATACAAACGCAAAAAACATCCACCTCTGTCACGTGATCTCAGAAAACTTCCTTTCATTCTATCATACGGAGCAAATCCATGCTATAATTTCCACAGGGAAATATGCTGAAAAACGAAACGGGGGTTCTCTATGCTCATCCGCATCGATCAGGATTTTCACGAGCACCTGACGGACACGGAAAAGACCGTCATCAGCTTTCTCAACAGCAACGTCGATAAAATTTCGACGATGTCAATCAGCGACGTCGCCGAGCAGACGTTCTCGTCGCCGGCGACGGTGTCGCGCACGATCAAGAAGTGCGGCATCTCCGGCTTTGCCGAGCTGCGGTATCTCATCGCAAAAGAGAGCAAAGAGGAACGTGAGGACGTCAGCGTCAACGAAATCTTCAACAAATCCATGCTCGAAGTCACGAACACGATCGACCATCTTTCCATCGACACGGTGCTCGCGGCTGTGAAGGAAATCCGCAGCGCCGACCGCGTCTATCTCTTGTCGCGCGGCCTGTCGCAGCTCGTCGCGCAAGAATTCGCGCTGAAGCTGCAGATCCTCGGCTTCAACATCTTCGAGGACAGCGATCCGCTCATCATGCAGGAGATCACGAGCCATGTAAAGAAAAAAGAGCTCGTCATCATCTTTTCCCTGTCGGGAAAGACGCCGGAGCTCTTGCATGCTGCTGAGAATGCCGCATCGCTCGGCGCGCGCATCATCACGATTACGTGCGGCGGGCCGAACGCGCCGCTCGCGCGCATCGCGCACCTCGCCGTCTACGGCTACAAGCACAGCCACGTCTCCATCAAGAGCGTCGACGCCACGAGCCGCTTCCCGCTCTACGTCATCAGCCGCATCCTCATCGACTACATCACGAAGCAGATGAGCGAGGAGGAAGAAAAGGCGGAACGCACGAAAGAAGCGAAACGGAAAGCGCGGTACTTCTGATTTTTTTGCACGCGAAAACAGCGCGTCATCCGCATGGGGGATTGCGGATGACGCGCTGTTTTCGTGTTCACACTTCTGAGATTTCAATCTGCGGCAGCAGTTCTTCGACGACTTCCCGCCGCACGAACCCGCTTTCCTCTTCCATCGCGTTCGCCGTGCCGCAAGCAGCGGCGAGGCGCAGGGCTTCTTGGGGGGACTTGCCCTGCGCGAGCGCCGTCGCGTAGCCGCCGACGAAGCTGTCGCCCGAGCCGACGGGATTCTTGCACGCGATGCGGGGGACATGCACGCGATAAGATTTCCCGTCGGCCACGGCGAGCGAGCCGTCGGCACCGAGCGAGACGCAGGCAAAGGGAATGCCCGCGTCGGCGAACGCGCGCGTCTCGCGCACCGCATCGCTCTCGCTCGTGACCGTGCGGCCGGTCAAGGCCTCGATCTCGTCCTTGTTCGGCTTGATGAAATCCGGTTTGGCAGGCAGCGCCTCTGCGAGCGCTTCGCCGCTCGTGTCGAGGAGGAAAGGAATCCCATGCGCATGGGCCTCCTCGATCAGCTCGCGGTAGATGGCCTTCGGCACGCCGCGCGGGACGCTGCCGGAGGCCACGACGACATCGGCGTCCGCGAGGAGCGCCGTGTAGCGCGCACGGAAATCCGCGAGCTCCTCCGCCGTGACTGTCGGGCCCGGCTCGAGGATCTCCGTCTGCGCGCCGTCGTCCGTGAGGATGGCGAGGCAGGAGCGCGTCTCGCCCGCGACATGCGTGAAGTCGCCTTTGAGGCCTTTCGCCGCCATGCGTTCCTCGATGAACTCGCCGGCCTTGCCGCCGACGAAGCCCGACGTCACGACGTCCGCGCCGAGCGCGTGTGCGACATTCGCGACATGCAGCCCCTTGCCGCCCGCCGTGTTCTGCACGGACGTTGCGCGCACGACCTTGCCCTTCGCGAAATCTTTGAGCGCGTAGCGCTTGTCGACGGACGCGTTTAAGTTTAATACGAGAATCAATCGGATCACTCCTCAAAATACGCCTCCCCCTCTGGGGGAGGTGGCCCCGAAGGGGTCGGAGAGGGTACTTGGATGTGATAGCAAAACAACATTCACTCAGTTTTGCAGCAGTTCATACTACAATGGGCTGCGAAGCAAATCAATCGATTGATCATACTCGCACCCGATTACCCTCTCCGCCTCGCATCCGCTCGGCACCTCCCCCAGAGGGGGAGGCGTAAATGGTGGGTCATGCGCGGTTCGCGCTCTTGCAGACTTCGATCTTGTGGCGCACGACGGCGGCCATGGCTTCTTTGCCCGGCGTCATGTACTTGCGCGGATCGTTCGCTTCCGGATGCTCTTTGAAGAACGCCTTCACGGCATTGGCGAACGGAATCTTGAGATCCGTCGCGATGTTGACCTTCGTGATGCCGAGATCGATGGCGTGCTGCACCATTTCATCCGGCACATCGGACGCGCCGTGGAGCACGAGCGGGATGTCGACGCGCGCGCGGATTTCCTTCAGGCGGTCGAAATCAAGATGGGGCGTGCCCTTGTAGAGGCCGTGCGCCGTGCCGATGGCGACGGCAAGGCTGTCGATGCCCGTCTCCGCTGCGTAGCAGACGGCGTCTTCGGGGTTCGTGTACGCTTTTTCCGCGTCCGTCGTCACGACGTTGTCTTCCTGCCCGACGAGGCGGCCGAGCTCCGCCTCGACCGTCGCGTGGCACGTATGCGCGAACGCCACGACCTGCTGCACTTTCTTGACGTTGTCCGTGTACGGCAGCTTCGACGCGTCGATCATGACGCTGCGGCAGCCGGCCGCGATCGTGTCCTCGATATCCGCGACATCTTCGTGATGATCGAGGTGGAAGCTCATCGGGATGTCATATTTTTCCATGGCCGTGCCGACGAGCGCGATGAGGTAATCCTTGCCTGCGTACGCGACCGTCGACGGCGTCGCCGCGATGATGACCGGCGAATGCAGTTCTGCGGCCGTCTCGACGACCGTCGAGAGCGTCTCGAGGTTGTGGATGTTGAACGCAGGGACGGCGTAGTGGCGCTTCTGCGCATCGAGCAGCATGTCTTTCGTGTTGTGGAGTTTCATGAGGGATCGTCCTTTCTATGTGAATGGGTTCTTTGTTCTTTCTGTGTTCATTATAGAGAACATGACGGACGGTTTGTTTTCATGTTTGGAAAGGATTTTCAAACAAAGGAGCTGTTGCATTTACTGGAACGGTTTCATAAGAATGCCGATCGTAATGCTTACAGCAGGCTCTCCCCCTGGGAAAAGCAGACGCAAGGCGCTTTAGCGCCTATGCGGTCGCTTTATCCTTTAGGTAGAGCTGGCGCGCGTAGCGCGACTGAGAGGGTACGAGGGTGCGATTTTGGACAAATACAAAAGCACCTTCATAGCATCGTGTATGAACTCATACAACTTAATGCTATGAAAGTGCTCTCTATTTGTTTGGCTATCGCACCAAAGTACCCTCTCCACCGCTAACGCGGTCCCCCTCTCCCAGAGGGAGAGGCTGCTGTATTGCTACGTTCAGCAACAGACGCATACAACATCCGTTTCGCACGTGTGGCAATCTCCTGCCGGAGGAGTTACGTTCGGCAACAGCTCGTCAGTCTTGCTTATAGAACTCGAAGTTGTCGACCGAGCCCCAGCAGCCGGGGGCGGCTTTCATCGTGACGCCGATCGTGGCTTTGCCATCTTTCACTTCGACATCGGAAATCGTGAACGTATGCCACTCGTTCCATTTCGTGTCCGTGATGGGCGTCGTCTTGCGCTCGCCATTCGTCTCGATGAAGAGGTCGTAGCTCTGCTCGCCGCCGCCGCCCTGCGTCTGGACGGAGACGGTGTAGAGGCCGTCCTCGAGGCCGTCGAACGACTGGCTCGCCGTGAAGCCGAACGCCTTGTCGGCCCAGTAGTGCATCGCACCCTGGCCGAGCGCGTCGCCAGCTTTTGAGACGGCGTTCACGGCACTCGCGTCGCCCGTGATCGTCCAGCCGTCGAGGTTCACGTTCTCGAAGTCCGGATTCTTGACGAGGTTCGTCTTCTTGATGACCGTGACCGCGCCTTTCACAATGTGCGCTTCGCCGTCGACCGTGACCGAGCCCTGTACCGGGTACGTACCCGTCGCGTCAAAGACCGGCGCAGCGTCGTTCCACGCAATCGGCAGATTTTCCGCATGGTCGTCGGAGAACGTCACGCGCACCTTCTCGGGCAGCGCGATCGGCGCGCCGACGCCGCCCGTCGCCTCGACGTCGTCAACTTCTTTGAACGTCGGCGTAATCGTCGGGAGGCTCTGGTCGCTGACATCCTTGTAGACGTCCCACGACTCGAGCGCGCGGCCTCCCTTGTCGAACATGCAGAGGTTGTCCCACTCGTTGCCTTCGCCGGTCTTCCAGCCTGCACCGTCGACGGCGTACCAGTCCGGCTCCCAGTAGAACATTCCCGTGCCGCGGCCGTCCGGGACGTTTGCGAGGCGCTCCATGACGGCGCGCAGGCCCGTCGCCTGCCCCTGCACCGTCGAGCGGAAGCCGCCGATGCGCTCCGCTTTTTCATCGTACGGGTTCTTCATGTCGTCGAAGTTCTCGTTCGTGTAGCCGAACGCCGTCTCGACGACGATGACGTCTTTGTCGTAGCGCGCGGAAATGTCATCGAGATTCTGCTGGAGCTGGTCGAGCGTCCCATGCCAGAACGGATAGTAGCTGAGGCCGATGATGTCAAAATCCTTGACGCCATTCTTTTCGATGGAATCGAAGAAGCTGCGGTACAGCGCATTGTCGCCGCCGTCCGGCAGATGCACCATGAGCTTGATGCTGTGGTCGGGGTCGTTGTCACGCACGGCCTTGAGTCCGGCGTTCAGGAGCTCGGAGAACACCTTGTCGCCGTCATTCGACGGCAGCTTGCCGATCGGCCAGAGCATGCCGGATTTCACTTCGTTGCCGATCTGGATCATCTCCGGCTCCGCGCCTGCGGCCTGGAAATCCTTCACGACCTTCGTCGTGTAGTCATAGACGTCTTTCACGAGCTGCTTCTTGTCGTGGTTCGCCCACGCCTTCGGCGTGATCTGCTTGCCGGGGTCGGCCCACCAGTCGCTGTAGTGGAAATCGACGAGGACTTTCATGCCGAGCGCATGGGCGCGCTTCGTCAGTTCGAGCGCGCGCGCCTCGTCCGTATTGCCGCCGCCGCCTGGGCCGGCTTTCGGATCGTTCCAGATGCGGACACGAATCCAATTGATGCCGTGGTTCTTCATGATCTGGAGCTCGTCCATCTCCGTGCCGTCGACATCATAGAACTTCGCGCCGAGCGATTCCATCTCCGGCAGCATCGAGACGTCCGCGCCTTTGATGAAGTTTTCGGAAAGATTCGGGATCGGATTGACCTGCACGGCAGCGTCCGCCGTCGGTGAAAGCGCCATCGCGCCAGCGGCGAGCGCCGTGAGGATCAAAGATGTCAGCGTTTTCTTTTTCATGAAACGTTCCCCTCTGCTCAGAAGCAGTACGACAGCGCCACATAGCCCGTCGGATCGTACTTCGAGAAGCCTGCATGGTTCTTGTCATACGGTTTCAGCCAGTAGCACGTCGCTTCGAGGTTCACGTTGTCCGCGAGCATGCGGCCCATGCCGATGCCAAAGCCGCGCGAACCGTTGCCATTGATGCCATCGCTGCCGGCGATGTTCAGGCGATGCGGCCATGCCACGGATTCGATCGAGCCGCCACCGAGCGCGAAGTACTCGCCGTAAATCTGGAATGTGCCGTTCTTCACCCAATACCCTTCTGGGCTGCCGTACGTCACGCGCGTCCAGAAGCCACTCTTGTCGCGCATGCAGCCGGCGTTGTTGCGCACGTACTCGGCGATGAGATTCCAGCGCGGCGCGAACTGCGTGTTGAAACCGAGCGCGTACTGATTGAAATGGTAATCATCCACGACCGGCTCGTCATAGACATTCACCGTCGTGTTGCCCGTGTTGTCCGTGTTCGTGTGCAGGAACGCTGCCGTGAGCTGCGTCGCCTTGCTCGTCTGGACTTTCAAGTTGCCGAACGCCGTCCAGATGTTGCTGTTCTGCCAGCCCTCGGCGGAAATATCGCCATAGCCGAGCATGAGGTTCGTCTTCGGGCCGAACTGATGCTCGACATAGAAGCCGTCGACCGGATTCTCCCAATACAAGAGACCCTGACCGAGGCTGATCTGCGTGCGGCCGACGGACGTCGTCGTGCCGGCATTGTGCCAGTTCAGGCTCATCTTGTCGAGATGGAACGAATCCTGGTTGTTATAGCTGTTGTTCCAATTGTTGAGGTTGCGGTTCTCGCTGCCCCAGCCATTGTGCTTGCCGCTTTTGTCATCGTATTTGAGGCGGCCATCGACCGTGAGATTTTTCGCGGGCTCGCCATAGATGCCGAGGCGCACGCGCTTTTCAAAGTGATGGACGCCCGAGCTGCCACTGTTGTCATGGCCGCTCATGTCTTTGTTCGCGAAATAACGGAGACGCGCATCGCCGTACATCTTGAAGCTCGACTGCTTGGCCTTGAGATCCTTCACATCGCTCTCTACAGCGGTGAGACGGACCTCCATGTCTTTGAGTTCCTGCGCGTATTCGCGCTCGAGCTTGTTGATGACGCCCTTGTCCTTGAGGTCGGCCGTGCCGTATTTTTCAGCGGCTTTCGCGACAATCTCCGCCATCTCGTAGCGGTTCATGAGCTTATCGCCCTGGAACGTGCCGTCGCCGTAGCCTTCGATGACGCCGTCGCGGGCGAGCATCTCGATCGCGTCATACGACCAGTGATCGGCCGGGACGTCGTTGAACGGGTTCGATGCCGCAAACGCCGTCGTCGCAGAGAAGGTCGTGGCAGCGAGTACCGCTGCGACAAGTGCTTTCTTTTTCATTCGTGTTTCCTCCTAGTGTTCCCCTGAAAATCATGTGACTATTGGAAAAAATATAGAAAAAGCAAGCATCGCGTGTCGCCATGTTTCCAGCTGGTGCTTGCTTGTTCTATTGTATGGATTTATCGTGTTTCAGCGACTCAATTCGCCATGAGCGCGAGGGCGAAGTCGAGGGCTTTGTCCGGGTCGCGCGTCAGGCCGACATACTCGCGGCCGCTCGTCGTGGCGCTCTTGACGCCCTTCTCGTCGCAGTCGTGCTTGAGCTCGTCGTACATCGAGGCCATCTGCGGCGCGAGGACGATGAGGTCGTAGTCCGTGATGACGTCTTTGTGCTGGCCATAGGCCATGGCGATGGATTCGACGTTCACGTGGCGCTTCTGGGCGCCTTTCGTGATGGCTTTCGCGAGCATGGAGCTCGTCGCGCCCGAGGCGCAGAGGACGAGGACGCGCTTCTCTTCGCCGTCGCCAGCAGCAGCGGTGTCAGCAGCGACGGCCGGAGCAGCTTCCTTCTTTTCCTCCGGCTCGCCCGCTTCTGCTTTTTCCGCAGCGGCGTAGGCGTCGGCCGGCGTCTCGGCTTCTTCATCGTCGGCGGAGATTTCGCCATTGGCGATGGCCGTCTCGCGAGCGACGAGCTGCGTGTCATAGACGCGGAAGAACGGATAGTAGAGGACGGCATCGACGATGAGGAGCAACGGCGCGAGGATGAAGGCGAGCTTCGCGAAGCCCGTAGCGATGACGAGGCCGATCGGAGCTGGCGTCGTCCACGGCAGGATGTAGATGAAGGCGTTCATGCCGAGGTTGTCGACGAAGAATTTGAAAATCCAGACGTTCGCGATCGGTGCCGCGATGAACGGGAAGAACAGGACTGGATTGAGGACGATCGGCGCGCCGAAGAGGATCGGCTCGTTGACGGCGAAGCAGACCGGGATGATGGAGGCGCGGCCGACCGCTTTGAGCTGTGCCGACTTTGCGAGGAACGCGCACATCGCACAGAACATGAGCGTTGCGCCCGTGCCGCCGATCGTGGCGACGAAGTAAGAGGTCGGATGCGTGAGGATGTTCGTCGCATGGCCGCCGGCCGTGACGATCTGGAGGTTCGCTTCGATGTTTGCGATGTAGATGGCCGTGACCGCTGGCTCGACGATGGACGGGCCGTGGATGCCGACGAACCAGAACATGGCCATGGCGCCGTAGATGATGGCGATGCCGATGTAGCCGTCCGCCGCGACGAAGAGCGGCTTGAAGAACTCGAGGATCCAAGCGGAGAACAGCATGCCCGTCGCGTTCTTGAAGACGATCGAGCCGAGCCAGAAGATGAAGACCGCAGCGGAAAGCGGGATGAGGTCAGCAAACGTTTGCGCGATGAAGTGCGGGACTTCGTCCGGCAGCTTGATCGTGATGTCGCGGCTGACGAAGAACTTGTAGATGTTCGGGACGAGGAACGCGACGACGAACGCGGAGAGCAGGCCTTTCGAGCCCATGAAGTCTGCAGACCAGCCGCCTTTGATCGGCTCGACGGCCAGCAGGAGCAGGCAGATGATCGAGACGATCATGACGGACGTGTCATTGATCTGGCGGAGCTTCGGCAGCTTGTGGTTGATGCTGCCCGTCAGGCTCTTCGCGATGGTCGCGACCATGAGGAGCGAGAGGATGCCCATGGAGCCGTTGTAGGCGAGCCAGAGGACGCTACTGATATCATCCGGCCATTTGTAGCCGAAGATCTCCGGCACGCAGGCGACGAGGATGAAGAGTGAGGAGAAGAGGATGACCGGGATGCAGCTGACGAAGCCGTCGCGGATCGCCCTCAGGTACGGGTTGTTGGAAACCTTTTCGAAGAATGGCTTCATGGTTTCCACGAGCTTGATAAGCTTTTCCATTCTGTTTCCCTTCCTTTGAGGTGTGGTGGACTTGGAACGTTTTGAATGAGTACTTTGGATTGATGTGGAGGTCAATCATGATTGCATTCGCCGGGTGTTCGCTTTCCGTGCTTTCCCTTTGATGGTTTCATTATACTTTATCGCCATTCCATATTGTTTTCATAGTTTGAAAATCTTTTCATGAAATGTACCAGCATTTTCAAACCTCCTCTGGGGGAGGTGCCGAGCGCATGCGAGGCGGATAAGCAGACGCACGGCGCTTTAGCGCCGATGCGGTCGCTTATGCAGCTTGCTGCGGAGGGTAACGCATAAACGGATTCTGTATCCTTATCAAAAGGAATGTGAATCTCGTTACGGCGTTACCCTCTCCGCCCCTTCGGGGCACCTCCCCCAAAGGGGGAGGCCTAGTATGTGGGAACTCAATATTTTACTTCTTCGATCGGAACGATCTTTTTCTGCTCACTGCAGAGCTTGTACCAGTACGCGCTCTTCTTCGGGATGCGCTGCTGGGTCTTGTAATCGACGTAGAACAGGCCGTAGCGCTTGTTGTAGCCATTCGACCACGACAGCATGTCCTGGAGGCTCCAGATGTAGTAGCCTTTGACGTTGACGCCTTCGGCGATGGCCTCTTGGATGGCGCGCAGATGTTTCGACACGTAGTCGATGCGCGGCGTGTCGTCGATCTTGCCGTCTACGAGATCATCCTTGTAGCCCATGCCGTTTTCGCTGATGAAAATTTCCTTGTAGTTCGGATAGTCGTGCGCGATGCGGACGAGCTGGTCGTGCATGCCCTGCGGGTAGATCGGCCAGTCCCAATCCGTCGTCGGCACGGCGGGGTTCGAGACGCGCGCGCCGACGCCGTGCAGCGCAAAGACGCTCGTGCCCTTTTCGCCCGTCGAGTTGTTGAAAACCTTGCTCTCGCCGTCCCACGTCTGCAGGAAGTGCGAGGAATAGTAGTTCATTCCGAGGAAGTCGATCTCCTTCGCCGCAACGGCGAAGTCGTCGAAGTCCGACGGCTCCGTGACGAGCGTTCCGTTGTTCTCGCGCAGGATTTCGTTGATGAGAGACATCGTTTCGTCGCTGTATTTGCCGAGGAAGCAGGCGTCGAGCATGAAGCGGTTGCTCATCGCGTCGTCGAGGTCGCGCGCATGGCGGTTCTCCGGCGTGTCCGTGATGGGGACTTTGCCCTCGAGCGTGTGGACGATGCCGATCTTGCCCGACAGGCCCATTGTCTTGTAGAGGTGCAGCGCCTTTGCATGCGCGACCATGAGGTTGTGCTCGATCTGGATGGCCTTCGCCATCTGGAACGTCTCGTGCGGCGGGAAATTGCCGGCGATGTAGCCGTTCTGCGCGATGGACCACGGCTCGTTGAACGTCGCCCAACGCTTCACGCGGTCGCCGAAAGCGTCAAAGCAGATCTTCGCGAAATTCACGAATTCCGGGATGATCGCGCGGCTCAGCCAGCCGCCCGCATGGAAGAACGGCAGCGGCGTATCGAAATGATGCAGCGTGACGAACGGCTCGACGCCGTGCGCAAGGCACGTGTCAATCAATTTATTGTAGTAGTCGATGCCCTTCTGGTTCACCGCGCCCTTGCCCTCGGGCAAGATGCGCGTCCACGAGATCGAGATGCGGATGCCATTCACGCCGAATTTCTCGCAGAGCGCGAGGTCTTCCGGATATTTATGGTAGAAATCGCTCGCGGGGTCGGCCGTGAAGCGGCTGCCTGGGCGATGCATGTCCTCATCCCATGTGCACGGGCCGCGGCCGTCTTCCGTCGTCGCGCCCTCGACCTGGTACGCGGCCGTCGCGCCGCCGAAGACGAAATCTTTCGGGAACGTATTTGGAACGTTTGCCGCCATCTTATTTCCCTGCTTTCTTCTTCAGCGCTTTCAGCATGCGCTTGTCCATGTCGGACAGCAGCATCGCCGTCATGAGATGATCCTGTGCGTGGACGGTCAGGAATCCGATCTCGAGCGACTCGCCCGACGCTTCTTTCGTGATGAGCTCCGTCTGCTGGTTGTGCGCGTCGAGGATGAGGTCGTCACCCTCCTTAATGAGCGCCTCGGCCTTGTCGAACTCGTCGCCCATCATCGCTTCCATCGCGTCGAGGTATTTCGTGCGCGCGTCGCCGGAGTAGGCGACGATCTCCATCGCGACCATGGCCATATCGTCTTTTGTCATGTTGTTCACGGCTCCTTACGTTCAAAAGTTTTATTTCATTATACTATGGTTTCAGTCGTGGTAATAGCCCTCGGCCCATTTTTTGTTGTATTCGTCGAAGAGGTGGTCGTTCTCGATCGCGTCGTTGTCCGGGATCATGTTGTCAATCTTCGCGATGAGCGCGTCGCGCTCCGGCGTCGGCTGGTACTCGGCCTTGAGGAAGGCTTCGAGGATGTATTCGATCGTGCCGATGCCGACGACGCGGCCGCCGCAGCCGATGACGTTCGCGTTGAGCTGCTCCTTCGCAGCGACGGCCGTTTGCACGTCCGTCACGCAGGCCGCGCGCACGCCTTTGATCTTCTGTGCGCTGTTGTTGATGCCGATGCCTGTGCCGCAGATGCAGACGCCGAGATCGACCGCGCCCGTCGCGACGAGCTTGCCGACCTTGCGGCCGTAAATAGGATAATGCGTGCGGATGAAGTCGTGCGTGCCGACGTCGATGACCTCGTGGCCCTGCTTCTTCAAAAATTCTGCTGCTTTGATCTTGATATCCGTGACGATGTGGTCACAGCCGATGGCGATTTTCATGAGTTACTGCCTCCGTTTTATTGTTGCGCTTCGGTTTTACGTTACCCTCTCCGCCCCTTCGGGGCACCTCCCCCAGAGGGGGAGGTGTAAATTGAGGAATGCGGGCATCGCCTCTCCCGCAAGGGAGAGGCAATCCCTGATCAGAGGATCCTGTTCATCATGTCGATGCGGACCTGGTGGCGGCCGCCGTCGTACTCCGTCTTGCAGAAGTTTTCGGCGAGCTGGCACGAGAGCACGGGCGCCGTGATGTTTGCCGCGAGCGCGATGATCTGCGTGCTGTTGTGGTGGCGCGTCATCGACGACGTGTAGTCTTCGTACGTCGGTGCGCAGACGATGCCGTGGTTCTTCGAAGCGATCATGAACGGCGCGACGGCATAATCATCCACGACGATGCCGCGTGTGATCTCGCCGCCCTGGATGGCTTTGACGACGTTCATCGTCGCCGTGAAGATGTCGTCGTCCGAGAGATCGACCATCTCATAGCCCTTCTTGGCAAGATACGATTTCACGCAGTCCTTGAGCTCACTACCGACCGCGTTTGCTGCGATTGCTACTTTCATAAGGATTCTCCTTTGCTTCCGTCGAATGAAGTTTGTTTTGATGGTTTTATGATACCGCAACGCGCACGCAGAATGTTTTCATGATTTGAAAACACTTTCACTGATTGACCTCCTATACCGATTTTGTTATAATGAATTTACATTTTTACAGATACTTTTATCGAAACGTGTCACAGGAGGAACTAAATATGTCCGAAAAGACGTTCCCGCTTACCTACGAACAATTGAAGGACGTCGTCAAAAAATTCCCGACGCCGTTCCATATTTATGATGAGAAAAAAATCCGCGAGACGCTGCGTGCGCTGAATCATGCATTCCGCTGGGCGCCGAAGTTCCGCAACCAGTTCGCCGTCAAGGCGTTGCCGAATCCGCGCATCGTGCAGATCCTCCACGAGGAAGGCGCGGGTACGGATTGTTCGAGCCTTGCCGAGCTCGTGCTGTCCGATGTCGCGGGCGTCAAGGGCGAGGAAATCCTGCTCACGTCGAACGACACGCCGGCGGACGAATTCCAGAAAGCCATCGAGCTCGGCGCGATCATCAACCTCGACGACATCAGCCACCTCGATTATCTCGAAGAACACGCCGGCCTCCCCGCCTGCCTCTGCTTCCGCTACAACCCCGGCGACCTCATGGAAGGCAATGACATCATCGGCAAACCGACAGAGGCGAAATACGGCTTGACGCGTGACCAGCTGTTCGAAGCGTACGCCACTGCGCAGAAAAAAGGTGTCAAGCGCTTCGGCCTGCACACGATGGTCGCGTCGAACGAGCGCCGCACGGAAGCCTTCCTCTTCACGGCGAAGCTCATGTTCGGCCTCGCGAAGGAACTGCAAGAGCGCCTGAATATCCATGTGGAATTCCTCGACCTCGGCGGCGGCTTTGGCATCCCCTACCGCCCGGAGGAAGCGCCACTCGACCTCGAGGCGATTGGCGAGGGCATCCACCAGCTGTATGAGGAAATGATGGCGCCCGCCGGCCTCGGCGACGTCGCGATCTTCACGGAGTGCGGCCGCCTCATCACGGGGCCGAGCGGCTGGCTCGTCTCGACGGCCATCCACGAGAAACAGACATACAAGGACTACATCGGCCTCGACTCGTGCATGGCGAACCTCATGCGCCCGGCCATGTATGGCGCGTATCATCACATCACGATCGCAGGCAAGGAAAACGCCCCCTGCGATCACACGTACGATGTGACGGGCTCTCTCTGCGAAAATAATGATAAATTTGCCATCGACCGCAAGCTGCCGAAGATCGACATCGGCGACTACGTCATCATCCACGACACGGGTGCGCACGGCAGCGCCATGGGCTTCAATTACAACGGCAAACTCTGGTGCGCCGAGCTGCTGCTGCGCGAAGATGGCACGATCGAGCTCATCCGCCGTGCCCAAACGCTTGACGACCACTTCGCGACGCTGACCGGATTCGACGGCGCAATGATGTAATATTTTTCATTGAATGCACGAACGCAAAAGCGTCCGCCAGCACAAATTCGTACTGGCGGACGCTTTGCTTTGCCTTGAGGAACTTTTACCGTTCGACGATGATGCGGCCGAGGCGGGCGTTGTTGAAATAATTCAACACCCATTTGAGCGCGACGGAGACGTTCGCGTACGTGCCGGCGAGGCGGATGAGATGCACCCAGAGCCAAGCCGACCAAGCGAGGAAGCCCTTCATCTGGAGCTTGCCCGTCGCGAGCACGGCCGAGCTGCGGCCGATCGTCGCCATGGCGCCCATGTCTTTGTAGACGAACGTCTCGGGTTCGCAACCCTCGAGCTTTGCGAGGATGTTCTGCGCGCAACGAATGCCCTGTTTCATTGCAACTGGTGCAACGGTCGCGAGCGGGCGCGCACCTGGCTCCGGCACGAAGCTTGCGCTGTCACCGATCGCGTAGACATGCGGCAGACCCTTGACCGAGAGGTCTTTGTTCACGATGATGCGGCCGCCGCGGTCGTAGTCTGCATCGAGTGCCGCGACGACGGGTTGTGCCTTGACGCCAGCCGCCCAGATGACCGTCGCCGCCTGGATCTTTTCGCCGCTCTTCAGCGTCAGCGTGTGGCCATCATAGTCCGTGACGATCGTCTGCAGGCGCACGTCGACTTTTTTCTTGCGCAGCAGGTTTGCCGTGTCCTCGCTGAGTTTTTCCGGCATCATCGCGAGCAGGCGCGGCGAGCCTTCGAGGATCTTGATGTCGACTTCGGAGAAATCGAGGTGATGGTAATCACGACGCATGGATTTGTAGATGAGCTCCGAGATGGCCCCGGCCTCCTCGACGCCCGTCGGGCCGCCGCCGACGCAGACGAACGTCAAGAGTTCTTTGCGGCGTACGGGGTCGCTTTCCTGATCGGCGAGCTCGAGGCAGCGGATGAGCTGGTTGCGGATGTCGAGCGCTTCCTGCATCGTCTTCATCGGGAACGCGTGCTTCGCGACATTTTCATTGCCGAAGAAGTTCGTCGTCGAGCCCGTCGCGATGATGAGCGCGTCATACGGGATGCAACGGTCTTTCGTCAGGACGGCCTTGCCCTTCGTGTCAAACCCCGTGACGTCGCCGAGACAAAAGTCGACGTTGTCGCAGTCGCGGAAGAATTCGCGCACGGGGAACGCGATCTCGCCCGTCGCGAGCGTCGCCGTCGAGACCTGGTAGAGGAGCGGCGGGAACAGCTGGTAGTTGTTGCGGTCGATCAGCGTGACATGCACGCCGGGCTTCCCTGCGAATTCCTGCGCGGCGCGCACGCCGCCGATGCCAGCACCAACGATGACGATTTCTGCTGCTTTTTCCATGATGACGTCCTCCTGCCATGTCGTATGATTTCCGCGCAATCTCCTCGATTGCGTTACGTTCTTTTCTTCACATGGTTATTGTAGCACGGGTGTCCTATAAATTCAAATTATTTGTTTTCATGATGTCATAGAAAATATCTATTCCAAACACGACAAAAAACGCGATTCCCGAACACGAAGTACGGAAGCCGCGCTTTCTTGTTTCTGTATGCAGTTATGCTTTCTTGCACGTGAAGCCCGCAAACGCGCCGACGTGCGTGAGCTTGACGCCGGTAAAATATCGACCGAGATGCGAATGAAGCGACGCAAAGTCATCGAACGGCGGCGTGAAGTAGCCGCGCCATGTGCAAAACGTCTGGACGAACAGGTCGGTAAACGCGTTCTCGCCGCGGATGTAGACGCAGCCCGTGAACGTGCCGCCGGGTTTCAGCGCACGGCGAATTTCCCGGAGCGCCGCTTCCTTGTCCGGCACGGCGTGCAGGCCGTCGATGGAGAGCACGAGATCAAATGTCTGGTCCTCATACGGCAGATGAGCGATATCGCCTTGATGGAAGCGGATGTTTTTGAGGCCGAGCGCCTCTGCTCGCTGCTCCGCGACGCCGAGCATATTCGCCGAGTAATCGAGGCACGTGATGTCCGCAGATGGAAATGCGCGATAATGCGGCAGCGACAGCACGCCCGTGCCGACGGGGACTTCGAGCAGGCGGCCGCAAAATGCTTTTGGCAGGCCATCGAACATCTGCGCGCGGAAGGCGAGGTACGACTCGGGCGGCAGCTGCCAGAACACTCTGAGCGCCAGACGCCCGAGCCACGTCGCGCCCGCCATCATGTCGTCGTATGGATGCGACATCCGGCCGCCGACGAATTCGTAAGCCTCGTGAACATTTGCTGCGCGCGCCGCCGCGTTGCCCTTCATAGAGTCCGCCTCCTTCTCTTCTTTTAATTCGTCCCGCGATGCGATTTTCCTTCTTGCGAATTTGGATAAGCATTCAAAAAGAGCCGTCGCAGTTCTCTATCTACGGCTCCCCCTCTGGGGGAGCTGGCGCCCGTAGGGCGACTGAGAGGGTAACGCCGTTTGAAATTCTCAGTCCTTTTGAAAGGATTGAGAATCGCGTTACGTCGTTACCCTCTCCGCCCCTTCGGGGCACCTCCCCCAAAGGGGGAGGCGTAGAACGAATGAACTGCAACAGCTCTATTTATGCAAGATTTAGCAGTGCATCCCTGCGCCCTTGCGGACGTAGAAATACCACGTGATGATGATCGTGAGGAACGTGAAGCCCGAGAGGATGTAGAACGCGGGCGCGACAGCGCCGAAGCTCGCGTACGACCAGCCGAAGATTTTCGGCACGAGGAACGCGCCGTAAGCACCGATGGCCGCCGTGAAGCCCGTGACGAGCGAAGCCTGGAACTGGTCATTGAAGATGTACGGGATCATGCGGAACGACGAGCCCGTGACGAAGCCCGTCATGAAGAACAGCACGAGGAACATCACGAAGAACATGAGGAAGCTGTGGTTCTGCACGCCGATGAGCACGAGGATCGACGCGACGAACATGCCGATGAGCGCGAAGAACGTGACGATCGAGCCGCTGTCGATCTTATCCGACAGCCAACCGCCGAACGGGCGCACGCCGGCGCCGAGGAACGGGCCGAGGAACGCGGCGTACGTGAACTGCACTTCTGGGAATTCTTTCGAAGCGAGCAGGCCGAACGCGACGGAGTAACCGATGAACGCACCGAAGCCGCACGTGTAGATCCACGTCATGAGCCACGTGTGCTTTTTGCCGAAGATCGAGAACATGACCTGCGGGCTCTGGCGCGGGATTGGCAGGTTGTCCATCCACTTCCAGATGGCAAAGAGCGCGATGATGATCGGGATGATCCAGACGTAGCATGCATTCTGGAGATAAATCACACTGCCCATCGCCGTCTTCTGCGGATCACCGAACAGCGGCGCGAGGAGGCCGGTGCCGATGGCGAGCGGCGCGACGAGGTAGACGATCGAGACGCCGAGGTTGCCGACGCCGGCGTTGATGCCGAGCGCCGTGCCCTTCTGGGATTTCGGGAAGAAGAAGCCGATGTTCGACATGGACGACGAGAAGTTCGCGCCCGCGATGCCGAGGAGCGAGACGAGCAGGCAGAACGTGCCGTACGATGTCGTCGGGTCCTCTACTGCGCGGCCGAGGCCGATGAGCGGCACGATGAGGATGGCCGTCGTGAGAAACGTCCAGTTCTTGCCGCCGACGATTGCCGGCATATACGTGTAAAAGAGACGCCCTGTCGCGCCGATGAGGCCTGGGAGCGCCGCGAGCGTGAAAAGCTCGCTGTCAGCAAACGCGAAGCCGACGCTATTGAGACGCGAGGCGACGGTCGCCCAGAGCGTCCAGACGCAGAATGCGAGCGTCAGCGCGCCTGTCGAGACGTAGAGATTTTCCTTCGCGATCTTTTTGCCGAAGCGCTCCCAGAATTCCTGGTTCTCCGGCTGCCACTTTGCGAGGATTTCCTTGCGCGACGCGCCGTCCTCCGGCAGGCCCGCAGGTGTGCTTTTTGTCATCTTGGTTCTCTCCTTCTTGATTCTTTCCGAGATGCGAATGAATGCGGTGCTTTCTGAAAAAAATTATATGCAAACAATTTCTCATTGTATGTGTGATTTATCACAGTATTTCTGAAAAGATTCCGATATTCTATTGTTATAGTGAGTTTTTAAAAGAAAGCCGACAAAACGAGAACATTCGTGCAAGGGGGCGTTTGCATGGAATCGATGGTCCGGAAGCTCTACGAGATTCCCGGCCGCATTCGCAAGGTGGACAAAAATGAAACGCTGTTCGCCGAAGGCGATGAAGCTCAATTTTTTTATATCGTGCGCAGTGGGCAAATTTGCGTCTCGAAGAGCGTCTGCTCCGGCCGCACGCTGTCGCTGCGGCTCGCGCGCTGCGGCAGCATCCTCGGCGAGCAAGTGCTGTGCCACGTCGGCGACACGTATCTCTTCAACGCCGTCGCGAAGACGCGCGCCGAAGTCTATGAGATCCGCCTCGACGTGCTCGATGATTATCTCCGGCGCAAGCCGCAACTCGCGTACGACATGCTGACGATCATCAGCCAGCATATGCGCAAGCAGCACACGAAGTTCCGCGACCTCATCCTTTATGGAAAGAAAGGCGCGCTGTGCTCGACGCTCCTGCGCATGGCGAAAAGCTACGGACAGCAGACGGCCGAGGGCATCTTCATCTCCGTGCCGTTCACGAACCAGGAGCTCGCGAATTTTTCGGCGACGACGCGCGAAAGCCTGAATCGCATGCTGTCGGAACTCAAGCGCGAAGGCGTCGTCGAGAGCCGCGGCAAGCATCTCCTCATTCTCGACCGCGCCGCGCTCGAAGCAGCGATCGAGTGCGAGGGCTGCGACGCGGACTGCTGCAATATCGAGTAAGCTTAGAAGCCATTTTGGAAACCATCCAATCTTCATAGGAGGGCTGACCATGCATCATCTGTGGGAAAAGTTCCGCTACGTGAGCCCCGTCGAGAAGACGGCGGACGGACGTGCGGAAACGAAGGAAGGCGGACGCGGCTGGGAAGATTTCTACCGCGGCCGCTGGTCGTATGACAAGGCTGTGCGCACGACGCACGGCGTGAACTGCACGGGCTCGTGCAGCTGGAACGTCTTCGTCAAAGACGGCCTCGTCGCGTGGGAAAACCAGAACCACGACTACCCGGAGACGGACCCTGACATGCCGGACTTCGAACCGCGCGGCTGCCCGCGCGGCGCGTCGTTCTCGTGGTATCTCTACAGCCCGCTGCGCGTGAAGTATCCGTACGTGCGCGGCGAACTCATCCGCCTCTGGCGCGAAGCGCGCCCGAAGGCGAAGAACGCGCTCGAAGCGTGGAAGACGATCGCGGAAAATCCAGAAAAGTCGCGCTCGTACAAGCAGGCGCGCGGCATGGGCGGCTTCGTGCGCTCGTCGTGGGACGAGGTCAGCGAGCTCATCGCGGCCTCGCTCCTCTACACCGTGCAGAAATACGGCCCGGACCGCAACTTCGGCTTCTCCGTCATCCCGGCGATGTCGATGCTGAGCTACGCGGCTGGCGCGCGCTTCATCAACATGATGGGCGGCGCAGCGCTGAGCTTCTATGATTGGTACGCCGATCTGCCGCCCGCAAGCCCGCAGGTCTGGGGCGACCAGACGGATTCGCCAGAGTCGAGCGACTGGTACAACGCCGGCTACATCATCACGTGGGGCTCGAACGTGCCGCTGACGCGCACGCCGGACGCGCATTTCCTCACGGAAGTGCGCTACAAGGGCACGAAGGTCGTCTCCGTCTCGCCGGACTACGCTGAGTCGACGACGGCTGCCGACACGTGGCTGAACCTCAAAGCCGGAAGCGACGGCGCGCTCGCCATGGCCATGGGCCACGTCATCTTGCGCGAATATTACTTCGGCACGCCGGCCGCCGAATTCATCGACTACGCGAAGAAATACACGGATATGCCGTTCCTCGTGCGCATCGAGGAGGAAGACGGCAAGCTCGTGCCCGGCCGCCTGCTCGACGGCACGGATCTCGGACGCACGGACAAGCACGCGGCCTTCCAATATTATGTGCTCGATGAAAAAACAAACAAGCTCGTCGTGCCGAACGGCACGCTCGGCGACCGCTGGGGCGACAAATCGAAATGGAACCTGCGCGAGGAAGACCGCGACACGGGCGCTGCCATCGACCCGCGCCTGTCGCTTATTGATGACAATGACGACACGGCCGTGCTCTCGTTCCCGTACTTCGGCGACGAACGCGAGAATCGCACGATCGCGCGTGCCGTCCCCGTCAAAGTCATCGAGACGAAGGACGGCCCCGTGAAATGCACGACGGTCTTTGACCTCATCATGGCGAACTACGGCATCGACCGCGGCCTTGGCGGCGAAGCAGCGACGTCGTACGAAGACGACACGCCGTACACGCCAGCTTGGCAGGAGCGCTACACGGGTCTCACGCCGGAGCTCGTCATCCGCACGGCGCGCGAGTTCGCCGACAACGCCATCAAGACGCACGGCCGTTCCATGATCATCATGGGCGGCGGCATCAATCATTGGTACCACGCCGATATCATCTATCGCACGGTGCTGAACCTCCTCATGTTCACGGGCTGCGAAGGCAAGAACGGCGGCGGCTGGGCGCACTACGTCGGTCAGGAAAAACTCCGCCCCGTCGAAGGCTGGCAGGCCATCATGACGGGGGGTGACTGGCAGAAGCCGCCCCGCCTGCAGAACTCCACGTCGTTCTTCTACTTCGCGACGGATCAGTGGCGCTCGGAGGAGATCGATGACGACGAGCTCGTCTCGCCGCTCATGAAGCACGCGCGCTACCGCCACCCCGGCGACTACAACGTACTCGCCGCGCGCCTCGGCTGGCTGCCGAGCTACCCGACGTTCAACCAGGGCGGCCAGGCCATCCGCGACGCCGCGAAAGCTGCGGGCTGCACGGATGTTGACTCGATGAAAAAATTCGTCGCGCAACAGCTCAAGGACAAGAAGTTGCACTTTGCTGTCGAAGACCCGGATGCGCCCGAGAACTTCCCGCGCAACCTCTTCGTCTGGCGCGCAAACCTCATCACATCGTCGTCGAAAGGCCACGAATATTTCCTGAAATACCTGCTCGGCACGAAGAACGGCCTGTTCGAAGAAGAAGAATGCGAGGAGAAGCCGCAGGAGATCCAGTGGCGCGACCAGCCTGGCATCGGCAAGCTCGACCTCCTCATCGACCTCGATTTCCGCATGGCAGGCACGGCGCTCTACTCCGACATCGTGCTGCCGACGGCGACATGGTATGAGAAAGACGACCTCTCGTCGACGGATATGCATCCATTCGTCCATCCGTTCCAGGCGGCCGTCGATTGCGCGTGGGACGTCAAGAGCGACTGGGATATCTTCATGACGCTCGGCGAAGCCGTGTCGAAACTCGCGAAAGAAATCGACATGCAGCCGTATGAAGACCTCGTCGCCATGCCGATCCAGCATGACACGGAGGGCGAGCTCGCACAGCCGCAGGGCAAAATCCGCGACTGGAGCCGCGGCGAGTGCGAGCCGATCCCCGGCAAGACGATGCCGCAGCTCGTCCCCGTCACGCGCGACTATCAGACGCTTGCAGAGCGCCAGCGCGCGCTCGGCCCGAATGTCCGCGACCATGGCGCGGGCACGAAAGGCTGCGCATGGCCGCTCGCGAAGGAATACGCGTACCTCCAGGAAAAACTCGGCGTCGTCGAAGACGACACGAGTATCGCAAAAGGCATGCCGTCGCTCCTCACGGCACGGAACGCCTGCGAAGCTGTGCTCGCGCTCTCGACGACGACGAATGGCGCCGTCGCCGTCCGCGCATGGGAAAAAATGGAAGGCGCAACCGGCCTCTCGAATCTCACGGAACTCGCAAAAGAGCGTGAAGGCGACCTCATCACGTTCGACAAGATCGTCGCGCAGCCGCAGCCGACGATCACGTCGCCGAGCTTCACCGGCTCGAGCCAGGGCGGCCGCCGCTTCAGCCCGTTCACGACGAGCATCGAGCAGCTCATCCCGTTCCGCACGAATACGGGCCGCCAGCAGTACTACCTCGACCACGAGATGATGGCCGAGTGGGGCGAGCAGATGGCGACATTCAAACCCATCCTTTCCTATGCCCCGCTCAAGAAGCTCGTCGGCGGCCAGCCCGAGATCACGCTGAAGTACCTCACGCCGCACAACAAGTGGAGCACGCACAGCATGTATTTCGACAGCCAGCAGATGCTCACGCTGTTCCGCGGCGGCCAGACCGTCTGGCTCAGCGAGAAAGACGCGGAAGCCATCGGCGTGAAAGATAACGACTGGGTCGAGCTCTACAACAAGAACGGCGTCGTCACGTCGCGCGCCGTCGTGAGCCCGCGCCTGCCGCGTGGCATCGTCTACATGCACCACGCGCAGGATCGCCACATCAACGTGCCGGGCTCGCCGCTCTCGAAGACGCGCGGTGGCACGCACAATACGCCGACCCGCATCCACATGAAGCCGACGCACATGATCGGCGGCTACGGACAGCTTTCCTACGGGTTCAATTACTACGGACCGACCGGCAACCAACGCGACCAGCTCGTCGTCGTCCGCAAGATGAAGGAGGTCGATTGGCTTGAAGATTAAAGCGCAAATCTCCATGGTGATGAACCTCGACAAATGCATTGGTTGTCATACGTGCTCCATCACCTGCAAAAATACGTGGACGAACCGCCCCGGCGCGGAGTACATGTACTTCAACAACGTCGAGACGAAACCCGGCATCGGCTACCCGAAGCGCTGGGAAGACCAGGAAAAATGGAAAGGCGGCTGGAAGCTCAAGGGCGACAAGCTGCAGCTCGCGACCGGTTCCATGCCGACGCGTATGCTGAAGATCTTTTATCATCCGGAGCAGCCGACGCTCGACGACTACTATGAGCCGTGGACGTACGACTACGAGACGCTGATCCACAGCGGCCGCAAAAACCACCAGCCCGTCGCCCGCCCGCGCTCGCTCATCACGCAGAAGCGCATGGACATCAAGTGGGGGCCGAACTGGGAGGATGATCTCGCCGACGGCGCAGCAGCCGCCGAAGATCCGAATTTCAAAAAACTCGGCGAGCGCATCGCTGTCGACTACGAGCACATCTTCATGAAGTACGTCCCGCGCACGTGCAACCACTGCCTGAATCCCGCCTGCGCGGCCGCCTGCCCCTCGGGCGCCATCTACAAGCGCGAGGAAGACGGCGTCGTCGTCATCTCACAGGAGACGTGTCGTGGCTGGCGCCATTGCGTGCCGTCGTGCCCGTACAAGAAAGTCTATTACAACTGGAAGACGAACAAGGCCGAGAAATGCATCTTCTGCTTCCCGCGCCTCGAAAACGGCCTGCCCATGCTCTGCGCGGACACGTGCGTCGGCCGCATGCGCTACGCCGGCGTGCTGCTCTACGATGCCGACCGCGTCGGCGCAGCCGCCGCGACGCAGGAACCTGCGGGCATCTACGACGCGACGCTCGACGTCCTGCTCGACCCGAACAATCCCGAGATCGTGAAAGCCGCGCGCGAAGCCAATATCCCCGAATCGTGGATCACAGCCGCGCAGAATTCGCCCGTCTACCGCCTCATCAAGGAATGGCAGCTCGCCCTGCCGCTCCACGCCGAGTACCGCACGATGCCCATGGTTTGGTACATCCCGCCCATGAGCCCGATCCTCGCGCACACGGCGGAAAACGTCGAGTTCCCGTCGCCCGACGAAATGCGCATCCCGCTGACGTACCTCGCTTCCCTGTTCGCAGCCGGCGACACGAGCGTCATCGAGCGCGTGTTCCGCAAGCTCCTCGGCATGCGTCGCTTCATGCGCGAGCAATCGGAAGAGACGGCGCTGCCGGCGACGCGCGCGACGAAGGCCGAAGACGCCGATCAGTACCGCGCCATGTACCGCCTGCTCGCTGTCGCGAAATACCGCGAGCGCTTCAACATCCCCGCGAGCACGAACCAGCCGCAGGGCGAAAAGCATGACTGCCAGCACTGCGCCGGATTCTCGGAAATGGGAGGTGTGTGATCATGGCAGAAGAAAACATGGCAACCACCTGGAACGACGAGCAGAAGACACTCGCCGAGTGCTCGTACCTCCTGTCCTACCCGACGGCCGAATGGCGCGAAGCACTGCCCGAGGGCGAGGCATCCGCGAAAGACATCGAGAACCCGCACGTCCGCGCCGTGCTCTCGGATTTCTACGACTACGTGCGCGAGCTCACGCCCGAAGCATACGAAGACCAGTATGTGCGCTCGTTCGACTTCAGCCCGAACACGACGCTCTACCTCACGGCGCATGACCGCACGGACTTCGGCAAGCAGTCGAAGGAAATGCTCACGTACCGCCGCTTCTATCTCGACAACGGTTTCACCACGCCGAAGGATCTGCCGGACTACCTGCCCGCGCTCCTCGAGCTCATCGCGGCGCTGCCGGAAGATCGCGCCGCCGAGGTCTGCCGCTTCGCGCAGCCGAAGCTCTCGCGCTTGCGCGAGCGCCTGATCGAAGCGAATCTTTCCTACGCGTTCCTCCTCGACCTCGTCCTCGCTGCCGCTGAAAGATTGGAGGCATCCGCATGAATACGTTTTTCTACGGGGCGCTCCCCTACATCGCGTTCACGATCTTCATCATCGGCACGATCGCACGCTTCGCGTTCTTCGAGCGCGGCTGGACGACGAAATCAAGCGAGTTCTTGGAGAAAAAGCAAGTCCGCTTCGCCGTGCCGATCTTCCACCTCGGCCTCGTCATGGCGCTCGGCGGCCACCTCATCGGTATCCTCGTGCCGAAGTTCGTCACGGAGACGGCCGGTGTCAATGAAGAGATGTACCACATGATCGCCCTCTCGGGCGGCATCCCAGCAGGCGCGCTCTTCGTGCTCGGCCTGCTGCTCTGCATCGTGCGCCGCTTCTCGAGCGACCGCCTCGCGGTGAATACGTCGTCGATGGACAAGATCCTCTACGCCGTGCTCGCGTTCACGATCCTCACGGGCTGCTGGGGCACGCTCTCGAACATCGCCGGCGGCTTCGACTACCGCGAAAGCATCGCGCCGTGGTTCCGCAGCCTGCTCATGCTCTCTCCGGATCCCTCTCTCATGAAGGCGATCCCGCTGCCTTTTGAGCTCCACATGTGCGGCTGGATGCTCACGGCCATCCTCTTCCCCTTCACCCGCCTCGTCCACTGCCTGAGCTTCCCATTCGTCTGGCTCTGGAGGAGCCGGCTCGTGTATCGGAGAAGATTCTGACTTGTTTCCCCCACAGCAAACGGCCTCGCTGGCAGTCCAGCGAGGCCGTTCGATTTCCCATGAGTGATGTTTCATGCCCGATTCCCCTGTGCAACGTCTTCGGTGCAGAGCGTTGAATATGTTCATTTTTTGCCGTGCAGCACGAAGATGCATTTGTGTCCCGGCGTCCGGTAGCAGGCGTTGCATGACACGCATCTTGCAGGCGTGGCATCTCCGCGCTTCCAGCGGTTCGGGAGGTCTGGTTCGCGGATGAGTGGGCGCGACAGGGACAGGAACTCGATGCCGCTATCATTGACCAGCGCGTTCATGCAGGCGATGCTCCTGTGGCCGCCGACGAGGATGACAGGGATGCTGATGCGCTCTGCGAGCGCCTTCGCGTAGCCAGCAAAATATCCCTCGTTCACGCCGGCACGGATGCCTGCAACCGACGTGCCGTTGCCGCTGACCTCGATGGAGTCCAGCCCTGCCGCCGCCATCGTCTCGGCGATCTGCAGGCTTTCTTCCATTTCAAGGCCGCCATGCGTGAAATCGCTGGCATTCAGCTTCATCGTCACATGCAAGCCCGGCGCCTTCTCGCGGATATCTTGCAATATTTCCCGCAGAATGCGCATCCGGCGTTCCGTGCTGCCGCCATAATCATCCGTGCGATGATTTACGGCCGGGCTGATGAAGCGGCTCAGGAAGAAGAAATGCGCCGCATGAATCTGCACGCCATCAAACCGCGCCTCCTTCGCGCGGCGCGCCGCATCGCCGAACCAGCCGGCGATTGTCTGAATCTGTCCAAGAGAGAGCGCGTCCGGCTCATATTCCCTGCCGTGCTCATAATATCCGCCGAGTGCGAGCTGCGCGATGGCGACAGCGCCGTTTTCGTGGAGGATCTGCGTCAGGCGCCGGTACTGCGGGATGAGTTCGTCCTTGCCGAGCCGCATCATGCCCTCGAAATACCGGTCGTCCTGCGACACGCTCGTGAAGCCGGTGATGATCGTCCCCGTTCCGCCGCGCGCCAGTTCTTCATAGGTCTGGTACAACGCTTCGGGGATGCTGCCGTCTTCTTCTGCCATGCCCTCCCACGTAGCGGAGCGGACGAGTCGGTTCTTCACGGGGAGCTCGCCGAGTTTTACGGAATCAAATATCTGTTTCATCATGCGGCTTCCTCCTTCCAACCTTCCATGAGTTCCAAGATGCGGTCTGCGAGCTCCTGTTCCTTCCGGTGGTACTGGTGTCCGGTCTTTTCGATGAAAACCAATTTGTTTTCTTTCGCTGTCTGCATATGCGCATTGATCGTCCGCAGGTAGCCGGCCGGGTCGCCATACGTGAAGTTGTCCCACGTGCCGATGATCATCGCGCCGCTCTGCTGGATGCGTTCGACCTGTGAGAAATCCTTTTCCGGTTCCACATGGACGTTGTCAAGGATGTTGTCGATGGCCCATTGATATGCCGTGTCCACCGTGCAGGTGATCCAGCCGAGGAGCTCAAACGGCAGGAGCTTCCCGCCCTGCCCCGTTGCCTTCGCCATGCGGATGAGCGCTTTCTGCCGGTCTGTGACCACGCTCGTCAGATGCTCGAGATTCGCAGGGCTCAGCAGCAGGAAATGGTCGATGGGAGCCTCCGGGTGGCGGGAAAGATAATAGATCACCTTGTTCGCGCCGAGGGAATGGCCGGCGAGGATGATATGCTGGTAGCCGTGCTGCTGCGCGTACGCGAGATAGCCTTCGATGTCCTCATCCGTGTTGTGGAAGTCCTCGTTCCACGAGCCAACGATTTCTTTTTTGCCCGTCCGCCGGTTTTCCGTTTCGATTTCGCCAAAGGCATCCGTCGTCTGCGCGTAGATGAAATCCATGCCATGCGCCGCCAGCGTATGGCCGATGTTGTAATAAAACGGATTGGAATAAAAATTCCCGTGGATTCCCGTGATTGCGATGAGCACGGTATCTGATGCGCCCTGGGAGAATAATACGCCGTCGAGCACCGTGCCGCGCGCCGTCGGGATTCTGAGTTTCTTCATGTCCGTCAACTCCATTCTTGCTTTCGCCTTCGTTATTGGATATATTATAGGTAGCAGGAAACATAGATACAAGTACGCAGATTTTTCATTTCTGGTATGAAAAAACTACCTATTGGGAGGACATCATGAAAAAGAGCGCAGGATACCCGATCCAGCTGGATGCCGGAAACCTTGAAAAAGCAAAATGTCCGGTGCTGTACGCACTGGACATCATCGGGCAGAAATGGAAACTGCCCATCCTCTGGTATATGTATGAGGAACAGCCGATCCGCTACAACGAACTGAAGCGCAAGCTCGCCGGCATCACGAATGTCATGCTGACGAAATCGTTGCGGGAATTGGAGGGCGCGGGCCTCGTAAGCCGCGTCCAGTATAACGAGATTCCGCCGCGGGTGGAGTATTCCCTCACCGATCGGGGCGAAGCGCTCATCCCGACGCTGAAGGAGCTCTACAAATGGGGGCAAGAGCAAATGCAGCGTTGAATTTTTGGGGCGAGACTTTTTGTATCATGACCTTATTTTATCGCAATGTCAGCAGCGCCGCTCAGATTTCTTTCGCCAGCTTTTCCAAGAGCTCGATCCATAACCCCGCATCTACCACATCAACGGTCTTGTAATCTGTCATAATTGTCAAACAAGCGTACCCACATAACAAAGCATCACGCCAGCAATTCCACGAGTGCCGTACCTGCAAGCTGTTCGGGCAGCCACGGCAGGAGGACGATGGGGAGTTCCGGGTGGCGCTCTGCGACCTGATGGATCCACGGGAGCTCCGTCTTGGCTTTTGCGGCGATCAGCGGGCTCTCCGTACCGATGCGCGCGAACGAGCGGTTGATGATCCACGCGGCGACCGGGACGCCAGCGCGGGAAAGGTCTTGCTCGAGGCGCAGGGACTCTGCCACGGGCGTTGTCTCGGCAAGCGTGAGGATGAGGACGGCCGTCTCATCGCTCCGTAGGCGCGGCAGTAGCGCGCGCACGGAATCTGGGATGTCGCCATGCTCGCTGCGCTCGACTTCACGGTGATAGCTCTGCGCAGAATCGAGGAGCAGCAACGCATGCCCCGTCGGCGCCGTATCGATGACGACGATGGCATCATCCGCTTCGGCGACGATGTCCGCAAAAGCGCGGAACACAGCAATCTCCTGCGTGCAGGGGGAACGGAGGTCTTCTTCAATGTAGTCGATGTCGGCCTGTGCCGCCCCGGTGGCACGCGCTTTCGCGAGGACTTCGGCGCGATAGCGCGCGAGCTCCGCTACGGGGTCGATGGAACGGATGACAAGGCGATCGTTTTCCTCGATGACATAGCGGAGATGCGCCGCAGGGTCCGTTGTCGCCAAAAGGACGCGGGATCCCGTCTCCGCGAGCGCCTGCGCCACGGCTGCCGCGACCGTCGTCTTGCCGACGCCGCCCTTGCCCATGGTGAAAAGGATGCGTTTGCCTTGCGTGCGAAGCGTGCGTGCGAGGTCGCGAAGATTTGTTTGGTGAAGCATCCCGCCCGCAAAGATGGTCTGCTGTTCGTTCGTTGCAAACGTAGATGTGGGAGAATTTTGCAACATCGAACGCATGGCATCAATGCTGGTGATGTTGTAGCTGCGGAAGGGGACAGCGTACGTCGGCAGGTCGGCGAGCTCCTGCGGAAACGTCCGCAACGCGGCCTGCTGCTTCGCAAAGATCGCTTTCGTGACCGCATCGACGGCTGCTGTCTCCGGCAGGACGGCATTGAGCACGAGCATCTGCCGAGAGACGCCGAGCGCCATGAGCTCGTGCGAAGCGCGCGCCGCCTCCTTGAGCGGCGTGTCGTCCGGACGTGCGACGAGGATCATGGCCGTCGACGGCCCTTGGAGATGTTCAACGGCCGCTTGATATTGCGCTTTCTTTTCGCCAAGGCCGCTGAGCTGGCCGAGGCATGACGCGCCGTCCTTGTTTGTCTCGAGGAAGCCTTTCCAAGCACTCGGCAGCTGTAGGAGACGGAGCGTGTGCCCCGTCGGCGCCGTGTCGAAGAGGATGCGGTCATACGCGGCAGCGCGCGCCGCGTCCGTCAGGAAGCTGGCAAATTCATCGAATGCCGCGATCTCGACCGTGCAAGAGCCGCTGAGCTGTTCCTCCATGTCGCGGATCGCCGCGTCGGGCAGCAGGCCGCGATACGGCGCGACCGTACGCTCGCGATATGCGGCAGCTGCCGCGACAGGGTCGATATTCGCGGCATCGAGCCCCGTGAGGCCGGCAACAGGCGTCGGCTGCGACGACAGCTTCATCGAAAAGACATCTTGAAGATTCGATGCCGGATCCGTGCTGATGAGGAGGACACGCTGCCCGGCGTCGGCGAGCGTCACCGCAACGCTGCACGCCAAGCTCGTCTTGCCGACGCCGCCCTTGCCTGTGAAGAACAGATATTTCACGGGTGGCAGGTCATCGACGCGGAACTGCGGATAAGAAATAGTTTCCATTTAAAATGCTCCTTTCAGCAACAGCCCCCGTTGCAACCGCAATCCGAGGGTTTCGCCTCTGCCGGTTCTTCTGTTGGACTACAGCAGCAACACGATTCCTCCGCCGTCGCGTCACAGCAGCTCGTCGATCCTGCGGGTGCTTCCTCGCGGAGGTCTTCCGCATGCACGCCGAGCAGGTCGCAGAACTCCGTTTCCGTCGGGTAGCGCCCTTCGATGACAATCTTGCCATCAATCGTCGCGCACGGCAGCAATTCCATTCCTTTTTCCCGCAGGTGCGCTGCGACCGTCGCGTTCTCGATGAAAGCCATCGGTGCATTCGTGAGATTGTAGCGGCCGACCGTGATCCCCTTGCGCTTCAGTGCGGCCAGCGTCGCCGTGATGCGCAGGAGCTCCGGATCGATGCTCGGCCCGCAGCAGCCCGTATCGCAGCACATGGCCGGTTCATAAATGTTCATCACAGGCGCAGATTGCGTTGTCATAAAAATCATCCTTTCAAAAATATAGATAATCGTCGATATATCGGATGAAGAAAAACGCCGATCCTCCGGCGTCAGGAAAAACAGGAAATGGAAGCATCCTCCTCGCAGGCACAACGAGCGTACTGCTCCATCATCACGCGAAACGATTGCGCGGCCTCGGGGACAATGGAGTAATGCATCCAGCGACCTTCCTTCCGCACCGCGACGAGGCCGCTGCCGACGAGCAGCTTCATGTGATGCGAGAGCGTCGGTTGCGAGATCTGGAGGTCCTCCAGTAGCTCGCACGCGCATTTTTCGCCCTGCTGCAGCGCGCAGAGAATCGCAAGGCGGTTCGGATCCGCAAGCGCATGAAAACGTCGCGCATCCCCTGCCAAGCTGTCAAAAACCTGCCGCCCATCCATCGCGAAGCCACCTTTCCTTCAATTTGTTTCATCCGATGACTGTAGCGTAGCACACATATTTATATTTGTCAATATATTATCTATATGATATAGCATAATTGATTCAAAGGCCTATAAATCGTAATTTGTAGTGCCGGATAAGACAATGGCTGTGCAGGATGGCTTGTCTGGCACTTTTTATTTTTCAGGAGGTTTTTTCATGCTTGGTTATGTGTATCTCGGTGGCGCGATCCTTTTGGAATTTCTGGGGACGACTGCGATGAAGCTCTCGGATGGTTTCAGCCACGCCGCCTATGCCATTGTCACGCTGGTCTGCTATGGCCTATGCTTCTGCTCGCTGTCCTTGTCTTTGAAGACCATCGATCTCAATATCGCCTATGCGACCTGGGGCGGTCTCGGCATCATCCTCGCCACGACCGTCTCGTATTTCTATTTCCACGAAAACATCACGCCGCTCGGCTTGCTCGGGATTGTGCTGATCATCATCGGCGTCATCCTGTGCAACATTTTTGGCACTGGGCATTGACAATCCATGGAGCTGACACAACTCATCTGCCTCCAGATTTAGAATCTATGGGCGCAATCATGTAAAACATTTGCTTGCAATCGTTTGATTTTCGCCGTATCATGAAATCAAAGGAGCGTGATTTTCATGGCACTCAAAACAGCAAACTTCAATATGCGGATGGAATCGCAAAAGAAAGCGGATGCGGAACAATTGTTTGGCGCGCTCGGCATGACGCTGCCGCAAGCGGTCAATATGTTCATCTCGCAGTCTTTGCTCGTCGGCGGAATGCCGTTCACATCAAGGCTTCCGCACTTCAATCGTGAAACGGAAGCAGCCATGCAGGAATCGCTGGACATCGCATCAGATAAAGTGAAAGCAAAATCGTACACGTCCGCTGCTGAGCTCTTCCAAGAACTCGATCAAGAGATGGAGGACGAGGAATGCTGAAGCTCTTCCCCACGGCAAAATTCCGGCGCGACTACAAGCGATGCAAACGACGTGGTCTTGATATGCAACTGCTCGAAACCGTCCTCGACACATTGCAGCGCGAAGAACCGCTCGACGCAAAATATCACGACCATCAGCTTTCTGAAAAATACAATAAATTCCGCATAGAATTGATTGTTTCCATATCTCAATTCTACACCGAATCCCGGGCTTTTTACAGTCCGGGATTTTCTGTGCATACAAAAGAGGCTGCTGCAAATAACTGCAACAGCCCCGCTTGCATAGACAGTGTATTCTCAAGGCCGTTATTCTTATAGAAGTTCTTGCACCTGTGCCAAGCGGTCGACGATGTAGTCCGGCGCGCCGCCCTTGGGGACGGGCGCAGTTTTCTTGCGGTACCAGCACGTCTTCATGCCGTAGTGTTTGCCGCCCGCGACATCGGATGTCAGCGAATCGCCGATGAGGATGGTCTCGTCCGGCCGCACGTCGAGGCCATCCATGCGAAGCGTCTCGAAGCAGTGTTCGAAGAAACGCGGATCCGGCTTCTGCACGCCGACCTGCTCGGAAATGAAGCAATGCAGGAATGCATCGCGCATGCCACCGACGTCCAGCCGGTGCACCTGCTGTTCGTACGGCCCGTTGCTCGCGGCGCAGAGCGTGTATTTTCCTTGGAGGTACTCCAGAAGTTCCTTTGCTCCGGGCTCGGGGATGGCGCTCTCGTGCAGAGCGCCGCGGAAATACCGCTCGAACGCCGGCCCGTCGAACGCGATGCCCATGGCCTCGAACACGCGGTTCCAGCGGATGGCGATGAGCTCGTCGAAACCGAGCTCCCCGCGCTCCAGCTGCCGCCAGAGCGCGCCATTGACTTTCCCATAGATGGCCATGAGCTCGTCGATGTCGTCCGTCACGGGATGCAGATGGTACTTCGCAAATCCACTCTTTATCGCCTCGCGGACATACGCGGAAAAGCTCAAGAGCGTGTCATCGATATCGAGGAAAACGACTTTGATCATGGTCTGGAGTTCCCTTTCTCAAAATCCAGCAGTATGGATAGCCAGCTCCGCGAATGTACAGGGACGCTCGGCAATGGCCTTGTCGAATGCAAACGGGAGGCGTCGGAGAAATCCGTCGGGCGCTTCGATAGAACATCGGCTCGTGCCATGCTGTTATCAAAACACGCCATACATTATGAAACGAAAATCTTGTACGCCGTCCGCCGGTTTGCTATCATGAAACCAGCAGTTCGATGGACAGAAGCAGGCAGAAAGGACGATGCACGATGAATGAAATGGAAAAATGCATGGCGGGCGAGTGGTATGACTGCCACGATCCGATTTTTCTGGAATTCAAGCGGCGGACGCGGGAGCTCTTGCACGCGTACCATACGTGCAGCTACGAGGAAAAGCAGAAAAAGTGCGAGATCCTGCAACAGCTGTTCGGCGATGTCGGCACGAACGTGTCCGTCGGCCAGCCGTTCCTCTGCGATTACGGGCGCAACATCCACATCGGCGACAACGTGTCCGTCAACATGAACTGCACGTTCGTGGACTGCAATACCATCACGATCGGCAGCGACACGCTCATCGCGTCGAACGTCCAGCTCTACACGTCGGCGCATCCCGTCGAGCTCGCCGACCGCCTGACGCCCGACTGGGATCCTGAGAGCGGCGTATACCGTTGGCGCACGTACGCGAAGCCCATCCATATTGGCAGCGGCTGCTGGCTCGGCGGCGGCGTCATCGTCCTTCCGGGCGTCACGATCGGCGACGGCACGGTCATCGGCGCGGCAGCGTCGTGACGCGCGACATCCCTGCAAACGTCGTAGCCGTCGGCTCGCCCTGCCGCGTGCTGCGCAGCATCAACAAGTGATGCTATCGTATTATGGCGTGCGGAGCGTTTTTAGCAGGGTTTCTGCGCGCTCTGCATCCTCCCGCCGGACGGCGATGCGGTGCACGGTGAGCAGGCGGCCGTCTTTGCGGCCGAATTTCCGTGCGTCCGCGCCGCCGCAGCAGCTCATCATCGGAAGCTCGTCGTGTGACCAGGTGTACGCCGTGATGCCGGCCGCCGCGAGCCGCTGCTGCGCCTCGGCGAACACTTCATCGTCTTTCGTCTCAAAGATTGCTTTTTGCTTGAACGGATTTAGCATGAGATCGCTCCTTCCTATTTTTCTGCCGTCGGCAGCGCATCGACGACGCGCGTCTTGCACCACGCGGCGCAGGCGAGCAGCAACGCGCCGACGACGAAGAATGTGTGCGCGAAGCCGAGCTGTGCGATGAGCTCGCCGCCGAAGAAAGCGCCCGTGAACATGCCGATGAATTGTGCGGACTGGTTGAAGCCGTAGATGCGGCCAAGGCACGTGGACGGCGTCATCTGGCGGATCGTGTCGTTCGTCGCAGGAATGAGGCCGGCCATGGCAATGCCGTGGATGAAGCGCAATATGCCGAGCTCCCAAGGCGTCCCGACAAGTCCCTGCGGGAACGACACGAGACCTGCGAGCGTCAGCGAGCCGAGCAGCACGCGATGCGCGCCGACCGTGTCCGAAAGATGGCCGAGGCGCGAGGCAAACATCATGCTCGCAAGCCCCGAGCACGAGAACACGAAGCCCGAGACGACGGCGAGGTGCTCCGTGTCCGGCGCGACCTCCGCGATGTAGACCGTCAGCATCGGCTGGATGCACGAGATGGAAAAATGCATGAGGAATGTCGTGAGGAACACGGCGAGCGTCGCCGTCCGGTACGGGAGTGCTGCAAATGTTTCCCGCGTGTTCTTCTCTGCGGCCGCCGTCGGCGTCGGGCGTTTCGTCTCATGCAAAAATGTCAGCGCGGCGCATCCGAGCAGGCACAGCGAGCCGATGAGGAAAAACGAGTGGCGGTAGCCGATGAGCTCCGACAGCCCGCCGCCGAACACGGGGCCGAACAGCCCGCCCGTCACCTGCGCGGCGAAAAACATGCTCATGGCCCAGCCGGATTTGTCCTTCGGCGTCTCCGCTGCGATGAGCGGCACGACGGCGGCCTGGAAGCCGCTCATCGCGCCTTGCAACAATCGCAGCCCCGCGAGCTGCCAGACGCTCTGCGCGAAGCCGAGCGCGATCATGATACACCCGAGCCATCCCGTCGCACGCAGGATCATCGGCTTTTTGCCATATTTATCTGACAACCGCCCCCAGATGGGGGAAAAGATCGCGAGGGAAATGAAATTGCATCCGAACACGATGCCGGACCACCGCGCAATGTCGTCCGCGCCTTCGACGCCGAGCTCATGAATGTAGAGCGGCAAGATCGGCGCCATCTGGCTCATGCCGACGGAAACGATGAACGATGCGATGCAGCAGATCCAGAGATTCCGTTTCCAAGCCTCCATCCGCATAAAAAATCACGCCCTTCCGATACCATGATTTTATCATATCGGGAGGGCGTTTGTAACAAAAAGAAGGATTCGTTTTTTCTCAGCGTTGCACTTTGCGGATGGCGAACATGCAGCAGCCGCCGATGACAGCGAAGGCGAACGAGACGAGGAAGATGCTCGAGAAGCCGAAGAGCGAAATGACGGCAGCCGCGATGACCGGGGCGATGGCCTGCGTCAGCGTGTTGCCGAGGTTGTAGACGCCGAGGAAGAAGGCGACGCGGTCAGGGTCAGGGATGACGCGCAGGTTCAGCAGATTATCAAGCGAGTTCCAGAGGCCCATGCCGAGCCCGGCGAGCAGGCCGTATAGCACGATGCCCGTCGTGTCTCGGCAGAGGAAGAGAGCGATGGCGCCGAGCGCGAGGAAGATCGTCGAGAAGGCAACCGGGTATTTCAGGACTTTGAACTTGTCGCAGAACGGGCCGGCGAAGAAGCCCATGAGGATGCCGAAGATCAGCATGATCGTATTGATCAGCTGGATGGACGAGGCCGTCGCATCGCCGAGCTTCAGGAAGTCCGTCATGATGTAGAGCAGGTAGCCCATGATAGCGAAGTTGCCGATGCCCTGGAACATTTTGCCGATGAATGCGAGGTAGTAGTCGCGGCCGACCGACCAGCTGGGGAACACATGACGGAGCGCGGAGAGCGAGACTTTTTCTTTCGGGGCGTCGGCAGCAGCTTCCGCCACTTCCCCTTTGTTCGACGGCTCGCGGACGATGAGCACAGCGATGAGCGTGCCGATGAAAGCGACGACGCCGAAAATGATGAAGCCGAGGCGGAACTGGCTGAGGAACAGCGCGCCGACGACGTTGAAGCCGTTGTTGCCGAGCGCCATGCCGAGGCCGCCATAGGCCGACGAGGCCGTGCCTTTATACTGTTCCGGCGCGAAGTCGAGCCAAGCGATCATCGGCGCGACGATGAAGTTCAGCGCGGCCTGGCCGATCATCCAGCAAGCGAGCAGCATCGGGATGCCCGTCGAAAACGAGGCACCGATCATCGAGCCCATGAAGCAGAGCGCGCCGACCATGATCCACGGCGTACGGCTGCCGAAGCGCGAATGCGTACGATCCGAGAGCGCGCCCGCGACCATGTTCGAGATGGCCGCGACGATCATGCCCATGCTTGCGAACAGCGCGACGAGCTGGATCTTGTTCTCGGGGTCGAGCACCTGCAGCATTGCCGGCAGGAACAAGCTGTTCATGACGATGTACGGGCCGAGCCAGCTCGCAGGACCGATGATGAGGCCGGGCACGAGCCGGGTGATGGGAATGGTGATCTTTTTGCTCATTTTGATATCCTTCCTACCTATGAAATGACGACATCAGTGATTCACGACATCATAATGGTCGAACACGGCGACGCTGTCGTGCTGGTGGGCGTCGACGCTGCCGAGGAAATTGAACAGTCCCGTGAAACCGCCAATCTCGCCCGGCTCACCGTTGACACCTTCGTCCGAGAGGTACGCGGCGTTGACATTTTGCTGCAGGATGTGCCATGCGCCTTCGGCATCTGCCTGCGGCTCGCGATACGAGATTGAGAGCATTCCCTGCTCGTAATCGAGCTTGAGATCGACCGTGCCGCTCGGGATCTCGGCCACAGTGCTGTCATCGGCGACGCGCGCACCGAGTTTCGCTTGCAGGATGGAAAGCTCAATGTGCTGTTCTTTCGGATCGAGCGCGAGGTGCGCGTAAATCCAGTTGTTCGCGTCGTAATAAAGGCCCGCGCCCGCCGTCTCGGAGTAATGGTCGGGGTGAAACGTGACGCGCGTCGTGACCGTGTAGCTCATCGATGTCGCGCGCGTCGCGAGGATGGACGGCGCGACTTGCGAAAACAGCGAATTGCGGCCATGGATTTCCAGCTTGCCGTCCTTGACGCGTGCCCAGTCGCCGCCCGGCAGCTGATACGGCGTCATGAATTTCAACGGCAGCTTGTCCCCCGCGAAATCTTCATGCACATCTTCGCAGCGCGCACGGTCGCGGACGGCTGTCGTGCCCTGCGGCGCGGGGACTTCCATCTTCGCGAGATTCGAGCCGTCCGCGAGGCGCAGCCAGCCGTCGTCCGTCCACGTGACTTTCTGGATCGACGTCTCACGGCCGAGCGGGTTCAGCATCGTGCCTTCCAAAGGACGCGACATGAGATGCGCGAGATACCACTCGCCGCTCTTCGTCTCGACGAGCGATCCATGGCCGGCTTTTTGCATCGGCGATTTTGGATTGTACATCTCGAAATGGCCGGCATCGGGATCGCCAAGCGAGAAGAGATGGCGCGGCGACGACGTGATGATCGGCTCGCCCGTCGGATCGGGCTCGTACGGGCCGAAGATCGCCTTCGCGCGTCCGACCTCGACGCCGTGGCCATAGCCCGTGCCGCCAGCTGCGGCGACAAGATAATAGTAGTCACCGTGATGATAAATTTGCGGCGCCTCGATGCAGCCGCGTGTCGTGAAGTTCGTCGTGATGCGATGCCAGCTGCCTTTGATGCCGCCATGCTCGAGATCCGCTTCCGCGATAGCGAGATGACCCGGTGCCTGATACCCCGTGCGCGTCTCCCACTCGAGGCAGGCGACGTAATGGCGGCCATTCTCATGATAGAGCGACGGGTCGAAACCGATGGACGTGATGTAGACAGGCTTCGACCACGGTCCCTGGATATCATCGGCGCTCATCGCGTATGCTTCGGCATTGAACTCGCGGCCCGCCATGTTCTGCATGTGCGAGTAGATGAGCCAGAACTTTTTCGCATCTTTGTCATAGGAAAGATGCGGCGCCCAGATGCCGGCCGGCGTGTTCGTACCCTGGAGGTTCACCTCGCCGTCCTTCAAGATGTACGTCAAGAGCTCCCAATTGACGAAATCCGTGGAATGGAAGACTTGAACGGCGGGGTTCCAATGGAACGTGGACGTCGCAATGTAATAATCATCCCCAACGCGCAGGATGGATGGATCCGGCGCCATGCCCGGGATGATTGGATTCAGAATCGTTGCCATGGAATTTTCCTCCTGATTATGATACAATTATGTGTGCGTGCTCGTGTACGTATCAGATTGATTACGATGTAAATGATACAATTCGCAGAAAGCAAATGCAATAGATTTGACTCGTATCGTCAGTATCAGAAAAATCCATGTCAGAATTGTAATTTTTTCAGGAGAGCAATCGATATGCGACGGAACTATCATGAAACGGTTTTGACGAATCTCCCGTTCGGTGTGCGCTTTTATACGTCAGAAGTTGAGACCTCGGGGTACGTGCCGCTCCACTGGCACAGCAGCTTAGAACTCCTTTGCGTGTATGAAGGCGAGCTCACGCTGCACATCGACAGCCGCGAACATCATGTCGGGCCTGGGCAGTTCATCGTCGTCTCGTCCGGCCTCTTGCACGATGTCGCGAATACGCCGAACCGCGCAATCGTCTTGCAAGTGCCGATGAAATCCATGCAATTCTTCGAACCGCATCCTGAGCGGCTGCAATTCAATGCAGAGAAACCGGCGCCGCGCGCAGCGTACAAGGCCGTGCTCGAACAAGCGAAACGCATGGCACGCCTCATCGAAAAACAGCTGCCTGGCTATCTTTATGATGTGGGCAGTTCGTATCTCACGATCCTCAAAATCCTCACGGTCTGTTTCTGCGAAGAAACTCCGCTCGCTCCGAGCGCGAACGAGACGATCAAGAACGTGCTGAGCTACGTCGGCGAACATTACGCTGAAAAGCTCACGGTTGACGAGCTCGCAGGTGTCGCGGGCTACAATGGAAATTATCTCTCTCGCCTCTTCCATGAGACGACGGGCAAGACGCTCATCTCCTACATTTATGAAGTGCGCCTCACGCATTTTTACGAAGGCCTCGTACGGACGGAGACGGACATCGGGCAGCTCATGGAGCAGAACGGACTGAAAAATCAGCGGACGGCACGCGAAATGTTTTTGAAACTCTACGGCGAAAGGCCGCTCGCCGTGCGCAAAAGGCATAGAGCAAACGGCCATTGACGGCTCTGAAAACTGGCAAACGAAAGGGACTGTTGCAGTTACTAGACCGATTCCATATACATCCGTTGCCGAACGTAACGAATACAGCAGCCTCTCCCCCTGGGAGAGGGGGACCGCGAAGC
>OMWS01000125.1 GCA_900314825.1 uncultured Veillonellaceae bacterium | reverse complement strand
TTCCACCGCTAACGCGGTCCCCCTTTCCCAAAGGGAAAGGCTGCTGTATTCGTTACGTTCGGCAACGGATGTATGTGGAATCGGTCTAGTAACTGCAACCGTCCCAGGAGTTTGAATGACCGGCTCCGCTCGAACTTCATGACATTGTCCCCAAAATATAAGGCTTTCAATACAGCGCCTGCCCGATCCTCTCGACGGCCTCTTTCATCTCCTCCTCCCCCACACTCGAATAGTCGAGCACGAACACGCCCTGCATCTTTTCCTGGATGCCGGGCGTATTTTTTTCGTCCGCTTCGTCCGCCGCCACGTAGCAGTCCGCGAGCGCCTTCATGCGGACGCCGGTCGCCGCGAGCTTCTCGCGGATCGCCTCCGTCGTGCCCGCCGCGCGGAAGCGCACGAGGAAATGCAGGCCGCTGCCGCGCTCCATGAGGTCGAGCTGACGGGCAAACGGCGCATGTTTCAGCAGCGAGAGGATCGTCTCGCGCCGCCGCCGGTACAGCGTCCGCATGCGGTGGATGTGCCGCTCGAAATGCCCGTCCGCGAGGAAGCGCGCCAGCGTGTACTGCTCGAAGTTCGACACCGTGCAGCTGTAGAAGCCGAGCTTCTCGCGAAACGGCGCGACGAGGCGCTCCGGCAGCACGAGGTAGCTGATGCGGATCGTCGGCGTCAGGCTCTTTGAGAACGTATTCATGTACAGCACGCAGCCCGTCCGATCGATGCCCATCAGCGTCGGGATCGGCCGCCCCGTCAGGCGGAACTCGCTGTCGTAATCATCCTCGAGGATGAAGCGGCCCGCATCCGCCGCCGCCCAGCCGAGGAGCTCGTAGCGGCGGCTGATCGGCATGATGAGCCCCGTCGGGTAATGATGCGACGGCGAGATATGCACGATCTCGGCCTCCTGCCGCACGAGCTCGTCTGGCCGCACGCCCGCCTCGTCCATCCCGGCCAGCAAGCACCGCGCCCCGCACGATTCATAAATGCGCTGGATGCGCCCGTAGCCCGGATTCTCCACGCAGAAACGCCGCTCGCGGCCGAAAAACTGCACCAAGAGCCCATAAAGATACTCCGTCCCCGCCCCGACGACGACCTGCTCCGGCCGCACCGCGAGCCCGCGGAAACGCAGCAAATGATCCGCGATCGCCGTCCGCAGCGGCAGCACCCCAGCCGCCGGCGACCGCACCACCAGTGCCGCCGCATCCTCCGCCACGACCCGCCGCAGCAGCTTCGTCCACAAAGCAAACGGAAAATTCTCCGCATTCCCTGCGCCCTCGGCGAAGTCGATGAGGGATTTGGAAGAATCCCCTCCCCCCTCAGGCGTTGCCACGTTTTTTGAAGAAGATGAAATTTCGCTTCCGCGTGATTCGTCATCCCCCAGAGAGGATGCGAGCTCCGAACGGGCGTCGAACGTTGCAGTTGCACTTCCGCGTGCCACATGGTCACTCCGGGAGGGTGGGGACTTTCTTCTGGAAATTTTTAGGCCCGAAGGGTCGACTTTTTCCAGAAGGAAGTCCCCACCCGACTGCGAACGAGAATCTAAGTTCGCGAGCGAATCCACAAGCCCGTCCGGCTGCGAGCGAGATTGCAACTCCGCGGGCAACGAAACCGGAAGCGTAGCCGTCACATAATACCCCCGCTTCGGCTGCGACGTGCAATACCCCTCCGCGACTAATTGTCCATACGCCCCTTCGACCGTGATGGTACTGACGCCGAGATGGCGTGCGAGAGAACGTTTGGATGGAAGCTTTTCCCCGGGCTTCAATCCTCCCGTTTCAATGTCGCGACGAATGCAACGGTAAAGATATTCGTAGAGCGGCATGCCTTGGAGATTTTCGAACGAATACGTGAGCATCATGGACTCCCTTCATGTGCGCGCAAGTCCCCGGATATGTTACGACGTACGGCCACGGGGCCTGAGTTTTGACGTACGAATTGGTACGATCTACAGGCCGCTCCCTCCTGACGCTTCGCTCCGCTCCGCGTCTGTCCTCCCTCCAAGGAGGGAGGCTGGGGTTGTGGAACTTCATGACATTGCCCTCAAAGAGGGAGGCAGGAGGACGTGAATAGCAAAAAAGCTGTACAACCATCGTTGTACAGCTTTTCGATTGCAAAGAAACCAGCCTCAGCGCTTCGAGAACTGGGACGCCTTGCGGGCTTTTTTGAGGCCGTATTTGCGGCGCTCTTTCTCGCGCGGGTCGCGCGTGACGAAGCCGGCCTTCTTGAGCGCCGGGCGGAGCTCTGCGTCCATCTCCATGAGCGCGCGCGTGATGCCGTGGCGGATCGCGCCCGCCTGGCCCGTCACGCCGCCGCCGGCGACGTTCGCGATGACGTCATATTTGCCCTCGGTCTCCGTGAGCTCGAGCGGCTGGCGCACGATGAGTTCGAGCGTCTTGAGGCCGAAATATTCCTGCATATCGCGGCCGTTGATCGTGACTTTGCCTTCGCCCGGAACGAGGCGAACGCGTGCCACGGAAGATTTTCTGCGGCCCGTGCCGTAGTAGCTGATCTGTGCCATGTGGTTTTCCTCCTATCCCTTAGCGAATGTCGAGCGTCAAGACTTCCGGCTTCTGCGCGGCATGCGGATGCTCCGGGCCGGCGTAGACGGAAAGCTTGCGGTACATCTGCGCGCCAAGGCGGTTGTGCGGGAGCATGCCTTTGATGGCGTGCTCGAGGACGCGCGTCGGGAAGCGGTCGAGCATCTGGCCGGCCGGCGTGAACGTCGTGCCGCCCTGGTACCCCGAATGACGGAAATACGTCTTCTTGACGAGCTTCTTGCCCGTGAACTTGACTTTGTCAGCATTGATGACGATGACGTAGTCGCCCGTGTCGACGTGCGGCGTGTACGTCGGTTTATGCTTGCCGCGAAGGACTTTCGCGACTTCAGCTGCGAGGCGGCCGACCGTCTGGCCTTCCGCGTCGACAACATACCATTTGCGCTCGATATTGGCAGCATTTGCCATGAACGTGGTCTTCATTGCGGTTGTTTCCCCCCTATGAGGTTTCGAAAAAATCAGCTGGGAGCGGTCACTCCAAGGAACTTTCCGGGGCTGATGGAACAGGTCCCTCCCGTGACATCACACGAAACTATTTTAGCGGGATGGCGTGAGCTTGTCAAGTAGATTTCTTTGACAGATAGAAAATTTCTTGCGCGCACCCGCGAAGTGTTACGACGTGCGGATTGTTTTGCCGTGCAGGGGACCCTTTCCGACCCCTTCGGGGCCACCTTCCCCTGAGGCAATGTCATTAAGTTAAGAAGCTGGTGCGCGCACTAGCCCAAAGCCCCCCTCTCCGAGGGTAGGGCGTAACTCCTCGCGGCTTGCGCGCACGTACCAAACGTTTCGTGCTCGCAAGCCGCGGAAGTTTGGCCGTACAGGCGCTTCTGTTGTACAGGGGGCACCTTCCACCGCTTCGCGGTCCCCCTCCCTCAAGGAGGGAGGCAAAAGTTTGAATGACCATTGCGCCTTAACTTAATGACATTGTCCCCTGAGGGGAAGGCTTTCCGTTTGTTACTTCTCCACCCCCGCCCGGTCGAGGTGCGCCGTGCTGTTGACGAGCTCGACGGTCGGCCAGCCCTCGCCGTCACGTTCGTAGCGCACGATGCTGACGGCGGTGTTGAACTGGCGGATGGTCCAGACGTACTGGAGGTCGATGTGGAGCGCGGCGCAAAGGAGCGTCCGGAGGATCGCGCCGTGCGCGACGACGGCGATGGTCTGGTCTTCGTGCTTCTTGCAGAGCTCGGCGATGCAGGCCGTCGCGCGCTGCTGCACGGCACGGAACGTCTCGCCGTGCGGGATGGCGCAGCGGTCGGCGTGGTGGAAAAGGTCGTCGACAAGGTGCGGCCATTTCTCGGCGATGGCCGGGATGCTGCAGCCCTCCCAGTCGCCGAAGTGCAGCTCGCGCAGGTCTTTCCGCGGCTGGACGGTGAGGCGGAAGCGATTGGCAACCGCCTCGGCCGTCCGCATAGCGCGCGCGAGGTCGCTCGAATAGATGGCGTCGAGGCGGTCGGCGGGGAAAAATTTTGCGAGCGCCTCGGCCTGCTGGATGCCGAGCGGCGTCAGGCGGACGTCGGTCTGCCCCTGGTAGCGGCCCTGGACGTTCCACTCCGTCTGGCCGTGTCTTATATAGATGATTTTGGTCATGGTGTGTTCCTTTTCTGATGTGAACAATCAATGCTTGGAACTGTTGCTGAAAGTCGCGATCCCAGGTGCCTCTCCCTTTGGGAGAGGGGGACCGCGTCAGCGGTGGAGAGGGTACAAGGGTGCGAATGCCAAACGATACATTCGTATGTTTCGAAGCACTTCACAGTTTGAACTGCTCCGAAACAACGAGAATCTCGCTTTGCTATCGCACCAAAGTACCCTTTCCACCGCTTCGCGGTCCCCCTTCCCCTGAGGGGAAGGCTGCTGTATTGTTACGCTCGCAACAGATTGAGACAACTTGATAAACGCAGCCATCTTTTCAAAAGAAACGCCTCAGAATCCCGCGTAGAGATCTCTCCACGCCTGGAAGAGCCGCTGGTTGTCTTCGAGCCGCCGCACCGCCAGCCGGATCCAGCCGGGCTCGAGGCCGGTGAAGTTTGCGCAGTTGCGGACGAGGATGCCGCGCTTTTTGAGGCCGGTGATGACGCGGGCGGCGTCGCCTGGCGTCTTCATGTGCACGAGGACGAAGTTCACGCAGGGCGGCAGGACGCGCAGGACGCCGGGGAGCTTGGCGACCGTCCGCACGAAGGCGGGCGCGGCTTCCAGCAGGTATTTGCGCGTCGTCTCCTGATACTCGTAGTCTTCGAGCACGGCGACGCCGGCGGCTTGTGCGAGGAGGTTCACGTTCCAGACGTCTTTGTGCGCGTCGAGTTTGCGCGCGAGCGCCGGCAGCGCGATGCCGAAGCCGAGCCGCAGCCCGGGCATCGCGAAGAATTTCGTCAGCGAGCGCACGAGGAGCAGGTGCGGCAGCTTCCCTGCCTGCTTCCGCAGCGTGAAGCGCTGCTCGTCCGTGCGGAAGTCGAGGAACGATTCGTCGACGACGAGCGAACAGCCGAGCGCGGTGAGGCGCTCGGAGAGGTGCACGAGCGCGTCCGCCTGGACGAGCGTGCCCGTCGGGTTGTTCGGATTGCCGAGCACGATGGCCTCGGCCTTGGTGCGCTCGGCTTCCGCGAGCAGCGCCTCGACATCGATGGCGAAGCCGCCTTTTTCCTTCAAGAGGAAATATTCGACGTCCGCGCCCGCCGCGAGCGCCGCGCGCTCGTATTCGGAGAACGACGGCACGGGCAGCAGCACGCGCTTCGGGCGGTAGGTCTCGAAAAACAAGTAAAACAGCTCCGCCGCGCCATTGCCGAGGACGAGCGTGTCCTCCGGCGTCTCGTAATGCGCAGAGAGCGCCGCCCGGAGCTCGCGCGCCGCGGGGTCCGGGTAATGGACGAGGTCGCCGATGTGGCCCTCGATGGCCGCGACGACCGCATGCGGCAGGCCGAGCGGATTGATGTTCGCCGAAAAATCGAGCCACGGCTCGCCCGTTTCCGAGGCGTCATAAATATTGCCGCCGTGGACAAATCGTTTCGCTGTCATAAAAATCGTCCGCCTTTCTGATTTTCCCAGCCGCCTTCTTCGAGGATCGTGTCATGAAGTTAAGAAGCTCGTGACCGCACTCGCCCAAAGCCTCCCGCTCCGAGGGAGGACAGGCGCGGAGCGCCAGGTGGGAGTCGCCTGTACTTTATAACAAGTCGCCGGTGCGCGCACGTCAGAAGTGCCAGCCGCCAAGCAACACTTGTGCTTGCGGAAGATGCAACAACATCCAAAACGCCGCCAACACGCACGTCTCCGTGAGTTTCTCCGTCGCGCCGTAGATGTCGCCCGTGAGCCCGCCGAGCTTCCCCGTCGCCCAGCGGTCGAAGAGCCAGGCCGCGCCGAGCGAGAGCAGCAGGACGATGAGCGCCCCGATCCCCCACGGGGCGGCGACGGCGGCAGAGACGACGAGTGCCGCGCGTGCCGCGCCGCGTCCTGCGAGGTCGTGGAACATCTTGCCGAGCCCAGCCGGCCGCGCATACGGGAAGCACGCGACAGCGAGCACCATGGCCGCCCGCCCGATGACCGGCGTGAGGAAGACAGCGATGAGCAGGATTGTCGGCGCCTGTCCGAGGTCGAGGATGAGCGCGAAGTCAAAAAGCAGCGCGCAGCCGAACGCGACGACGCCGAACGAGCCGACGCGGCTGTCCTTCATGATTTCGAGCATCCGGTCTCGTTCGCGCCCGGAAAACAGCCCGTCCGCCGTGTCCATGAAGCCGTCACAATGCAGCCCGCCCGTCAGGGCAATCGGCAGCAGCGTTAAAACCGCCGCCGTCACGTACGACGGCCCGACGAAATTCACGAGGAACAAGCCGACGAGGAACGCGATCACGCCGAGCACGAGGCCGACGAGCGGAAACGTCCGCACGGAGCGGCCGAAGTCCTCGATGGTGAGGTTTTGCTGCTCCACGAGATGAATGCGCGTGAGGAATTGCAAGGCGGTCAAGAAAGAACGCAAAGGGAAACCTCCTTCGTATCCAATGTCATGAAGTGAAGAGACAGCCCTCCTCCTTGGAGGAGGGACAGGGCCGGCAGGCCCAGGGAGGAGCGGCCTGTAGTTTATTACAATCAGCAGGTCGTCACACAGCGCCC
>OMWS01000086.1 GCA_900314825.1 uncultured Veillonellaceae bacterium | reverse complement strand
ATTTTTCATGCCCGTTTGGCAGGAAAACCTGCTTCAATCATCCACAACTTTCCTGTGGATAACTAATTTCCCTCGATTTGACACTTTTTCAGCAGTCTCGGTGGGAGGCGTAGGTTGAGGACGCTTCTCTATGTTTTTTCTACACAAATCGCGGATTTCCTTCTTTATTTCCTCGACGCCACATTCCGATGCGTTTCCGCGTATGTTTCCACGCGTAGCCGTTCTCCGTCGGTATGGAACACGATCGCGCCCTGTTCATCTGTGCGTAACGCCTCGATGCCAAGCGCGTTGAGCCGATCGAGGACAACGGGCTTCGGATGACCGTAGCTGTTGTCAAATCCAACGGAAATCACGCCATACTGCGGCGCGACGGCGCGCAGGAACGGCTCGCTCGACGACGTGTCAGAGCCGTGGTGGCCGACTTTCAGCACGGTCGCGGTGACATCTTTTCTCTCGTCCAGCAATTGCGCTTCCTGTTCTTTTGTCATATCGCCCGTGAAAAGGAACGACGCCTTGCCATAGCGCACGCGCACGACATCACAGGCTTCGTTGCCGCTGTCGCCTTTCAACTCCATGTCTTCCGGCGCGCTGATGACTTCGATCGTCACGCCGTCAATCGTATAAACATCGCCCGTCTGGAGCGCTGTGAATTTTGCGAGCGCTTTGTCCGCCGTGGACATCCGCATGCTCTTCGCATACGCCTCGCGTCCTTCGCTCGACGTGAAGACGTGCTTGACCTGCAGATTCAGCATGATGCTCCCCGTACCCGCCGCATGATCTTCGTGCGCGTGCGAGAGGAAGATTGCATCGACGGAATGCACGCCGGTATGCAAGAGATACGGCACGTCCACGCGCGCGCCGATGTCATACGCACCATCCCGCGTGCCGCCCGTATCGACGAGGAATGCATGACCGTGCGGCGTGGTGATGAGCGCCGCGTCGCCTTGCCCGACATCGATGAAATGGACGGCCATTTCCGTCGGACGTGCCAGATGCGCGGCTACGAAGAACACGACAACTGCAACGAGGCCCGCGAGTTCTTGCTTGCGATGAGCGGACAAGAATGCAAGCAGCGCTTGTTTCCGTTCCTCCGGTTGCCACAGCACGCCGAGCCCGAGGTAATACGCGAAGCACGCAAGCGCATTCGGCGTCGGCACCCAGACCATGCTGCCCGGCAGCGCCGCGAGCCCGCGTGTTAGTTCCCGCACGAGGCCGAGCAGCAAGCTGTCAAGTGCAAAGACGAGCTTGCCGAGCGGCGCGACGATCCAGCCGACGAGCCCGGCAAACAGGCCGAAGACGATCATGAGCTCGACGATCGGCACGACGATGAGATTCGCGAGCAAGCACGACAGCGAAAGCTGATTGAAATAATACGCGATGACCGGGAGCGTCGCGCCCTGTGCGCTGATGGACAGCGCAAAACTCCCCGCCAAAAGGCGCGGCAAGCCGTGCGATTGGAACCATTTTGCGAGGCGCGGTGACAGATACAAAAGTCCCGCCGTCGCGAGGAACGACAGCTGGAAGCTGATATGGAACAGCAGCAGCGGCCATAACAGCAACATCCCGATACCGACAATCAACAACAGCCGTCGCGCATCGCGCTCGCGTCCGAGCGCCAGCGCGAAAAATGTCAGCCCGCCCATGATGGCCGAGCGCACGACGGGTGGCACGCAGCCCGCGAGAAACGTGTAAACCGTGATGGCGAAGATGACAAGCGCTGCTGTTATAACGCGCGGCAAGCGAAGCAACGTACCGAGCCACGCGAGTACAGCCGCGAGAAGCGAAATGTGCGAGCCCGAGACGGACAGGATATGCACGATGCCCGTCGTCGTGAATTGCACGAGCAGCGCAGGATCGATGCCGTCGTAGCCGCCGAACAGCATCGCGAAAATCGCCGCCGCATCGCGCTCTGGCATGACCTCAATCATGCTCTCCGCGTAATGCGCGCGGATCGCCGCGATCTGCCGGTGAAACCGCATGGCAAACGTCGGCTGCAACTCCTCCGTCACCTTCACGCCGCTCTTGCCGACCGACATCGAGGCCGTGATGCCCTGCACGCGCAGCAACAGTTCCGTATCGAGCTGTCCCGGATTCTGATAGCCATGCGGCAAACGCACTTTGCCCGACGCCTCGATGACATCGCCAATCTCCACCTCAGGAATCGTTTGGCCTTCTGCCGGGCGGCTGTAAATATAGCAGCCGCCTGACGCCACGCGTTCCTCCTCCCCGCGCACGCGCACGGATGTTACGTCGATCGCATAGCGGATTTTCGTCTGCCCCTCGTTGTCTTTCGTGAAACGAGGTTCTTCCGCTAAACGACCGCTCACATGCACCTCTTGTCGCGCAAACGACGAAATATCATAGGCTGGAAGCTGTGCCGCCGTCTCGTAACGGAACGCACCGAGCACGAGAAACAAGAACACCAAGGGAAGAAACGCCAGTCGGTGTTCCCGCCAGACGAGGATTGCCGACGTTGCGAGCAACAAGACAAACACTACGGCAAGCAACGTTTCGGGAACAACAAACGTTGTTTCTGCCGCCCCAAAGATTCCGAGCGAAAGCACAAAGAGCAGCAGCACGAGAAAACTCTCCTGCTGCTGCCCTTTTTCAAAGTGGATGGTGGTCGTGAGATTGTCTAAAATGTTGCGTAACGTCTCCATCGTCCTCGCTCCATTCCATCAAAACTCACACCGTGATCCGATCCTTCATCTTCTCATACTTCGCCTTGCCGATGCCCTTGACCTTCATGATGTCCTCTGGGCTCGCGAATTGCCCTTCCGTCTCGCGGTACTCGATGATCTTCTGCGCCGTCGACGGGCCGACGCCTGGCAATTTGTCGAGCTCCGCTTCGTCCGCCGTGTTGATGTTGACAAGTTCATCCGAAGAACTGTCGCCTGCCGAAACTTTCGCGCCGCCCGCTTTCGTCGAATCCGCGTTCGCCGATGCCGTTTTCGTCGCTTTCGCGCCTTTCTCCGGCACGCGGATCTGCTGACCGTCCTTCAAGGTTTGCGCCATGTTGATCTTTTCCGCATCCGCCGTCGGCAGCAGCCCGCCGCACGCATTCACGGCATCGGCCACACGCGCATTCGAGGGAACATCAACGACGCCGGGCTGGTTCACCGCGCCTGTGACATAGACCGTGATACTGCCTTCCGATTCGCTCGCACCGGAAGATGTCATTTCCCGCGCGCCGCTGTCGAGCACCGTCGCGTCCTCCGAACTCTTCATGCCATACAGCGCCCCGCCGCCCGCGACGAGCGCGAGCAAGAGGAGCACGATCATCGACTTCCGGAACATCGGCATGACCGCCGCCACCTTCCTCGTACAAGAAAAGGCATCGCCATGCTGCAATGCCTTTGTTTCTTTTCCCCATGCTTATCGATTCCGGATGAGATCCGGCCGCAAAAATGCCACTTCGCAGCCCGGCTGGAGCTGTTTGAGGTCGTCCGCCGTCTTGGCCGGGATGACGGCCGAACTGCCGCAGCGCGTGCACTCGAGATGGATCGCGTCCTCCGCGATGTCCGCCGTGAATTCATGCCCGCCGCACGGGCAGAAGAGCTCGCCGTCTTCCGCGAGGTCGTGCAGCCGATTGAAGGCTTCCAGCAAAATCTGCTGGTGCTCCATGAAATTATACGCGTCATGCGGATGGAGCGCATCGTATTCCGCCGCGTTGAAGTCGAGGAATTCTGCGAGCGCCTGCCACTTTCCGATGTAGCCGAGCTCGAAGTGGTCTTTCTCGCAATAGATTTTTTCCAAGGAAAGCGTCCGGAGCTCCTTGAGCCGGAAAACGACGCAGTTCTCCGTCCCGCAGACGACGCAATGCGTCTCGATGACGAGCCCTTTGCGCGGCACGAAGCGCAGGCGCGCCTTTTCCGCCCCGCAGTGCTTGCATTTCACGACATAAACGTCCCTGCCGCAAAACAGCGGCACGTCCGCAATCTCAATCTGTCCGCAGCGCTGGCAGTAAAATGCGACGCTGCAGAGCGAATCCACGAGCACGATCCTCCACTCCTTTCCGCAGGCGGCAAAACCGCTGCCGCCCTTGAATGCCGTTCTTCTTAATGCACTAGTTCGGCATAGAGAAGCAAATTCCTGCTAGGATATCAAAAAAAGACTGCCACACCATCCTACAGCTCCCCCTTTGGGGGAGCTGGCGCCCGCAAGGGCGACTGAGAGGGTTCGTAGTTACGTGGTAACCCTCCGCCGCAAGCGGCATAAGCGACCACATCGGCACCAAAGCGCCGTGTGTCTGCTTATCCGCCCCTTCGGGGCACCTCCCCCAGAGGGGGAGGCGTAGATAGCATGACAGCTTTTCTGCAACTTAGTTTTATTTCAGGTTCAGTGCCGCGCGGACGAACTCGCGGAACAGCGGATGCGGGTTATTCGGGCGGGACTTGAGCTCCGGATGCGCTTGCGTGCCGACGAACCACGGATGATCTTTGACCTCGATCATCTCGACGAGGCTGTCATCCGGCAGTGTGCCGGCGATGACGAGGCCTTTTGACTCGAGCGCGGCGCGGTATTCGTTGTTGACCTCGTAGCGATGGCGGTGGCGCTCGGAGATCTCCGTCGTGCCATACGCCGCTTCCGCGTGCGTGCCTTTCGTGAGCTTGCACGGATACGCGCCGAGGCGCATCGTGCCGCCTTTGTCCTCGATGCCCTGCTGCGAGGCCATGAGGTCGATGACCGGATGCTCCGTCTCGGGATTGAACTCCGTGCTGTGCGCGTCCGTCATGCCGCAGACGTGACGGGCGAATTCGATGACAGCGCACTGCATGCCGAGGCAGAGGCCAAGGAACGGGAGCTTGTGCTCGCGCGCATACTGAATGGCGCGGATCTTGCCCTCGATGCCGCGGTCGCCGAAGCCGCCCGGCACGAGAATGCCTTTGCAGCCGACGAAGACTTCGTCGAGATCGACTTCGGGGTCTTCGATGTTTTCCGCGTTGACCCAATGGATCTTGACCTGCGCGTCATTCGCGATGCCGCCGTGATGCAGCGCCTCCGTGACGGAGATGTAAGCGTCCGGCAGCTCGACGTACTTGCCGACGACGGCGATCTTGACCTTTTTCTGCGGGTGGTTGATCTTGTAGACCATCTTCTCCCAGTCGCTCATGTCGGCCGGGCTGTAGTCCATGTTCAGCTTCTCGAGCGCGATCTTGTCGAGGCCCTCTTTCTGCATCATGAGCGGCACTTCGTAGATCGTCGAGGCCGTGCGGTTCTCGATGACGGCCTCGGGCGCGACATCGCAGAACATGGCGATCTTGTCCTTCATCTCTTTCGAGATGGTCTTTTCCGTGCGGCAGACGAGGATGTCCGGCTGGATGCCGATAGCGCGCAGTTCCTTGACGCTGTGCTGTGTCGGCTTCGTTTTGAGCTCGCCGGCGGCCGAGATGTATGGCAAGAGCGTCACGTGGATGTAGAGCGTGTCGTTCTTGCCGACTTCTTTTTTCACCTGGCGGATCGCTTCGAGGAACGGCTGACTCTCGATGTCGCCGACCGTGCCGCCGATCTCCGTGATGACGACATCGGCGCCGTCGAGCTTCGCGACATCGTAGACGCGCTGCTTGATCTCGTTCGTGATGTGCGGGATGACCTGCACCGTCGAGCCGAGGTATTCGCCGCGGCGCTCTTTCGAGAGGACCGACCAATAGACTTTGCCCGTCGTGATGTTCGAGTTTTTCGACAGGCTGATGTCGATGAAGCGCTCGTAGTGGCCGAGGTCGAGATCCGTCTCCGCGCCGTCGTCCGTCACGAAGACTTCGCCGTGCTGGTACGGGCTCATCGTGCCCGGGTCGATGTTGATGTACGGGTCAAATTTCTGGATCGTGACCTTGATGCCGCGGCTCTTGAGCAAGCGGCCGAGCGAGGCCGCCGTGATGCCTTTGCCGAGGGAAGAAACAACACCGCCGGTAACGAAAATATACTTTGCCATGGTCTGCCTCCTATGCGCACGTTCATAACATGAAGCCTATTCTACAGCGCTTCCCGCGTCCCGTCAATCAAGCAGAAAAAATTATTCTTGGATACTTTCAAACAACTTTTCCTTGCGGCGGCTGGCCTTCGCTGCTGTGCGCGACGTGGACGAGCCCGAAGACGACGAACTGCGCGCATGGCGCTTCACTTCGGGCGGGTTCCACTCCGTGAGGCCCCACTGGCCGTCGCCTTCATAGTGGAAGCGGCTGTCCATATTGATGAGCGTATACACTTCGGAAATGGCGGCCGAGAGCGACTGCACGGGCTTGTGCTTCTTCTCGATGACGTCGAGCACGAGGTCTTTGTAGTACATCGTCTCGCCCTTGTGCGTGAGCACGTAGTACGCGATGTCGACTTCCGTCTTTTTCGTGAAATCCTGGACTTCTTCTGGCATGGAAAAATCCTCCTAAAATGAATAGTTACATGTGGTCAGGGGCGGAAACGCCGAGGATGCCGAGGGCATGGCGGATGACGTGCGCCGTGACGGTCACGAGCGCGAGGCGCGCTTCCGCGAGCGGCTGCTCGACGCCCATGATGCGGCACTTGTTGTAGAAACTATGGAACAGCGCCGCGAGGTCATACGCATAGCGCGCGATGCGCTGCGGCGCGTAGTCGGCCGCCGCCCGCTCGATTTCTTCCGGATACTCTTCAATCTTCTTGATGAGGTCAACCTCGGACGCGTCCGTCAAAAGTTCGAGCTGCGGCGCGTCGCCGAGCTTCAGTCCCGTTTCCTCCGCCTGGCGGAAGATGCTCATGATGCGCGCGTGCGCGTACTGGATGTAGTAGACGGGGTTGTCATTCGAGCGCTTCTTCGCGAGGTCGATGTCGAAATCGAGCTGACTGTCTAAAGAGCGCATGAGGAAGAAATAGCGCGCCGCGTCCGTGCCGACTTCCTCCATGAGCTCGTTCAGCGTGACGCTCTGACCCGTGCGCTTGCTCATCTTCACGACCTCGCCGTCGCGGTAGAGGGCAACCATTTGGAGGAGCAGCACCGTCAATTTTTCGGGATCGTGGCCGAGCGCCTGCATCGCCGCCTTGACGCGTGCGACATAGCCATGGTGATCGGCGCCCCAGATGTTGATGAGGCGCGTGAAACCGCGCTCGTACTTGTTGTGGTGATAGGCGATGTCAGCCGCGAGATACGTCGGCACGCCGTTGTCGCGGATGACGACGCGATCCTTGTCGTCGCCATAGTCCGTCGACTTCAGCCAGAGCGCGCCGTCCTTCTCGTAAATCGTGCCGTTGTCCTGCAATTTCTGGACAGCCGCTTTCACCGCGTCCGGATGCAGCGTGCGCTCGCTGAACCAGTTGTCAAATGTGACATGGAACGACGCCAGATCTTCCTTGAGGATCGCGAGCTTTTCCTGATAGGCGAGGTCTTTGAAGACATCGAGGCGCTCCTTCTCGTCCATCGCGAGGTATTTGTCGCCGTCTTTTTGGATAATACGCTTTGCCGTCGCGATGATGTCCTCACCGTGGTAGCCGTTCTCCGGGAACGTAACCTCTTTGCCAAGAAGTTCGAGGTAACGCGCGTTGACGGACTCTGCGAGAATGTCCATCTGATGGCCGGCATCGTTGATATAATATTCCGCTTCCGTGTCGTAGCCTGCCGCGCGCAAGAGGTTCACGAGCGCCGAGCCCGCCGCCGCGCCGCGGCCGTGGCCGACATGCAGCGGCCCCGTCGGATTCGCGCTGACGTACTCGACCTGGATGCGCTCGCCATCCTTATGCGGGCACTGGCCATAGCTGTCACCCGCCGCGAGAATCTTTCCAAACGAATCATACAACACATTCGAGCGCAGATAAAAATTCAAAAAGCCCGGGCCGGCAATCTGCGTGTGGTCGAGCCAATCGCCCGCGAGGCGTTTCTGGAGTTCTTCTGCAATCTGTCGTGGCGCCTTGTGGAATACACGCGCCGACTTCATCGCGAAGTTCGTCGAGAAGTCGCCGAATTCCTTCTTCGGCGGCACTTCGAGCTCCACATCTGCGAGCGTGCCCGCCGGGAATACGCCATCCGCGATGGCCGCGTTCGCCGCGTCTTGGATGGCTTTTGTCAATGTCTCCTTGATATCCAAAAAAATCCTCCTCATCGATGTCATGCAGTCGTAATATCGATGCGCAATTCGTTGTTGCTCTGGAATTTCCCTTCCACGAAAAGATCATACACGAGCTCGATGCGCCCCGTGCCATCCGCGCGGCACGCAGAAAAGAGCGAAATCGTCCGCACGGCGAGATGCAGCATGCCATATGGCGTGCGGTAGAGGCTCGTCCGCTCTTCCTGCGGCACGAATTCCAGCCGTTGTTCCAAGGGGCTTCGTCGGAGTAGAAGCAGCCCGTCCGGCGTGAGTTTCAGCACCGTCGGCACGGCATGGCCTTCGAGCAACGCATGATCCTCATAGCGGAAAAAATGCTTCCCGCCCTTCGCATCGTGCCGCCCGACCGCCGTCATGCGGCTCTCGGTGAGCGTGCCAGCCTCATCGCGTTGCCGCCCGTGCACGCGGATATGCACGCGTTCGTCTGCCATCATCCAGCCCCTCGCTTTTCAAACATACTGGCTTATATTTTACAACACAAAAAAGAACGTGTCCACTAAAGATTGATCGTCGTATGTGTCAAGCTTTTCTCGAAAAAAAGATTCCTGTATCAAAAATTTACTACATCAGCACGCAACGACTGTAGATAACGCCATTGCCAAGCGTCCAATCGCACTGGAACCTGGTGCATCCACGACAATATGCCCGTGCTTCACGCCTTCGTGCTCCTGAAATTTCGGATTCTTCACCGCACGTCGGACAGCGTTGCGGAAGTCCGGCGTGTACTTCTTCTGGAACGTTCCT
>OMWS01000004.1 GCA_900314825.1 uncultured Veillonellaceae bacterium | reverse complement strand
TCCGTGATGTGCGGGGCGAACGGCGCGAGCATGAGGAGGAGGTCCTTCGCGAGCTCGCGGACGAGGCCGGCGCTCACGTCCTTGTCTTGGAACGCGTAGAACGCATTGACGAGCTCCATGACGGCGGAGACGGCCGTATTGAACATGAAGCGGTCGCGCACGTCTTCCGTGACTTTCTTGATCGTCGTGTGGAGCACGCGGCGCAGGTCTTTTTCTTCTTTTGTTAACGTAGTAACGTCATAGTCGTCTTGCCCGCTCTTGATGGCGTCTTCGAAATGGCCGAGGATGCGCCAGACGCGGCCGAGGAAGCGGTAGGCGCCCTCGACGCCCTGGTCGCTCCACTCGAGGTCGCGGTCCACAGGAGCCGCGAAGAGGATGAAGAGGCGCGCGGTGTCGGCGCCGTATTTCTGGATGATTTCTTCCGGCGAGACGACGTTGCCCTTCGACTTCGACATCTTCGAGCCGTCTTTCAGCACCATGCCTTGCGTCAGGAGGTTCGTGAACGGCTCGTCAAAGTCGACGAGGCCGGCGTCGTGCAGCACTTTCGTGAAGAAGCGCGAATAGAGCAAATGAAGGATGGCGTGCTCGATGCCGCCGATGTACTGGTCGACCGGCGCCCAATAGTTCACTTTGTCCTTTGCGAACGGTTCCTTGTCGTTGTGCGGGTCCGTGTAGCGCAGGAAGTACCACGACGAGCAGATGAACGTGTCCATCGTGTCCGTCTCGCGCGTCGCGTCCGCGCCGCACTTCGGGCACTTGCAGTGGACAAAGCTCTTGCTGGACGCAAGCGGCGACAGCGAGCCCTGCTCGAACGACACGTCCTCCGGCAGCAGCACGGGGAGGTCTTCCTCGGGCACGAGCACTTCGCCGCAATGCGGGCAGTTGATGACCGGGATCGGCGCGCCCCAATAGCGCTGGCGCGAGATGAGCCAGTCGCGCAGGCGGAAGTTCACGCGGCGCTTGCCAAAGCCTTTCTGCTCGGCGAGGTCCATGATGCCCTGCATGGCCGCGTGGATCTCCATGCCGGTGAACTCGGCGGAATTCACGAGCACGCCGTCCTTGTCCGTATAGGCCTCGGTCATTTCCTCTAATTTTAACGTGCGGTCTTTCGGCTGCAGCGTGATGATCTTCGGGATATCATATTTCGTCGCGAACATCCAGTCGCGTTGATCCTCGGACGGCACGCCGATGACCGCGCCCGTGCCGTAGTCGGCGAGCACGTAGTTCGTGACCCAGATCTGGACTTTGTTGCCATTGAACGGGTTCACGCAGTACGCGCCGGTGAAAACGCCTTCCTTTTCCGACTCGCTCGACGTACGCTCGATCTCGGACTGGTTGCGCGTGCGCTGGACAAAGGCGCGGATTTTCTCGGCCTTCGGATTGTTCTCGCAGAGCTTCTCGACGAGCGGATGCTCCGCCGCGAGCGCGAGGAACGTGATGCCGTAGACCGTGTCGGGACGCGTCGTGTACGCCGCGATCTTCTCACCGAGCTCCGGCGCGTCGAGCGTGAACTCGAGGCCTTCGCTACGGCCGATCCAGTTGTCCTGCATCGTCTTGACGCGCTCCGGCCAGCCCGGCAGTTTCTTCAAATCTTTCAGGAGCACGTCGGCATAGTCCGTGATCTTGAGGAACCACTGCGAAAGGTCCTTTTTCTGCACCGGCGAATCGCAGCGCCAGCACTTGCCGTCGATGACCTGCTCATTCGCGAGCACCGTGCCGCACGTGTCGCACCAGTTGACGGACGCCTTTTTCTTGTAAGCGAGGCCGCGCTTGTAGAAAAGCTCGAACAGCCACTGCGTCCAGCGGTAATAATCCGGCGCGCACGTCTTCACCTCGCGGTCCCAATCGTACGACAGGCCGAGCATCTTCTGCTGGCGCTCCATGTTCTCGATGTTGCGGTACGTCCAGTCCGATGGCTTCACGCCGTGCTGGATTGCCGCATTTTCCGCCGGCATGCCAAAGGAATCAAAGCCCATCGGATGCATGACGTTGTAGCCTTCCATCGTCTTGTAGCGCGCCATGACATCGCCGATCGCATAGTTGCGGACGTGCCCCATGTGGAGGTTCCCCGACGGATACGGGAACATCTCAAGTGCATAATACTTCGGCCGCTTCGGGTCCGCCACCGTATGGTAGGCATCCTCCTCTTCCCACTTCTTCTGCCATTTCGCTTCGATGTCCTGCGGCGCATATCTCTCCATGCTGGTTCCTCCTAAAAGAAAAGAGTTGTTGCACGACTCCCTGCAACAACTCCTCAAGCTCCTCTCAAAAGTGCCCGCGTGTGCGGGCTTTCAGAAAATAAATATTCTTTTTTATTATACCGAAGAAAAAAAGTTCCGTCAAATATTTCTCACGCGTCTGCTTCTCCCAGCAGCGCCTTCGCAAAGTCCTCGGCGACAAAGGGCCGCAAATCTTCGATGCCTTCGCCGACGCCGATCCATTTCACGGGCATTGAAAGCTGGCTCTTGATGCCGATGACGACGCCGCCTTTTGCTGTGCCGTCGAGCTTCGTGAGGACGACGCCCGTGATTGGCGCGGCTTTCGTGAAGAGCTCGGCCTGGCTGATGGCGTTCTGCCCCGTCGTCGCGTCGAGGACGAGGAGCGTCTCGTGCGGCGCGCCCGGGATTTCGCGGCCGATGACGCGATTGATTTTCTCAAGCTCCTGCATGAGGTTCGATTTTGTCTGCAATCTTCCGGCCGTGTCGACAATCAGGAGATCGACGTTGCGCGCTTTCGCGGCCTTGACGGCGTCAAAGGCGACGGCGGCAGGATCGGAGCCCTCTTCGTGCTTGATGACGCGCACGCCCGTGCGCTGCCCCCAGACCTCGAGCTGGTCGATGGCCGCCGCGCGGAACGTATCGGCCGCCGCGAGCAGCACGGACTTTCCCTGCCCTTTGTAGAACGCAGCGAGCTTGCCGATCGTCGTCGTCTTGCCTGCGCCGTTCACGCCGATGACGAGCAGCACCGTGGGCCCTTCCGCGGCCACGCGCGTGCGGTCGTTTTCCTCGCCCGCCGTGAGGATCGCCGTGATCTCTTTGGCGAGGAACGGCCGGAGGTCTGCGGGGCTGTTGATTTCCTTCTTTTTGATGCCCTTCCGCACGGCGGCCATGAGTTTTTCCGTCGTCTGCACGCCGACGTCGGCCATGATGAGCGTCTCTTCGAGCTCGTCGAGGAAGTCGTCGTCGATGTCCGCGTAGCCGATCACGAGCTTCTCAATCTTCTGCGTCAAGTTCTCGCGCGTCTTGTTCAGCCCGCGTTTCAGTTTGTCAAAAAATCCCATATTTCATGCTCCTTGTTGTTCTGGTTCGATATAATCGCTGAGTTTCACCGAAAGAATCTTCGACACGCCGGCGTCCTCCGTCGTGACGCCGTAGAGCACATCGACGTTTTCCATCGTGCCTTTGCGGTGCGTGACGACGATGAACTGGGTGCGATCGGCGAGTTCGCGGAGATACTTGCCGAAGCGCACGACGTTTGCTTCGTCGAGCGGGGCGTCGATCTCGTCGAGGACGGCGAAGGGCGAGGGCTTGTAGTGGAGGCACGCGAAGAGCAGCGCGATGACCGTGAGGGCGCGTTCGCCGCCGGAGAGGGCCGAGAGGTTCTGGCGCTTTTTCTTCGGCAGCGTCACGAGGATGTCGATGCCCGTGTTCAGCATGTCATTCGCGTCGAGCAGCCGCAGCGTCGCCTCGCCGCCGCCGAAGAGCTTCGTGAAGCTTTCCTGGAAATACGCCTGGATTTTCTGGAACGCCTCGCTGAATTGCTTCGTCATCGTCGTGTCCATCTCCGAAAGCAGCGTCTCGAGGTTCGCGCGCGCGCCCTCGAGGTCTTTCGTCTGCGTGTCGAGGAAGTCGTGGCGCTTCTTGAGCTCTTCGTATTCCGCGATCGCGTTCGGATTCACGGGGCCGAGCGCTTTCATGCGCGCGTCGAGCTCCTTCATGCGCGGCGCGAGGGCCTCCGGCGCGACGTCGAGCGCTTCCTCGGCCGCCCGCTCGGGCGTGAGGCCATAGTCACTGAGCATCGTCTCGGCGCAGTCATCGAGGGAAAACTCTGCTTTGGAAACGGCGAGCTCGGCGGTGTGGAGCTTTTCCAGCAGCCGCGCGGTCTCGCGGGCTTGTTTCTTGATCTGCTTTTCGATGCCCTGCGCCGCCGCCATTTTTTCCATCTTGTCCGCATAGAGGCGGTCTTGCGTGGCTTTCTGGTCCGCCTGCTGCTCGGCGAGGCGGCCTTCCTGCTCTTCGAGCGTGACGAGGCGGTCGGCGCTCGTGCGCTCGAGCGTTTCCTGCTCCTTCGTCTCGCGCTCGACGCCCGCAAGTTCCTGCTCGCGCGTCTGCTTTTCCGCCCGCTTGGCGGTCAAAAGCTCGGCGTCGCGGTCAACTTGCACACGCTGGACGGCAAGCTTCATCTCGCGGTCGTGCAAGAGCAATTCGAGGTCGTTCGCATCTTCGAGCAAATCGTCGATCGTTTCCTGTTCGTCGGCGCGCTGGCGTTCCACCTTCTGCAAGGATTCTTCCAAGGTGCGTGCCGCTTCGCGGGCTTCCGAGCGGCGTTTCTGCGTGGCGGCAAACGAGGCCTCCGCCGTCCGCTGCGCGGCCTGCTGCTCCGCGAGTGCGGCGGCCTGTTCCTTGTGCGCTTCTTTGGATTTTCCGAACGCGACACGGAGACCCGCGAGCGTGACGTCGAGCGCTTGCAGGCGCTCCGTGAGCTCGTCCGCTGTCTCGCGGCAATCTTCGAATGCCTCCCGCGCCGCATCAGCATCTTGCTGCTTCGCGGCGGCGGTCGCTTCAGCGGTCTTCTGTTCTTTTTCGAGCGCAGCGATTTCCCCCTGCCGCCCGAGGAAGCTGCCTTCCTTGTGGCCGCGGCTGCCGCCCGTCATCGAGCCGCCCGGGCTCAAGAGCTCGCCGTCCACCGTGACGATGCGCAGGCGGTAGCCGGTGCCCTTCGCGATGGCCAGCGCATGATCGAGCGTGTCGACGATCAGCGTGCGGGCAAGCAAATGGTCGGCGATGCGGCGATATTTCGCCGCCGTCTCCACGAGCTCATTCGCCCAGCCGATGATACCGTTCATCCTGCGAACGTTTTCCGCGTTCGCTGGCATGCGAACCTGAATCGTCGACAGCGGCAGGAACGTCGCGCGGCCTTGGCGCTGGGCCTTGAGGTAACCAATGGCGGCCTTCGCCGTTTCCGCGTCCTCCGTGACGATGTGTTGCTGACTGCCCGCCAAGGCAACGTCGAGCGCTGTCACGTATTTCTCGGGGACGGTGAGCAATTCCGCGACGGCGCCCGCAATGCCCTTGCGCCACGGCGCCTGGCTCTTCAAGACAGCACGCACGGCGCGGCCAAAGCCTTCATAGGATTGTTGCATATGGCGCAGGATTTGTAACTTGTCCGCCAGCCGCTTCGCCTCGCGCGCCGCGGCTTCTTGTGCCGTCCGCGCCTCTGCAAGCGTTTGGCGCAGCGTCTGCATCTTGCCAGAATTCGCGCGCGCCGCCGCCGTCTGCTTGTCGCGGTCAGCTTCCGCGTCTGCCAATTTTTTTCCGAGCGTTTCCTGTTCCTCGGCGAGCGCTTGTAACTTTTCTTGTGCCAGTTGTAACGTTTGCTCGCGCTCGGCCTTGCTCGTACTGCCGAGTTCGATGTCCTTTTCCAGCACCGCGATGGCCTGCTGCTGCTGCGTCAGTTGTGATTGCAATTCGGCGATGCGCGCATCCGTCGCGCCCGCCGCCTCATTCGCGTCCGAGACTTCCTGTTTTAACGCAAGCAGCTTCTTGCGTTCCGCTTCGAGTTGCGTGTCCGCCGTCGCGACGGCCTTCTTGCCCGCCGCGACCGCTTCCGTCAGCTGCCCGATCGCGCTGGCCGCCCGCACGAGTTCCTGCGTCAAGGCCGATTTGCGTGCCGCCAGGCGCTCCCGCGTCGCCGCGCTGTTTTCCGTGCGCTCGCGGAGCGTTGCGAGCTCGGCCGTCACGGCGTCCACCTGCTTCTGGAGCTCGGCGTGCGCGGCGCCCGCTTGCTGCATCGTCTGCTCGATAGCCACGATGTCCGCCTGCACGCGCTCTTTTTCCGCCTCGGCCGCCGCCTGCGCCGCCGCCGCCGCCGTCTTCTCGTCCTCGACCTGCTTGCGCGCCGCCTCGGCCTGTGAACGCTCGCCCGTCAATTTCGCGTAACGCTGGGACAGGCTGGTGAGATGATAGGTTTTATATTCTCGTTCGAGCGCCTGGTACGTCCGCGTCTGCTCCGCGCTCTCGGCGAGCGGGCCCAGCTGCGTCGCGATCTCCTGCTGGATGTCCGCGACGCGCACGAGATTTTTCTCCGTATCGTCGAGCTTCTTCAGCGTCTCGCGCTTGCGCGCCTTGTACTTCGTGATGCCTGCCGTCTCCTCGAAAAACGCGCGGCGCTCCTCCGGCCGGCTGTTCAAGATGTCGTCGATGCGGTTCTGCCCGATGACGCTCATGCCCTCGTGGCCGATGCCCGTGTCCGCGAACAGCTGATAAATGTCCTTGATCCGGCAACGCGAGCGATTGAGGAACACCTCGCTCTCGCCGCTGCGGTACAGCCGCCGCGTCACGACGACCTCCGTGAAAGCCACGGGGAGCGTCCCGTCCGTGTTGTCAAAGACGAGCGAGCACTCCGCGACGCCGAGCCTTTTGCGCGTCGCGCTGCCGGCGAAAATGATGTCCTCGGATTTCGCCGCGCGCAGATTCCGCACATTCTGCTCGCCGAGCACCCAGCGGATCGCGTCCGTGATGTTGCTCTTGCCGCTGCCATTCGGGCCCACGATCGCCGTGACGCCCGCATCGAACTCGATGACGATCTTATCTGCAAACGATTTGAAGCCGTACGCTTCGAGACGCTTGAGTTGCATGAAGCGCGTACCTCATTTCTGGAAAAAATGTTTTTTGAACTCCGGCGTGCCCGTGTACGTCCGCATGAAGTCCATGAAGCGGTTGTCGATGGCCGAAAACGTCTTGTGCGCGCCCCAATAGAGAGAGATGTGCAGCGCGATCGTCGGCTCCGTCTCGCGATGCAAAAAGATTTTTTCGCCGCGCGTGACAAATTTCGGCAGCACCGACATGCCCGTGCCATTCGCCACGAGCTGCTTGATCGTCTTCAGCTGCGACGTCGCGAGCACGATGTCCGGCGTGAAGCCATGCTCCGTGCAGCAATCGAACACGCTGCGATATTGGAACGTATGCGGCTGCTGCATGATGAATTTTTCATGGCGCAGCCGGCCGAACGGCACGACATCGAGCCCCGCGAGCGGATGCTTTTCCGGCAGGCAGAGGCCCATCTGGTCGCGCATGATCAAAAACTCATTTTCCACGCGATCTTCGGGGCTCCCGAGCACGACGCCGAAATCGAGCTCGCCGAGATCGGCCTGCTCGCGCACCTCGAACGAATCGTTGAATTCTTGCACGTCGAGCGTGATGTCCGGATACGCCGCGCGGAATTTTGTGAAAAAATCCGGAAACAGATACCCCTCGACCATCGGCGGGATGCCGAAGCGGATTGTCCCGCGCGCCTCGCTGTGGAAACGCTGCATATCCTGATACGCCGCCTGCACGTCGCGCATGATGCGCTGCGCATGAATGAGGAACGTCCGTCCCTCTTCCGTCAGCTGCACATGCTTCTGGCTGCGGTCGATGAGCGTCAGCTTCAGCTCCCCCTCGAGCGACTTGATCGCCTTCGTCACCGACGGCTGCGACACATGCAGCACCTCCGCCGTCCGCGTGAAGTTCTCCAGCTCGCTGATCGTGACAAAATACTCCAGCTGCCGAAATTCCATGCGATAACCCCCTCATATTTCATTCCGTTCTATCTGCGTTCTATGGCTGAACGCTTTCTCTCTTGTTTGCTTCATTTTATCATAGCTTTGAGTTATTGTCTATTGGGAAAAAAGGGGGGAAGGTTATTGCGACCGTAACGACAACGGCAGCCTTCCCCTCCGGGGAAGGGGGACCGCGTCAGCGGTGGAAAGGGTACAAGGGTGCGATTTATTCCAAAGAAAAAGAAGTCTTCGAAGCAGCATATTTGAACTCAAACCACTCGTTGCTTCGAGATTTCTTATTTTTTTGCTCGGCCATCGCACCCTAGTACCCGCTCCACCGCTTCGCGGTCCCCCTCTCCCAGAGGGAGAGGCTGCTGTAATCGCAACGGTCAGCATTCTTATGAAACACTCTTGGTAACAGTAACAGTCTCTGCTGGAATTCGTTACGTCCAGCAACAGGTCCATGTGAAGCGGGCCTAGGAACGACAACCGTCCCGCTTCCATCATTTTTCCTTTTTCACGCTTCCAGCTCCCCGACGATCTCACGCACGTTCGCAATCCCCTGCCGTTCGAGATACGCATCGATCCCCTCGGCCACGCGCACCACCGCCCGCGGGTCGCGGAAATTTTCCGCCCCGACCTGGACGGCCGTCGCTCCGGCGAGGAGGAACGCGACCGCGTCACCACCCGTCTGGATGCCGCCGCAGCCGATGATCGGGATCTTTACCACCTTCGCCGTCTGATACACGAGCCGCAAGGCGATCGGCCGGATGGCGGGGCCGCTGAGGCCGCCCGTGATATTTCCGAGCAGCGGCCGCCGGCGCTCGATGTCGATCGCCATGCCGAGGAACGTGTTGCAGACCGTCAACGCGTCGGCGCCCGCCGCCTCGACCGCCCGCGCCATGACCGTGATGTCCGTGACATTCGGCGACAGCTTGACGATGACCGGCTTTTTCGTATGCGTTTTCACTTCTGACGTAACGCGCGCCGCCGCCTTGGGATCCGTGCCGAAGACGATGCCGCCCTCCTTGACATTCGGGCAGGAGATATTCACCTCGATTGCGGCAACGCCATCGACGTCGAGCTTTTCTGCAAGTTCGCCATATTCTTCCGCCGTCCCCGCCGAGATATTCACGATGAGCGGCGCGGCAAGATGGCCAGCTTTTGGCAGGATGTCCCGCAAAAAGACATCAACGCCAGGATTCTCCAAGCCAATGCAGTTCAGCATCCCCGCCGGCGTCTCGGCGATCCGCACGCCCGCGTTCCCGCTGCGCGGCAACGGCGTGATGCCCTTCGACAAAATACCGCCGACGTCGGCCATATCGACGAAGTCCGCATACTCCAAGCCAAACCCAAACGTCCCCGACGCCCCCAGCACCGGCGTCGCGAGATGCAAACCACACAGCTCCGTCGCAAGTCGTTCCTTGTTCATGCCATTCCCTCCCCGTTCCGCATCGTCGTTGCAACGTGCGAACCACGCAATCCCGCTGCGCGTTGTTCCTTGTCCATACGACGACGGTCCAGCATCATCGTTACAACGTATGGACAACGAAATTTTATCGTGCGTTGGAACGTCTTCATGCGAAGACCTCCCTCGCATCGAACACGGGCCCGTCGGCGCAGACTTTCTTGCGCACGCCGCTCGTCGTTTCGAACGTGCAACCAAGACACACGCCGATCCCGCAGGCCATGCGCTTCTCGAGCGACACCTCGCATGGCAGGCCGGCTTCCTTCACGATTTCCGCAACGCCCTTCATCATGATCATCGGCCCGCACGTCACAACGCCCGCAAGCTGTTCCGACTGTAACACCTCCGGCAAGAGCGTCGTCGTGAAGCCTTTCGTGCCCACGGAACCATCATCCGTCGTGATGTAGATTTTTTCCGCCAGCGGTTCCAATAATTCCTTCCAAAAGACTTCGCGTTCATTCTTGCCGCCGATCAAAAACACGGGCTTCTCCGGCAAGCTCTTCGCAAGGAAAATGAGCGGCGCGATGCCGAGCCCGCCGCCGACAAGCAGTTGCCGCCCTTCGCGCAGCGTAAATCCCTGCCCCAAAGGCCCCTCGACGCTCAACATCTCTCCGGCCTTCATCCGTGCAAACGCTTTTGTTCCCTTTCCCACGAGCCGGTAAATGATCGTCACCGTCCCCGCCACCGCATCCGCGTCGGCGATGCCGAACGGCCGCCGCAAAAACGCCGCCGCATCGCCAGGCTTCATGACCATCAAAAACTGCCCCGCCCGCGCCGTAATCGCGATCTTCTCCGCATGCAGCACCATGCGATAAATCCCCTCGGCAATCGGCGCGTTCTCCAGCACGGGCGCGTCTGTGACAAATTTTCTCATGTCCGTCCTCCTCTGAATTCACGAGAACATCTTGGTACGATTTTATCATAGGGACGGGGGGCTGTCGATGAAAAAAAGAGCAGCACGCGGCTGCTCTTCCTCGAAATTCACTTGAACTCCACGAACTCCCCGACGCTCCCCTTGATCATGGGCTCGACGAAACTCCGGTGGACTTTCATGACGATGACGTGCGGCTCGCTGGCGTCGGCCATGGCTTCCGCAAACGCGACGGCGAAGCCTTCTTGCGTGTCGACCGTCTCGGCGTGGATGCCGAAGCTTTCCGCGTATTTCGCGTAGTCCATTTGGTAGTCGAACTCGCAGGCGATGTAGCGCTCGCTGTAATTGACTTTCTGCAGCTGGCGGATCATGCCGAGGCTCGTGTTGTCGACGATAATCGAGATGAGCGGCAGGTGCAGGCGCGCGATCGTGTAGTATTCATTGCCTGTCATCTTGATGCCGCCATCGCCCGCGACGTGCACGACGCGGCGCGTGCCGCCGTAAAAAAGCTGCGCGCCCATGGCCGCCGGCAGGCCGAAGCCCATCGTACCGAGGCCGCCCGACGTCAGCCACGTGCGCGGCTCTTCGATAGCGAGGTGCAACGCCGCCCACATCTGGTGCTGGCCGACGTCCGTCGCAAACGCGTACGGCTTGCCCTTCGTCGCTTTCGCCACGCAGTGCATCGCCCACGGCACCGTCAGGCGGTTCACCTGGTAGTCGTAGTCGTACGTGTCCTCCCAGGCGTGGATTTTCGCCCACCACGCGCTGCGGTCACTGGCGGGCTCTTTTTTCATGAGCAAAGAAAGAATCGTCTTCATGTCGCCCGCGAGGCCGAGCGAATGCGCGACATTCTTGTCGATCTCGGCCGGGTCGATGTCGATGTGGATGAACTTCGTGCCGGCCGTGTACGTGTCGAGGTTGCCCGTCTGCCGGTCGCCGAAACGGCTGCCGATGGCGATGACGAGGTCGGCGTCGTTAATGGCGTAATTCGCCGCCTTTTTGCCATGCATGCCGGCAAAGCCCAAAGACTGCGGATGCGAGCGCGGGATGGCGCCGAGGCCCATGAGCGTGTGCACGACAGGTAAGTGATAGCGCTCGATGAACGCCTGCACTTCCTTCGACGCGCCCGCCGAAATCACGCCGCCGCCGACGATGACGACGGGCCGCTTCGCCGCCGCGATCTCGCGCACGGCCTCGGCGACGCAGATGAGGAAGTCCGCATCGGGCTTTCCGGGCTGTTTTGTGACAATTTCTTCCGGCTCGTATTCCGTTTCCGCAAAAAAGAGGTCGCGCGGCACGTCGATGAGCACGGGTCCCGGCCGGCCATGGCGCGCGATGGCGAACGCCTGCCGCACGGACGGCACGAGCTCGTCCGCGCTCTTCACTTTGAAATTGTGCTTCGTCACGGGCATCGTGACATCGAGGATGTCCGTCTCCTGGAACGCATCGCGCCCGAGCGAGGCCGTATCGACTTGTCCCGTGATCGCGACGACGGGAATGGAATCCATGAACGCCGTCGCGAGCCCCGTCACAAGATTCGTCGCGCCCGGGCCGCTCGTCGCGATGCAGACGCCGACCTTCCCCGACGCGCGCGCATAGCCATCGGCCGCGTGCGCCGCATTCTGCTCGTGCGTCACGAGGATCTGCCGGATGTCCTTCGCGTCGTAGAGCGCATTGTAAAACGGCAAGATCATGCCGCCCGGATAACCGAAGATGGTGTCGACCTTTTGCTCGCGCAAACAAGCCAGCACGGCCTCCGCGCCTTTCATCATCATATGGTGCTCCTCCTTATAAAAAGAGACCGTTGCATACACTGAAATACATTCCTACGATTGCTGACCGTATCGATCACAGCAGCCTCTCCCTCTGGGAAAAGCAGACGCAAGGCGCTTTAGCGCCTATGCGGTCGCTTTATCCCTTAGGTAGAGGGGGACCGCGTCAGCGGTGGAGCGGGTACTAGGGTGCGATAGCCAAACAAATTCATCGAATTAACATAGCAGTACGTATTCAGAATTCGTACTGCTATGTTCCAATCCTGCGATTTGTTACAAATCGCACCCTTGTACCCTTTCCACCGCTTCGCGGTCCCCCTTCCCCGGAGGGGAAGGCTGCTGTTATCGTTACGTCTGGCAACTGATCCACATATTTCGTGGAACTGCAACAGCCCCCTGCTGTTATCGTCACGTTCTGCAACCGAACCACATGAATTGGTTCACGGAACTGCAACCGTCCCCTATTGTTTCTCCGACTGCTCACACCCGCGCGGCGATCACATCCGCCATCTCGTCCGTCGAAACCTTTTTAAATCCTTCCTTATAAAGATCCGCGGTGCGATAATCATCATTCAATGCTTTGTCCACCGCCGCCTCGACGGCGTCCGCCGCTTTCTCTTCATGCAGCGAGTACCGCAGCAGCATGGCCGCCGACAGCACGGTGCCTATCGGGTTCGCGATGCCTTTGCCTGCGATGTCCGGCGCGCTGCCGTGGATGGGTTCGTAGAGGCTCGTGTCCGTGCCGATGGAGGCCGACGGCAGCATGCCGATCGAGCCGCCGACGACGGCGGCCTCGTCCGAGAGGATGTCGCCGAAGAGATTGCCCGTCACGATGACGTCGAATTGCGCAGGATTGATAGCGAGCTGCATGGCACAGTTGTCGACGTAGAGATGATTGAGTGTCACGTCTGGGTAATCCCTCGCCACGTTTGCCGTCGTGCGCCGCCAGAGGCGCGAGGTCGCGAGGACGTTCGCCTTGTCGACGGACGTGACCTTGCCGCGCCGCAGTTTCGCCGTCTCGAACGCGAGCTTCGTAATGCGCTCGACTTCCGGCACGGAATAATTTTCGAGGTCCCACGCGCGCTCCGCGCCGTCATGCTGCTCCGACTCGCACTTCTCGCCGAAGTAAATGCCGCCGATGAGCTCGCGCACGATGACGAGATCGACGCCTTTCGCAAGCTCCGGTTTCAGCGGCGAATACTCGACGAGCGCGTCCGCGACTTTGACGGGGCGCAGGTTCGCGTAGAGGCCGAGCTGCTTCCTGAGGCCGAGGATCGCTTTCTCGGGACGCAGCGCCGGGTTGACGCTATCCCACTTGTCGCCGCCGACCGCGCCGAACAGCACGCCATCCGACGCCTTGCACGCGGCGACCGTGTCGTCCGGCAGCGGCGTACCAAATTTGTCATACGCCGTCCCGCCCGCGTCCTTGTACGTGTACGACAGGCCGAGATGGAACTTCTCATCTGCTTTCTTCAGAACTTTGACAGCCGCATCCGTGATTTCCTTGCCGATGCCATCGCCGGGAATCACTGTAATTTTATATCCCATAGAACTTCCTCCACGTTACTTTTCAATGTCATGAAGTCAAGCGCAAACGGGCTCTCGTAACCTAGCCTCCCTCTCCGAGGGAGAGGGACCGCGAAGCGGTGGTGGGAGTCCCCCGTACGTTAGATGAATTCGTACGTCGTAACTTCTCGCGGGTGCGCGTACGAATTGATGACATTACGTTACTTTTTCGCCTGCTGCTTCACGTACTCCACAAGGCCGCCCGCTTTTGCGATGTCCTGAATAAAGCCCGGCAGCGGATGCGCCTGGAACGTGTCGCCCGTCGTTTCGTCCTTAATGACACCCGTCGTGACGTCAACGGAAAGCGTGTCCCCCGCCGAAATTTTGTCCACATCGTCACCAATCTCCAAGAGCGGCAAGCCAATGTTGATACCGTTGCGGTAAAAAATGCGCGCGAAGCTCGCGGCGATGACGACGGGCACCCCCGATGCTTTGATCGCGACCGGCGCGTGCTCGCGCGATGAGCCGCAGCCAAAATTCTTGCCGCCGACCATGATGTCGCCCGCCTGGACATTTTTCGCGAACGTCGCATCAATATCGACCATGCAATGCGAAGCGAGTTCCTTCGGGTCGAACGTATTGAGATAGCGCGCGGGGATGATGACATCCGTATCGATGTTGTCGCCGTAGCGCCACACTTTTCCTTTCAGTTCTGCCATATCACTTTACCTCCTTCGGCTCGGCGATGCGGCCGAGGATCGCGCTTGCGGCCGCCGTCTGCGGGCCCGCCAGATACACTTCGCTGTCGACATGGCCCATGCGGCCGCGGAAATTGCGGTTCGTCGTCGAGACGCAACGCTCCCCCGCCGTCATAATGCCCATGTAGCCGCCGAGGCACGGCCCGCACGTCGGACACGAGACGACGCAATGCGCATCGATGAACGTGTCAATGTAGCCACGATGCATGGCCTCCTTGTAGACCGCCTGGCTGCCAGGAATCACGATGCAGCGCACGTCGGGGTGAACTTCATGCCCCTCAAAAATCTTCGCGGCAATCGCGAGGTCTTCGAGGCGGCCATTCGTGCACGAACCAATCACGACCTGGTCGATCTTGATGGGCTCGCCGATCTCGCGCACAGGCTTCGTGTTGCCCGGCAGATGCGGGAACGCGACAACCGGCGTAAGCTCGGAGAGATTGATCTCAACCGTCTGCACATACGTCGCATCCGCGTCAGCCGCCACGGGTTCATACGGTTTCTTCACGCGGCCTTTCACGTAGGCTTCCGTCACATCGTCGTACGGGAAAATGCCATTCTTCGCGCCGGCCTCGATCGCCATGTTTGCAATCGTCAGGCGATCCGTCATCGTGAGCTCGTGCACGCCCTCGCCCGTGAATTCCAGCGATTTGTAGAGCGCGCCGTCAACGCCGATCATGCCAATGAGCGTGAGGATAACATCTTTTCCTGTAATATCACTCGGCTTTTTGCCGGTCAAGTGAACCTCGATCGCCTCCGGCACCTTGAACCACGCTTTGCCCGTCGCCATGGCCATGCCGAGATCCGTCGAGCCGACGCCCGTCGAGAAGCCGTTCACCGCGCCGTACGTGCACGTATGCGAATCGGCGCCGATCGTCAGCATGCCCGGCCCCACGAGGCCGAACTCCGGCAGGATGACATGCTCGATGCCGACGCGCCCCTGCTCGAAGTAGTTGACGATGCCCTGCGCTTTCGCAAAATCGCGCACGTTCTTCGCGAGCCCCGCGCTCTTGATGTCCTTCGACGGCTGGAAATGATCCGGCACGAGCGCGATCTTCGCAGGGTCAAAGACCTTGCCGCCGATCTCTTGAAACTTCGCGATGGACGGCGGCGCCGTGATATCATTCGCGAGCACCATGTCGAGCGCGCACGTAATGAGGTCGCCTGCATGCACCTCTGTACGCCCCGCGTGCTTTGCGAGGATCTTCTCGCTCATATTCATGCCCATAAATTGCCCTCCTCTTCTACACAACGGCTCCCCTCTGGGGGAGCTGGCGCCCTTTAGGGCGACTGAGAGGGTAACGGCCTGACAGTTCAGTACTACCTATCTGTCAGGCCGCTACCCTCTCCGCCCCTTCGGGGCACCTCCCCCAGAGGGGGAGGCTTCACCGCCTGCGGTGCAGGCTATTTATTCTCTTTTTAATGAAATCAGAACGTCAAATCTTTCTTGTCACGCAGCCACGGCATCATCTGACGGAGCTCGGCGCCGACCTTCTCGATCGGATGCTCCTGTGCGAGGCGGCGCATCGCGAGGAAGTTCGCACGGCCACCGGCGCGGTTCTCCTGGAGCCACTTCGTGGCGAACGTGCCATCCTGGATCTCATGCAGGCACTTTTTCATTTCCTTCTTCGTGTCTTCCGTGATGATGCGCGGACCAATGACATAGCTGCCATACTCGGCCGTGTCGGAGCACGACTGCACCATCTTCGTGATGCCGCCCTCGTAGCAGAGGTCGACGATGAGCTTCATCTCGTGGAAGCACTCGAAATATGCCATCTCCGGCGGATAACCAGCCTCGACGAGGACTTCGAAGCCCGTCTTCATGAGCTGGCACAGACCGCCCATGAGCACGCACTGCTCGCCGAAGAGGTCTTCTTCCGTTTCATCGCGGAACGTCGTCTGCAACACGCCCGAGCGCGTGCCGCCGAGGGCTTTTGCATACGCGAGCGCGAGGTCAAAGCACTTGCCCGATGCATCCTGATGCACCGCGAAGACATCCGGCACGCCCGAGCCTTCCGTGTACGTGCGGCGGACGAGATGGCCCGGGCCTTTCGGCGCGACCATGAAGACATCGACGTCCGCGGGCGGCACGATCTGCTTGAAATGAATGTTGAAACCATGAGCGAACGCGAGAGCAGAGCCGGATTTGAGGTTCGGGCCGATCTCCGATTTGTAGACATCTGCCTGTTTCTCATCCGGGATCAGGACCATCGTGATGTCTGCCTTTTTGACCGCTTCCGCGACTGGAAGGACCGTCAGGCCATGCGCCTCAGCTTTCGCCTTGGACTTCGAGCCCTCATAGAGGCCGACGACGACGTTCACGCCGCTGTCCTTGAGGTTCAGTGCATGGGCATGACCCTGGCTGCCGTAGCCGATGACGGCCACCGTTTTGCCAGCGAGCATCTCGAGATCTGCGTCCTGATCATAGTAAGTTTTTGCCATAATACTCTCTCTCCTCACAGTGTTCATAAATCGTATGTTCTCCGCGCTCGAGCGCGACGAGGCCCGTGCGGATGACTTCGCTGATGCCATAAGGTTTCAGGAGCTGCAGCAAGGCCGTGACCTTGTCATCGTCTCCCGTGATCTCAAAGATCAGCGTCTGCGGCTTCACGTCGACGACATGCGCGCGGAAAAGCTCCGCCATCTTGAGGACGTCCAGCCGATTCGAATCATCTGCGCGCACCTTGATCATCGTCAAGCCGCGGCATACAGCAACCTCGGGATCCAAGCGTTCTACACCGCGCACGACCGGCATCTTCTCAAGCTGCTTGATCATCTGCTCGATGAGCGTCTCGTCCCCGTGCACCACGATCGTGATGCGCGAGTACTCCGGCGACTCCGTGACACCCACCGACAAGCTGTCGATGTTGAATTCCCGCCTGGAAAACATGCTGACAACCCGTACAAGCACGCCGGTCTGATTTTCAACGAACACGGACAAAACATGTTTCATGTCCATCTTTGTATCTCCTCCAGCGCATTTTGTATGCAAAGTTGTAAAGCATGGTTACATTATTACGCGTGACAAGGAATTTGTCAACCATAAAATGTAAATTTTTTCCATCGCTTTATCCACGGGACCGCGACTCGTCGTACTGGAAGCGGTAGCCGACGCCGCGCACCGTCTCGATGGCCGACGCGATCTCGGGCGCAGATGCGAGCTTACTGCGTAGATGCCGGATGTGGACATCGACCGTGCGCGTGTCGCCGTAGTACTCATAGCCCCAGATGCGCGTGAGGAGCTCGTCGCGGCTGTAGGCATGGCCGATGTGCGTGAGGAAAAGTTTGAGGAGCTCGTATTCTTTCGGCGTCAGCGCGATCCCCTTGCCCGCCACTTCCACGCGGTACGCACCAAAATCCATGACGAGCGGCCCGACGTGCAGCGTGAGCTGTTCTTTCGCGCCATCGCCCTTTGGCTGCATGCGGCGCTCGACCGCCTTGATGCGCGCGACGAGCTCCCGCAAGGAAAACGGCTTCGCCATGTAATCATCGGCGCCGAGCTCGAGGCCCAGCACCGTATCGATCTCCTCCGTCTTCGCCGTCAGCATGATGATCGGGATGGCCTTCGTCCGCGCGTCAGCCTTGAGGCGGCGGCAGACCTCATAGCCATCGAGCTTCGGCAGCATGAGGTCGAGCAAGATAAAATCCGCCTCCGGCGCCTTTTTGAGCGCCTCTTCCCCATCCGCCGCCGTCAAGACCTCATAGCCGTTGCGCTTCAGTTGGATTGTCAAAAGATCGCGGATAGAATCATCATCGTCCACGGCCAAGATTTTCACAGTGCTTCCTCCCTCATTGTTCCGCTGCGACAGAATCATAAAACGCCATCATATCATGGATTTTTCGGATGTCCTCTCGCGACAGCGTCTGGCTGCGTTCCTCGCCTGTCGCCTGCTGGTAGTACGTGATCCGCACGCTCCCCGCTTGCGCGATGGCATGCAGCAGCGCGATCTCATCGTCCGTCGCATCATGCACGTAATTTTCCGCGAGATTTTCCGCGTCGGGACTCATCTTGTCGCGGCGATCCTTCGCGTGGAACGTCAGATGAAACGGCTGCCCGTCGACCGTCGCCGCGAGCGCGTCGCCATGCACCCAGGCCGTCTGCTGCGGGTCGTCGATGTTGTAATAATAATAGATGTCAAACTTCAGCGCATACGTAACGCCATCCGAAACGACGAACGGACGCAGATAGACGCCCGGCGCGGGCTTCTTCGGATAGTCATGCGTGTAGAGCGTCAGGCCGCTCCGCTTTTCGACGGTCAGCGACTGCACGAGCTTGTCGCGCTCCGCCGCCCGCGCCGCCTGCTCCTTCGCGGCTTTTTCCGCCGCCTCCGCGCGCGCCTTCGCTTCCTCCGCTTTCCGCTTCGCCTCGGAGGGCTCCGCCGTGTCCTTCGATTCCAACACCTCTGGCCGATCCGGCGGCAGCTCCGCCTTTTTTTCGCTCAACGCAAAATACGCCGCGCCACCGATGACGAGGATCGCCACATACACACCGACGGCGATCATGATGATTTTCTTCATAAAAACAGATCCGCTCCTTGCGGCTTGTCACACATCGTTCTGAACAAGTCGCAAGGATATTATAACAAGGCACGCGAAAAAAGGAAAGAAAAAGACGGCTTCCTTCCATCACATTTGTGATTTCCAGTCGCCGTCGAACGTTTATGCCTTGTATTTCACACGCAGTTCCACGATGAAGCGCGTGCCCTCGCCTGGCGCGCTCTGCACGTCAATCGTGCCCTGGTGGAGGTTCACGATTTCCTGCGCGATCGAGAGGCCGAGGCCGTTGCCGCCCATCTCGCGCGAGCGCGCCTTGTCGACGCGATAGAAGCGGTCGAAGATGCGCTTCTGGTCTTCTTCGGAAATGCCGATGCCCGTGTCCTGCACGTAGAAGCGCACGCGACCCTGCGGCGCCTTTTCAAAGCCGACGGTCACGCGGCCGCCGTCTGGCGTATACTTCACGGCATTGTCGACGAGGATCAGCATGAGCTGTTTGATTTTCTGCTCGTCCGCCTGGATCTCGTGCTTTTCCAATTCCGCCGTGTCGATCGTGATGTGCTTTTTCTCCGCGAGCGGCTGCATGACGCGCGCCGTCTGGCCGAGGAGTTCCGCCGCGTCAAATTTTGTCGGCTTGAGCTTCAACGCCTTGTTGTCGCTGCGCGCGACGAGCAAGAGGTCGCTGACGAGCTTCGTCATCTTCTTGACCTCGTCGCGCACGTCCTCGATGACTTGCTTGAGGAAGGGCGACGTGATGGACGGGTCGTTTCCGAGGAGGTCCGCCGAGGCCATGACGACGGCGAGCGGCGTGCGCAGCTCGTGCGAGGCGTCCGCTGCAAATTGCCGTTGCTTTTCATACGCCTCTTTGAGCGGCACCATAGCGCGCCCCGAGAGGAAATGACCGGCGGCCGTCGCGATGATGAGCGCGACGACGCCGAGCACGCCCATGGCATACGTCGATTTCTGCATGCCATTGTACATGGCCGTCACGTCTTTGCCGACGTAGATCGTCTGCAGTGTGCCGTCCGCGTCGTGGATCGTCTTCGCCGTCATCATGACGCGCGTCGTCATCTGCCCCGCGTCATTCTTGCGGCCGAAGACCGACACCTCGCCCTCCTGCCCGTCCCAGTTGCGGACGAGGTCGAGGATAAAAGGCTCGATGCGGAACGACGCGCGCGCGAAATTCAGCAGCCGCCCGTCCTCGTCGAACACGTAGAAAAACAAGCGGTCATTCGTGCTCTTGTACGTCGCGTCATCGAGCGAGATGTCCGGATGATGATTGAGATAGATCTGCCCTTCCGCGACGTTGCTCGCCGTGTCCATGAGCTCGCGCGCCTGCTCGGACGTGATGGACCACTCCATCGTCTTGTGCACGACAAAAATGAGCAGCACGAGGAACACGGCCATGATCGCCGAGTAAAACAGCGTGAGGCGCCGGCGGCCCTGGCCGAAGATGTTCGTGAAATTCGCGGCCATCAGCTCTCGGCCTCAAGCTTGTAGCCGACGCCGCGCACGGTCTTGATGAGATTCTTGCCATCGCCCGTGTCGAGCTTCTTGCGCAAAATTTTCATATACGAATCGATGTTGTTCGAGCTGACGTCTGCCTCAAGGCCCCAGATGCGGTCGAGGATGATGTCGCGCGGCACGACGATGCCGATGTTTTGCGCGAGGAGGTCAAAAATTTGGAACTCGCGCGGCGAGAGCTGGATGACCTGGTCATCTTTCTTCAGCACCTTCGCCGTGCGGTTCAGCGTGTAGCCGCCGACTTCGACGACATCCTGCTGGATCTTCTGCGTACTGCGGCGGCCGAGCGCCCGCAAACGCGCGAGAAGCTCAGCAAACTCGAACGGCTTCACAAGATAATCGTCCGCCCCCGCATCGAGCCCCGTCACGCGGTCCTCGACCGAGTCGCGTGCCGTCAACATGAGGATCGCACGCTCATAGCCATCCTTGCGCAGCCGCCGGCACGCGTCGACGCCGCTCTCTCCTGGCATCATCCAATCGAGCACGAGGATGTCATAGTCCGTGAACTTCGCATAATCATAGATATCGCTGCCGTCTGTGACCCATTCGACCTGGATCTGGTTCTGTTCGAGCATATATTTGATCAGTTTCCCGAGGCGCTTGTCATCCTCGGCCAGCAAAACGCGCATGATGATTCCTCCGATACTTCGTTATGATGGCTTCATCGTACACGCGTCCTATGAAAATCTTGTGAAGCAGACATGAAATCACAAGCAGCCGAGGATGTCGAGCCTGATGAGGCTGCCAAGGGAACGGTAATCGAAATGTGTCGTGATCGTGTCGCTCTTTGGGTCGTCCGCCGGATGCTGGAGCGGCGTAAAGGAATGCACGTCCATATCGCTCGGCACGATCATGATGCCGGCCGGATGCTGGCTCGTCGTCGTCTTGACGCCCATGCAGCCGTTCGCGAGGCGTTCGATTTCTGCGTCATCCTTGTGCACGCCCTTTTCTTTCAAAAAGCGCTTGACATAGCAGAGCGCCGTCTTATCTCCAGTGGTCAGGACAGTTCCTGCGCGATAGACCTTGTCCTCGCCGTAAAGCGTTTTCAGATACGCGTATACGGCGGGCAGGTACGTGCTGGAAACATTCAAATCAATAACCGGCAGTCTAAGTCTATCGCCACTGTGACCGAAAATCACGGCGAACGGGATATCGTGCCCGTCCTTGATGAGTGGTACGCCGCAAGAAGGACAGACCTTGTCCGGCAGGTCGTAGCCGCAGCCGTATGAGCCGTCCGTGATGAACTCGCTGTACTTGCAATGCGGGCAGCGCCAATGCGGCGGCAACGGATTGACCTCCGTGATGCCCATCATCGTCGCAACGAACGACGAACCGACAGCCCCACGCGAGCCGACGAGATAGCCGTCGTCATTCGTCTTTTTCACGAGACGCTGCGCGATGAGATAGAGCGCGGAAAAACCGTGTCCGATGATTTGCATGAGCTCCTGCTCGAGGCGGTCTTCGACGATGTTCGGCAGAGATTCTCCGTAGAGATCTTTCGCGCGATCATACGATATGCTGCGGATCTCTTCGTCCGCGCCGGGAATCTTCGGCGAATGGAAGGTTTTCGGGAGCGGGTCGAACCGCTCGATGCTCTCGGCAATCCTGCGCGGGTTCGTCACGACGGCCTCGTAGGCGAGCTCTGGACCGAGGTAATCAAATTCCGCAAGCATCTCCTCCGTCGTGCGCAAGTAGATCGGCGGCTGGAACTCGTCATCGTCAAAGCCCTTGCCCTTTTGGAGGATTGCGCGGCAGATGCTGTCCTCGGGGTTCAGAAAATGGACGTCGCCCGTCGCGACGAGCGGCTTCCCAAGCTTTTTCGCGAGCGCGGCGACTTTGCGATTGATGGCACGCAGGTCGCCGTCCGTCTGGATGTCAGGGAAATCAACGCTGCGCTTCAAGAAGTCGTTATTGCGAATCGGCTGAATCTCCAGATAATCGTAGAACGCGGCGATCTTTTCGAGCTGCTCGTCCGACTGGTGCTCCCCGATAGAGCGGATGAGCTCGCCGGCCTCGCAGGCCGAGCCAAGGATGAGCCCGTCGCGGTACTTCTCGATGACGGCGCGCGGCAGGCGCGGCTGATGATGGAAATACCGCAGATGCGAGAGCGAGACGAGCTGGTAAAGATTGCGCAGGCCGGCCGGGTTCTTTGCGAGCAGGATAATGTGGTTCGCGCTCTCCTGCTTGTAGTCTTCACCGACGAGATAGCCCTCCATGCCGTAAATGACTTTGATGCCATTCTTGCACTTGTCGAGCGCCTTCATCGCTGCTGGAAACGCCTGCACGACGCCGTGATCCGTGATGGCGATGGCCGGCCAGCCCCAGCGGTCCGCCATAAGCACGAGGTCGGTGACGGAATCGACGGCATCCATCGCGCTCATTTTCGTATGCGCATGGAGCTCGACGCGCTTTTCCTGTGCCTTATCTTCACGCTTTTGAATCTTTACCGGCGTATCAAATTTATGCAAAACAATCACCCCCCTCTCCGTTAATCCCTGCATCCATCACTCGTCCACGGCATCGACACGAACAGGCGCTGCAACGACGTTCAAAATCGTGTACTGCTTTTGATCCATCTCGAACCAGAGATTCTTGCCCTCCGTGGACCGAAGCATCCCCTCCAGCGTCAACCCAAAATAATCCATTGTCACAATCGACGTATCTTCATCAATATCCGCGCGTTGCATATCGCCTTGCATCCAAATCTCGAAGAAACTTTGATCATTCAGGTCAAGCGGATCCACATTGCTCTTGAACACACCTGCGCTTTGCCCACTCGCCTGTTCTTCCGCAATGGCCTGTAATTGATTGTACTGGCGCCAATCGAACTCACATACGACGGACATTTTCGGGAAATGCCATGTACGCAAATACACCGTGCATGTCTGTGCTTTGTGATGCAGCAACACAATCGCCTGCACGCATTCAACAAAATCCCGTTCAGGTTCCACCAGCCACTCTTTCTTTACTTTCTCCCATTCTTTCATGACATCTTCCATGACGCACCGCCTTTCGTACGATCTGTATGATACACTTCTCCATCCTGCAAAAGCCGGATCCGTTCCGCCAATTTCCCCGAAACACCGATGTTTTTCAGTTCTTCCGGATGCATGCTGTGCATTGGCAGGATGGCCTCACGCGGCCGGATGGTCTCGATGAACCATTTCAAATCACTCGGCTTCGCGTGACCGCTCGTATGAAGGAACGCGCCGCGCGGCCAGCTGGCGACAAAATCCGCCAGAGCATCGATGCTGGCGGTGCTCCCCTTCCGCAGATACCCCGTCCACATGGAGTAGATGATCTGCGCGTCGGGGAACGCGCGCATGATGTCCGCGTAGTAATCAAATGATTTCGGATTCATGAGCGTCCCGATCAGGCACACGAACTCCTGCGGGCGATCCTCCAAAAGCTTCTTCGGCGATCTGCCTGCCACATCGGGAAGATGGTACACGTTCTGATGCTTTTCCTCGATGCCCGAAAAAGCTTTCATCTGCGCTGCCAGATGCGGGTGGGCGTAGATGGGCAGATGCGCCTTGGCCGCCGCGTTGCAAAAGCCATCCAAGCTGTCAAAGTTCGTGCTGGAGCAGACGACGAAGTTCTGACGGTGCCGCTGGAACAGGCGCAACGCTTCTTCCGCCAGCTGTTTTTCGCTCCCGCAGCGCACTTCCGGCCAGCCGTCGCGCTGAGACGCCATGAGATTTGCCGCATCGTTGCGCCCGAGCAATGTTCCTTCGACGAGCAGGACATCGATGCCGTGATGGCGGTGGATGAGACGCGGCACGAGTTTTTTAAGCGCCCCGCCGAGCTTGCCATGCGCGCGGAAGTCACCAGAATGCAGCACGACCTTGCCCTCGGCTTCAAGCACATACATGTAAGCGTAGTACGCTGAGTGATCGACATAATACGGCGTGATGGAGAAATCGCCAAGCTGAAACGTCTTTGCTGGCGGAATGATGTGCAACCGCCCCTGCTCATCATCCAAGAGTGTTTGCATCCACGCCTGCTTCAAGAACCGCTGCTTTGTCTTCAGCACCATATAAATTGCTGGGCTCATATAAATCGGCGTATCTTCGGTGATCGCATCGAGCAAACCGATGTGGTCGCCGTGGTAATGCGTAAGGAGCACGGCATCGAACCGGCGCGTCCGCAAGAGCTCGCGCATCGACGCATCCGAGACCGCGCCCCGCGCGCCATCGAGCTCCGATCCACAGTCCATGAGCAGACGTGTCTGCCCCGCAGCAATCTCGACCGCCATTCCGCCGATCTGCCGGGCGCCGCGATGAATCTGTATGTCCATCATGCATAGCCTCCTCAATACCATTCCATCTGATACAATCGATGCTCCGAAATCCACGAGGGTTCGGCTCCGTCATAGCAGCCGATACGCTCGCACTCCGCTCTGGTTCTTTCCCGAGCATCCGTCTCTCGATCGTCGTCCCATACGTTGTCCAGAAGCGAACGAAAGGCTTTCCTTGCCTTCTGCTCGGAAGCATAAGCGCGGCGTTTCTCTTTTCCCCCGATACGGCGGCACAGAAATTGAATGGGCACCTTGCCTTTCACTTCGCGTCCCGCTGCTTCGAGCGCACGCACGGCCTGACACAGTTTTTCCTTTTCTGTCGGAGCAATCTCCACGCTCACGACGTCTGCATAGGTGTAGTAGTCATATGAGCAAAACTTGCCAACAGCAGCACAGCGCTCAAACGTACGCTTCTTGCCATCCTTTTTCTGAAGAAGAATCGCATTGTGATAAATCCAGCAGTCTTTGAGGATGGACAAAAATTGCGCGTTTGCTTCTTCACGGGTCAAGCACACATAAGTAAATCTCTCACAATCCTTGTGGTGCGGCCTCAGCATCCACCAGCCGTCTTCTCCTTCAATCAAGTAGACATATGCCCGCTTCCTGGCAGTCTTCTTGCTCGCATCCTGCTGTCCTGTTCGCTCTTCCATCCTGCATTCCACCTTCCCGCTCGATGATTGATAGATTCATCATAGCATATTCAATCGAGGTTCGCTGGCACTTTGCCGACTTCATAAAAGTTTAATCTTTCGTAGCAGGATTCTCCTGCAAAACTGACGAAATTACCGCATAAAAAGAACCCCCTCGTTGCCAAGGAGGCTTCCATCATGACGCTCACATGCAAAACATATCAGCCTGTGGATGCATATACACGCGGCATCCTGAAAAAACTTCTGGACTACCAAGAGGATGATCGTGGAGAGCAGCCGATCGTTGTCGTCGCCCCAGTGAAATCCCCTGCCCACTCCATGCGGGTCTACGCACATGGTGCGCTCATCGGCGCCATCCCAGTGAATCCCAGTTACTACACCAACAGCCGATGCAAATTCTTCGATCCCAATTACCTCAAATCTGGAGGCCTTTTCTTGACCGATGACGATCATGCCATTCTGGAGCGGATCGACCACTCTGACGACCTGTCAACCGACAAAGAGATTTTCCAAAGTGCCGCCTATCTGAATCTCGCTTGCAAAGCGGCCAAAGCGCGTTGGAACGGAAAGGAGCCAAGCGTTTCCTTGGAACGAGACATCGAAACGGCCATCCTCAAATACAATTGGAGCCATCACGACCATTGGGTGATTTCAGATATGGAGTACAATCTGGAACAACATGCCGGCAAGATGGATTACGCCTGCATTTGCCTCGAAGGAAGCGCCGCCTCGCAGCTCTGCCTGATGGAGCTCAAGGCCAACGCTTCCGCCTGCATGGGCAAAAGCGGCCTCGCAAAACATTATCAGGATATGCGCGAACACTTTGATGCACTTCCAACGATCCGCCAAACGATAGTCGAGCGATACAACCGCCTCATCGTCGCCGGCCTCTTGCCTGGCAAGCAAGTAGAAGAAATCCCGGACGATCTCCCGCTGCTGTTCGGCTTCCTGTTTCACAAAGGCGAACGACTGCAAACGCAAGCCGATGCCGTCCGCCTCTGCGCGCAAGAACTCCGCAAGGTCACGCCGGATTTCGCGATCGACGCTCGCCTGCGCTTCTTGTTTCTGAACAATGTCCAAGAAAAAACGCTCGACCAGATGCAAACGTGGGAAGCATTCAGCCACACCATCTAAAAAAGGAACAGCACACCGCAAAAAACTTGCGTAGTGTGCTGTTCCTTTCTATATCAAGCAATCTTACGTTTAAGCCGTCGATCTATCGCTCCATCAGCCCTGGCTGTTGAATTTGTTGCGCAGGATGACGTCGTGCGAGCCGCCTTCGACGATGGACGTCGAAGAGACGAGCGTGATGCGGGCTTTGTCGCGGAGCTCTGCGAGATTGAGCGCACCGCAGTTGCACATCGTCGAGCGGACTTTTGCGAGCGTGATGTTCACGTTGTCCTTCAGCGCGCCAGCATAGGGCACGTAGGAGTCGACGCCCTCTTCGAACGACAGCTTTTTCGCGCCGCCGAGGTCGTAGCGCTGCCAGTTGCGCGCGCGGTTCGAGCCTTCGCCCCAATACTCCTTGTAGTACGTGCCGTTGATCTTGACTTTGTCCGTCGGGCTCTCGTCGAAGCGCGAGAAGTAACGGCCGAGCATCAGGAAGTCTGCGCCCATGGCGAGCGCAAGCGTCATGTGGTAATCGTGCACGAGGCCGCCGTCCGAGCAGACCGGCACGTAGACACCCGTCTCTTTGAAATACTCGTCGCGTGCCTGGCAAACATCGATGAGCGCCGTGGCCTGGCCGCGGCCGATGCCTTTTGTCTCACGCGTGATGCAGATCGAGCCGCCGCCGATACCAACTTTGACGAAGTCCGCACCCGCCTCGGCAAGGAAGCGGAAGCCGTCCGCATCGACGACATTGCCTGCGCCGACCTTGACGTCCTCACCGAAATGCTCGTGGATGTAGCGGAGCGTGATGCGCTGCCACTCGGAGAAGCCTTCGGACGAGTCGATGCAGAGCACGTCCGCGCCCGCCTTGAGGAGCGCCGGCACGCGCTCAGCATAGTCGCGCGTGTTGATGCCCGCGCCGACGATGTAGCGCTTGTTGCTGTCGATCAGCTCGTTCGCGTTGTCCTTGTTGTCCGTGTAGTCCTTGCGGAACACCATATAGCGCAGGCGCTGGTTCTTGTCGACGAGCGGAAGCATATTGAGCTTCTTGTCCCAGATGATGTCATTCGCCATCGAGAGCGACGTCTTGTCCGCATCGGCATAGACGAGCTTCTCGAACGGCGTCATGAACGTGCCAGCCTTCACGTCGAGACTCATGCGCGAAAGGCGGTAATCGCGGCTCGTGACGATGCCGACGAGCCTCCCGGTAGCCGTGCCGTCTTCCGTGACCGCCATCGTCGAATGGCCCGTTTTTTTCAGGAGCTCGAGGATCTCGCCGAGCGACGTGTCCGGCGTGATGTTCGAATCGCTCGCGACAAAGCCCGACTTGTAGTTCTTGACGCGCGCGACCATGGCCGCTTCCTCTTCAATCGTCTGGGACCCATAAATGAAGGAAACGCCGCCCTCTTTCGCGAGCGCGATGGCCATCGTGTCATTCGAGACGGCCTGCATGATGGCCGAGACCATCGGGATGTTCATCGTGATCTTCGGCTGCTCGCCCTTTTTAAACTTCACGAGCGGCGTCTTCAGAGAAACGTTCGTCGGAATGCACTTGTCCGAGGAATAGCCCGGGACGAGAAGATACTCGCCAAACGTATGCGATGGTTCGGAATAATAATATGCCACTGCAGACCCTCCTAAAAGATGTTAGTTCGAAAAAATAAATTTTTACTAGTTTAGCGAAAAGCCTCTAGGTTGTCAATCCATGAAAAGAAAGTCATGTTACACTCTTACACACACGTTCCTTCGAAGTCCACGAAATTGCCGTGACGGAACACGGGGACATCCTTGCCGTCGGCGCGTCGCGTGCCAGTGATTTCGAGTTCGCGGCTGCCAACCATGAAGTCTTCGTGCAGCAGCGAATCATTGACGCCATGCTGCAGGAGTTCGACACTCTGCATGTGTTCCCCGCCTTTGAGACACGTCGGATACGCCTTGCCGAGTGCAAGATGACATGCGGCATTCTCATCGAACAACGTGTTGTAGAACAAGAGACCGCTCTTCGAAATCGGCGAGTCGTACGGCACGAGCGCGACCTCGCCGAGGCGCGACGAGCCTTCATCGGTGTTCAAAAGTTCGCGGAGCACGTCCTCGCCGCGCTCTGCGTGGAACGCGACGACTTTTCCCTGCTCGAACGTCAACTGGAAGTTTTCAATTAAACTGCCTTGATAGACAAGCGGCTTCGTCGCGACGACCGTGCCCGTGACACCATCACGTGCGGGGAGCGTATACACTTCTTCCGTCGGCAAATTCGCGACGAACGGCACGCGTGTCGCCGATAGCTCGGAGCCGCCTGCCCAAAGATGGCCTTCCGGGAGCTCGATCGTGAGGTCCGTGCCGAATTCATTCGTGTAATGGAGGCTCTTGAAATCATTCACATTGAGAAATGCAGCAGCGCGATGCAAGAATTTGATGTGTTCCTGCCACGCTTCGACGACGTCCTGCTTGCCATCGACGCGCACGGTCGCAAGGATCGCCTTCCACAGCTTCTCCTGCGCTTCCTCTGCAGAAACGTCTGGGAATACTTTCGCCGCCCAGGATTTCGTCGGCACGGAGACGACGCACCACGTGTTCTCATTGCTCATGAGGCGCTGACGATACTCGAGGAGCGCCGCGCCCGCTGCCTGCTGCGCCATCGTCAAGCGCTCGGGCGCGACGCCCGCGAAGATTTCCGGATCGTGCGCGGCAATCGAAACGAACGCCGCGCCTTGCTCAGCATAGTCCATGTAAAATGCGCGCCGCCACTCGGGAAATTCCGCGAACACCTGCGTCGGCGCCAGATCGTAGCGAATGCGCGCTGAGAGTTCGTCACTCCAGCTCATAATGACATCATGCGCCCCTGCCGCGTAGGCTTCTTTTGCAAGAAGCCGCGCGAAAGGAGCGCACTCAATCGGTGTGTTCACCACGAGGATTTGATTTTTTTGCAAGTTCACGCCCGTACGCACGACAAGGCGTGCATATTCGGTCAATGCTTTTTCGTCCGGCATGATGATCCCTCCTCGGTACCATTATACCGATTCGGCCGCCACCATGCAATCTTCTTCTGCTTCATCTTGTTCGAGTTCTTGCGTCTTCACCGCTTTCATGAACGCGTAGAAGTCTTCCATCGGCATCGGCTTCGCATAATGGAAGCCTTGAAGATACGTCGTATCCATCTCGTCGAGCGCCAGCGCCATTGCCGAGGTCTCCACGCCTTCGGCCGTGATGCTGAAGCCGAGCTCGCGGAACGCGCGAATCGTGTCCGGCAGCAGCGTGTTCGGATCCTGGAAATGCGCACGCACGAACGTCATGTCGAGCTTGATATTGATGAACGGAATCTTACGCACCATCATGAGGTTCGAATACCCGCTGCCGTAATCATCGAGCACGAAGCGGAAGCCCACGGCGCGCATCTTCGCAATCTGGTTTTGCAGCGTCGTGAGGTTGATGATGGACTCTTCCGTGATTTCCAAATGGATTTTTTCAGCAGGGACACCATACCGTTTCTGAATCGCGATAAATTCATCGGCGAGATGCGGATTCATGCACTGCACGGGCGAAAGGTTCACGTTGAGCCAATCGAGGTTAAGTGCCTGGATCTCTGGGCGGCTCATGAACGCACACACCTTTTCAAAGACCTGCCTGCCGAGCTCTGTGATACTGCCATCCTTTTCCGCGATGGGGATGAACTCCACCGGCGAGATACAGCCGAGTTTCTCATCAAAGAGGCGCGCCAGTGCTTCGGCGCCGACAATGCGCTGCGTGCGCGCATCGACGATGGGCTGCAAAAATACGCAGACGCCATCATTTTCCACGGCGCGTTCGAGCGCACGCTTGACAGCGACTTCCTTATGAAGGTCATCGACATATGCGCCATCGACCTGCACGGGCGTTTTCTCCGGCAACACCGTGTGGTCCTGGCGATGATGCGCCATGGCAAGACAATCCATGATGTCATGCGCAGACGAAGCACGCATCGAACTGTCGAGCAACGCACAGCTCACATCAAAAAAGCGATCGACGTCATCCACCTGCCAGCTCTGCTCAAACCGCGCCTGGATTTTATCGGCGGTTGCCGCCTGGTCGAACGGAGCGAACGATTGCACGACGAAGTTGCCGTTGCGCAGATAGAACGTATTCTGCGCGGGGAACGCCTCATGCAACCAATGTCCGATCTGCGTGAGGCAGCGATCCATCTGACGATCGCCATAGAGCTCGCGCATATCGAGATAATTGCGAATGCAAAGCGAGACGATCGTATAGTGGCGGCCGGCATTTTCCTGCATGAGGCACTCAAACGCGTGCCGGTTGAACAGCCCCGTACGGTGCTCGAAGAACTGCTCCGGATTCTGCTTGCCGAAATAATTCCAAAGGCTCACGAGCATGCAAGCATAGCTCGCAACGTAAAAAATCATCTGCTGCGTCATAAGGCACAGCGGCAACAGCAGGATGCCCGCACTGATGATAAGTGCAAACATGCGATCACGCTTGAGCGGCGGATATTTCCGCTGCCGGTAAAAAGCCAAGAGCATGGCTTGGATGGGCACGAAGGCCAAGACTATCCCATTGAAACCAGTCGTCAATCCGTCCATTGATGCCTCTCCTTTTTGTCGTCCTTTCGCAAGGGACGTGCGTATTTTTCGAACTGTGTGCATTGTATCACACTTCGTCAGAACTTTGAAGAACATTCAAGCAAACTGGGACGATGTTTCAAATTTTGAAAATGGTTTCCCCGGGTGCACAAAAAAGAAGCCCCGCATCACGGAATCCATTCTGAAGACTCTACGATGCAGGGCTTCTTGTCACTACGAAGCGAAATCAGTTCTTGCGTTCGAGCGCCCGGTGCGCGATGTCCTTGCGGTACATCTTGTCCGTGAAGTCGATCGCGTCAACGCCTTCATAGGCTTTCTTCACGGCTGCACGCACATCTGCCGCTTCCGCGACGACGCCGAGCACGCGGCCGCCCGCCGTGACGATCTTGCCGTCTTTCTCTGCCGTGCCAGCATGGAAGACATGGCAGCCTTTCGCTTCGGCATCCGCGAGGCCCGCGATTTCATAGCCTTTCTTGTACGCTTTCGGATAGCCGCCCGAGGCGAGCACGACGCAGACCGCCGCGCCATCGCTCCACTGGATGTCCAGCGTTTTCAGCGAGCCGTCACCTTTCGCGCAGGCGACCATGATATCGACGAGGTCGCTCTTCAGAAGCGGCAAGACAACCTGCGTCTCAGGATCGCCGAAGCGCGCATTGAACTCGACGACCTTCGGGCCGTCCTGCGTGATCATGAGACCAGCATACAAGCAGCCTTGATAGGTCCGGCCTTCCTTTTTCATCGCCGCAATGACTGGCTTCAGAATGCTTTCTTCCGTTGTCGCAACCATGGCAGGCGTCATGACGGGTGCGGGCGCGTACGTGCCCATGCCGCCCGTGTTTGGGCCTTTGTCGCCGTCATAGGCGCGCTTGTGATCCTGCGAGGAAATCATCGGCACGATCGTCTCGCCATCCGTGAAGCAGAGGAGCGACGCTTCCTCGCCCTCCATGAATTCTTCGATGACGACACGGCTGCCCGCCGCGCCAAATTCCTGGTCTTCCATGATGTCCGAGACAGCCGCGAGCGCTTCCTCGAGCGTCATCGCGACGATGACGCCCTTGCCCGCCGCGAGGCCGTCGGCTTTGATGACGATCGGCGCGCCCTCTTTTTTGACATACGCTTTCGCCGCCGCCGCGTCCGTGAAGACCTCGTACTTCGCCGTCGGGATGCCGTACGTCTTCATGAGGTTCTTCGAAAACGACTTCGAGCCCTCGAGCTCGGCTGCCGCTTTGCGTGGACCGAACGCGAGGATGTCTGCCGCCTCAAACGCGTCGACAAGGCCGTTCGTCAGCGGCACCTCGGGGCCGATGACGGCGAGGTCGATATCATGCGCTTTTGCGAAGGCGACAACGGCTTCATTGTCCTCGATGGAAATGCCGCTGACGCATTCGGCCACGGCCGCCATGCCGGGATTGCCGGGAATCGCGTAGAGCTTCGTCGCTTTCGGCGACTCGGAGAGCTTCCACGCCAGCGTGTGCTCGCGTCCGCCGCCGCCAATGACAAGAATGTTCATGTCGTGCCTCACTTTTCGAGCTGCTCTTTGAGATAGTGCTGGATCATGTCATCATACGCCGCCGTGTGCGCAAAGGCTTCCTGCGCGAGCACCATGCGCGTATGATCGTCGACCTCGCCCGTCTCTTTGATTTGTTTTGCGATGCCCGCATAGCGGTCGGGATTCGTGATGATCGTGACGAATTTGAAGTTTTTCGCCGCCGCGCGCACCATCGCGGGGCCGCCGATGTCGATGTTCTCGATGGCCTCAGCGAGCGTGACGCCCGGCTTCGCGATCGTCTCTTTGAACGGATAGAGGTTCACGGCCACGAGGTCGATGCCTGTGATCTTGTGCTCCTGCATCTCGCGCACATGCTCGGGATTGTCGCGCACGGCGAGGATGCCGCCGTGGATGTACGGGTTCAGCGTCTTGACGCGGCCGTCCATGATCTCCGGGAAGCCCGTGACATCGCTGACATACGTGACGGGGATGCCCGCGTCCTTGATGGCTTTCATCGTGCCGCCCGTCGAGACGATCTCGACGCCAGCTTCATGCAGCGCGCGTGCAAATTCGACGACACCGGCTTTGTTCGATACGCTCACGAGAGCGCGTTTGATTTTCATAGAGTGAAATCCTCCTGTTATTTGTCGACGCGAACGTGACGGCCATCAACGTGCAGCCGTCCTTCGCAATACCACTCGATGACCTGCGGATAGAGTTTGTGTTCCTGCTCGAGGACGCGGGCGCCGAGCGTGCTTTCCGTGTCATCATCGAGCACGGGCACGGCGGCCTGCGCGATGATGGGGCCGCTGTCCGTGCCCTCGTCGACGAAATGCACGGTGCAGCCGCTGACCTTCACACCATAGGCGAGCACGTCGCGGTGCGCATGCGCGCCGGGGAAGCTCGGCAGCAGCGCCGGATGGATGTTGAGGATCCGTCCTTTGTAGTGACGAACAAACAAAGGAGTCAATATCCGCATGAAGCCTGCGAGCACGACGAGCGTCACGCCCTTCGCTTCGAGTTCTTTGATCAGTGCCTCTTCAAACGGCTCGCGTCCCTCGTACTGCTTGCGGTTCACGCAAATGGCCGGAATGCCCGCTTTTTTCGCGCGCATGAGCGCAAAGGCGTCGGGGTTGTCCGAAATCACGACGCCGATCATCGCGTGGATCTCGCCGCGCTCCACAGCATCGATGATGGACTGGAGGTCCGTGCCGCGGCCAGAGGCCAGCACGCCGAGGACTTGCTTTTGTGCCTCACTCATGGAACACGCCGCCTTTGATCGTCACATCATGGTTGCCGCGCACGACGCGGCCAATCTCGTAGACCGTCTCGCCGTCGGCCTCGAGCTTCGCCTTCATCTTCGCGGCTTCATCTTTCGAAGCAATCAAAATCATACCGATGCCCATGTTGAACGTCCGGTACATTTCCTTCCAATCCACATTGCCCCACTTCTGCAGCAGCGTGAAAATCGGCGGCATCGTCCAAGCGTCGTCGTTGATTTCAACGGCCAAATCGTCCGGCAGTGCGCGCGGGATGTTGTCGTAGAAGCCGCCGCCCGTCACATGCACCATGCCATGGATGTCAAACTGCTCGATCAGCGGCAGGCAGACGTTCGGGTACAAGCGCGTCGGCGTGAGGAGTGCTTCGCCGATTGTCGTGCCGAGTTCGTCCACATATTCGTCGCCCTTCATGCCCTGGCGCTCGAAGACGATCTTGCGCACGAGCGAGAAGCCATTCGAATGGACGCCCGTCGACGGCAAACCGAGCAGCACGTCGCCCTCCTGCACTTTTTCCGCCGTGATGATCTTCGATTTTTCGACGACGCCGACGGAAAAGCCTGCGATGTCATACTCGCCATCAGGATAAAAGCCCGCCATCTCTGCCGTCTCGCCGCCGATCAGCGCGCAGCCCGATTCCTTGCAGGCATTCGCGACGCCTTTGACGACAGATGCCACCTGCTCGGGGTCGAGCTTGCCGACGGCAAGATAATCGAGGAAGAACAGCGGCTCCGCGCCCTGCACGAGGATGTCATTGACGCACATGGCGACGGCGTCCTGGCCGACGGTATCATGCTTGCCCAGGAGGAACGCGATCTTGAGCTTCGTGCCGACGCCGTCCGTGCCCGAGACGAGCACCGGCTCTTTGTACTTGCCGCTATTGAGTGCAAACAGGCCGCCGAAGCCGCCGAGGTCGCCGAGGACTTCCGGGCGGTACGTCGCGCGCACGCTGTCCTTGATGAGCTTCACGGAGTAATTGCCGGCATCGATGTTGACGCCAGCGTCTTTATAGGTCAGTTTTTCTGCCATAGGTTTTGGTATTCCTTCCATTTTTCGTGCATGCCGCAAGGCATCAGCACTTGCGCTGTTCGAACACGTATTTGCTGTCGCCTTGCGGCTTTCCGCCCTGCGCGACGGGGTACGCCTGGTTGAAGCAGGCATAGCACATCTCGTCCGCCGGCACCTTGTCCACGGACTTCATGAGGCCTTCGAGACTCAAGAAATGCAAGCCGTCCGCGCCGATGAACTGGCGAATTTCTTCCACGGATTTCGTCGCGGCGATGAGCTCCTTGCGCACGCTCGTGTCGATGCCGTAGTAGCACGGATAGCCGATTGGGGGGCTGCTCACGCACATATAGACGGCCTTCGCACCCGCTTTCCGGAGCATCTTGACGATCTTGCCGCTCGTCGTGCCGCGCACGATCGAGTCATCGACCATGATGACGCGCTTGCCCTCGACGACGGAACGGATCGGGTTCAATTTCAGCATGACGGCCGTGTCGCGCGCTTTCTGCGTCGGCTGGATGAACGTGCGACCGATGTAGCGGTTCTTGATGAGCCCTTCGACAAACGGCAGCCCTGCCTCGTACGCGTAGCCCGTGGCCGCCGTCGTGCCGGAATCCGGCACGGAAATGACGATGTCGCCCTCGAACTGCGCCTCGCGCGCGAGGATGCGCCCCATCTCGAAGCGCGCGGCGTGCACGCTCTGCCCGTCGATGACGGAATCGGGACGCGCGAAATAAATGTACTCGAAAATGCAGGACGCAAGCTTCTCGCTTTTGCCGAAGCGATACGATTTCAGCCCGGCCTCATCGATGACGACCATCTCGCCCGGGGCCACGTCACGCACGAACTCTGCGCCATTCACGTCGAGCCCGCACGTCTCCGACGACAGGATCCACGTGCCGTCGTCGAGCTTGCCGATGCAGAGCGGACGGAAGCCATGCGGGTCGCGCGCGCCGATGAGCTTGTTTTCCGTCATGATCGTCAGGCAGTACGCGCCCTGGATCTTCTGGAGGCTCTCGATGATCTTTTCCTCGATCGTCTCCTTGCGCGAGCGCGCGATGAGATTCACGAAGACCTCGGAATCAATCGATGTCTGGAAAATCGTGCCGGCCTGCTCGAGCTCGTGGCGAATCTCCGCCGCATTCGTGAGGTTGCCGTTGTGCGCGAGCGCGATCTTGCCGCCCGCGTAATTCACCATGAGCGGCTGCGTATTCGCGAGAAGGCTCGAGCCTGTCGTCGAATAGCGCACATGCCCGATGGCGATGTACTGGTTTTCCATGTGCGGCAGCTGGTGGCGGAAGACCTCGTTCACGAGGCCCATGCCGCGCGTCACGTCCATCCACGCGCCGTCCGTCAGCGCGATGCCGGCGCTCTCCTGCCCGCGATGCTGCAGCGCGTACAGGCCGAAATACGTCATTTCGGAAACGTTCTCATTTTCCGCCCGCGAGTACACGCCGTAGACGCCGCACTCCTCTTTCCATTTGCTTTCGATTTCACTCATCACTGGCTTTTGTTCTCCTGTGCTCCTTTGCGAGAATCCAAACGTCCCTTCTCTTTCTCACAGCTGCGCCTTGACGCGCGCCGCTTTCTTGTCGACTTCCTGGATCATATTGCTGCGGTAGTCCACGAGCTTCTTCGCGAGCTCCTTGTCCGATACGGCGAAAATCTGCACGGCGAAAAGCGCCGCGTTCTTCGAGCCGTTGATCGCCATCGTCGCGACCGGCACGCCGGACGGCATCTGCACCGTCGAGAGAAGCGAATCCATACCGTTCAAAGAATTCGAGCTGATCGGCACGCCGATGACCGGCAGCGTCGTGTAGCTCGCGACGACACCCGCGAGATGCGCCGCGCCGCCCGCGCCGACGATGAACGCGCCGACGCCCTTGCCCGGTGCCTCCATGACGAAATCGCGCACTTTCGCCGGCGTGCGATGCGCCGACGCGACCTCGACTTCCGACTCGATGCCGAACGACTTCAGCGTCTCGACTGCTGGACGCATGAGATTCCAATCCGAATCGCTGCCCATGAGCACTGCTACTTTCATGAACCATCATCCTCCCCGTAGATAGCAAATCATCCAAAAATCACAGTTCCATCATAGCGGCAAAACCGTTGCGTGTCAATAAAAAGAGACACGTGTCCTTGACGCGTTCTAAGCCTCCCCCCTTGGGGGAGGTGCCCTGAAAGGGCTGAGAGGGTAACGTTGTAACAAATTCGACGATTCTATCGATAGAATCATGAATCCCAAACAACGTTACCCTCTCAGTCGCCCTTACGGGCGCCAGCTCCCCCAAGGGGGGAGCCATCAGCTATACCTGCACGACCTCGATGCCGAGCCGCGCGGCTTTCTTCAAAAATTCTGCGTCCGCGAGCTTGTCCGTCACGATGCCGTCCACATCCTTGAGATCGCAGACGTGGAGGAACGACGAGCCGCCGATCTTTGTGTGGTCGAGCGCGAGGATCGTCTTGCGCGCGCGCTCGATGAGCGTCTTCTTGAGCGCCTGCTCGTAAAATACTGCGCTCATGACGCCATCCTCAGCATCGACAGCCGTCACACCGAGGAACGCGACGTCGATGCGGAAGTCGCGGATCATGCGCTGCGCAAGGTCGCCGAAGAATCCTTTCGCGCGCGGCTCGTAAATGCCGGAAACAGCGATGAGCTGGATGTTTTTCGCATGCGAGAGGATGTTCAGCACCGGAAGCGAATGCGAGAGCACGGCGATGTTTTGCTTTTTGAGGAGCGCGTCCGCGATCTCGACCGTCGTCGAGCCATTGTCGAGATACACGGCACTGCCCTCGGAGATGCGGCTCGCGCAATATTCCGCAATCGCGCTCTTTTCCTTGCGCATCTGCTTTTCGCGCGCGGAAAGCGCCGGCAAGTAGGCGCTGCCCTCGTTGTACACGGCGCCGCCCTGCACGAGCGTCACGATGTCCTCATCCGCGAGCTTCTTGAGGTCGCGCCGGATCGTCATCGTCGAGACATCGAGCTCGGCCGCGAGCCCGTCAATCGTCACGCGGCGCTGCTCCGTGAGCTCTCGGAGCACGCGTTCCCTGCGGTCTTTCGTCTTCAAAAAACTCCCTCCCCCGCCAAGAGTTATTTTCAAACTTATTCTCTCACGAACCGCGTGATATGTCCAGTTTCATTCGAATTTTGGGCAAGAAAAAAGCGCATATCGTTCGACATGCGCTTATTTAATGTAGGAAACTCGAAACAATCGATGTTTTTCGGCAATGTCAGATGCCCGGGTGGCAGCTCTTGCAGCTGCCCGTGCAGCCGGGGCACGTGCCGCCGCAGCAATCTTCCCTGCCGTCGCGGAAGTTCCGCACGACATGGCGGCAGGCGAAAAAGAGCGCCACCGCGAGGATGCAACCAAGAATGAACGTAGCCATACGAATCCTTCCTTTCAGCGAAAGTTTATCACATCATTCGAAGCCAAGCAAGCGGCCGCCCTGGTAGACGAGCAGCGACACGAGCCAGGCGATGACGAACATATAGACAGCCGAGAACGCCATCCACTTCCAACCGCCGGCTTCTTTCTTGATCGTGCCGAGCGCCGTGACGCACGGCGTGTAGAGCTGCGAGAAGACCATGAAGGCGAGCGCCGACATCGTCGTGAACGCCGTCGACATATCCGTGCCGAGCATCTGCGTCGCCGTGTCGATGGCATCTTCCGCTTCCGTCGAGACATCGGCGACACCGTAGAGGATGCCGATCGTCGCAACGACCGTTTCCTTCGCCATGATGCCGGAGAGGACGGCAGCGCCGGCTTCCCACGTCGCAAAGCCGTGGAACGCAAACAGCGTGGACATCCAGCTGCCGAGCGTCGCGAGAATGGAATCTTCGATGTCGCACGGACCGCTGAAGTTGTAGTTCGACAGGACCCAGAGGAGGACGGACGCGGCAAAGATGATCGTACCAGCTTTGACGAGGTAGCCTTTGCCCTTGTCCCACGTCTCAAGCAGCACGGACTTCATGTCCGGCATGCGATACGGCGGGAGTTCGAGGAGGAATGTCGAGCCTTTGTCTTTGAACATCGTCGCGCCGAGGCCTTTGGCCACGACGATCGCCATGACGACGCCAATGATGTACATCGCGAACACGACATTCGCTGCATTATCGGGGAAGAACATTGCGGCGAAGAGCGCCATGATCGGCAGCTTCGCGCCGCACGTGAGGAACGGCGTGATGAGGATCGAGACCATACGGTCTTTCTCCGAGTCGAGCGCACGCGCGCCCATGATGGCCGGCACGCCGCAGCCAAAGCCCATCATGAGAGGCATAAGGCCTTTGCCCGTCAGGCCGCAGCGACGCATGATCGGATCCATGATAAACGCGATGCGCGCCATGTAGCCCGTGCCATCGAGGAACGACAGGCAGAAGAACAGGACGAAAATGAGCGGGACGAACGTCAGCACCGCGCCGACGCCGGCGATGATGCCGTCGCAGACGAGCGAGACCATCCAATCCGCGACACCCGCTTCCGTCAGCGTATCCGTCATGAAGCCGAGGAAATCTTCATTGATGAGTTCGTCGAGCGCATCCGCAATCGGCTGGCCGATCCATGTGAACGTGATCTGGAAGACCGCGTAAAGAATGCAGAGGAAAATCGGCAGCGCGAGCACGCCGTTCGCGAGGTAATGGTCGATTTTTTCCGAGCGCGACTGGCCGAGATTGCCCATGTCGACGGCCTGCGCCATGACGGTATCGATGAGTGCATAGCGCGCCTCGCTGATGGCTTCAAGCTTTTCGGCTTCGCTCTTGTTGCTCTGCTCGATCTCTTCGACTTTCACGATATGCTGCCGCACGAGCTCGCTCGGCTGGTAGTTTTCCATGACCGTCGACGTAAAGACATCGAGGAGGTGACGCGTGCTCTTCTTGTTACGGCCGACCGTCTCGACGCACGGCATACCGAAGGCTTCTTCGAGCTTCTTCGTATCGATGTGCACGCCGCGGCGTTTCGCATCGTCCTGCATGTTGAGGTCGATGAGCAAAGGAATGCCCTTTTCGAGCAGCTGCACCGTGAGGTACAGGTTGCGCTCGATGTTCGAGCTGTCGACGACGTCGACGACGAGTCGACGACGAGGTCGAGCTTCGTGTTCATGAGGTAATCGATGACGATCTTCTCTTCCGGGCTGCGCGCATTGACGCTGTACGTGCCCGGGAGGTCGACGACGGAAATCGCGCGATCCTTGTAGCGCGTGTAGCCGACCTTTTTATCGACCGTGACGCCCGGCCAGTTACCAATTTTCTGGCGCGCGCCCGTGAGTTCGTTGAAGATCGTTGACTTGCCGGTATTCGGATTGCCGGTGAGTGCGACTGCTAATGTTGACATGGGTGAAACCCGTCTCCTTTCGCTGCCATCAGGAATATGAAACGCTTTCCGTCAGGCCTTGGTGCTTTCAACCGTTTTTTTCTGTAGAGTCCTTGATTAACCAACTTGTTCCACGGTAATGTGCTCTGCATCTGCTTTGCGCAGCGCGAGATTGTACGAGCGCACGCGGATGGCGATGGGATCGCCGAGCGGCGCCGAGCGCAGGACCTGGACTTTCGTGCCCGGGATGAGCCCCATCGTCATGAGACGTTCCTTGAGCGTGGAGTCGCCGATCTCTGCGATCTTGAGCTCCATGCCCGTCTTGCCGTCTTTCAGTGTCATAAAAATCATGCCTCCTCGAATAATGATGATAATGATAGCTTTTCTACGCACTTGATGATAACTCATATCAATCACAGTTGTCAATAGTTTTCATTTGCATTTTTTGAAACGATTACTTTCCCATAGAAACAAGAAAAATCGCCATGCGGCAAACACGAATCTTGCCACGTGGCGATTTCATCCAAACACAAAAATTTCAATGAATGCTGTACCGCGTACGATATGCCAAATTGCACTCGCGGATTTCCTTTTCACCGTCGATGTATGGCTGATACATCTCGAGCACATCCCCCGCGCCGAGCGCGCAGCCGTCGCAATTCTCGCAGCCATTGCCGCACGTGATGGATTTCCGCACAATCTCCGCCCGTTCCTCGCGCGTCGTATCCTTGATCAAAATGCTCTTCATGATGATACCTCCCCGTTTTGTTATCATCTTTATTTTAGCACGTTTGATGGACGATAACACGACTCTTTTTCAAGCGCCGATGATACAGCAATCCGCCGATGAGGAAAAAGCCGAGGGCGAGCGCTGTGAGCTTTTCGATGCTCTCCCAGTAATGCGGCGAGCTGCCGATGAACATCCGCAAGCCTAAATTCAACAGCGCTGCTCGGCTCTTCGCAGGATCGCGTAGCATCTCGAAGCAGAACCCGGAAACGCATGCGTGCATCGCGCTCTTCAAGAACAGCATACGCTCGCAATCAAAAAATCGGCACGTCAACGAGGACGTACCAATTCGATGGGCGAGAGTACGGTTACGCCCTGGCTGTTCGTGAAAAAATCCGCGCGCACGCCATAAACTTCTGCGACGGTCTTCACCGTCATGAGGTTCTTCGGCGAGCCTTGCCCGTAAATGCCGTGGTCTTTGATGACGACGATCTCATCCGCATACTGGAGCGCGTGGTTGATGTCGTGCAGCACCATGATGATGGTCATTTTGTATTTGCGATTGATTTCCGTGATGATGTTCATGACCTCGAGCTGGTGCGCGATGTCGAGATACGTCGTCGGCTCGTCGAGCAGCAAGATCTCCGGCTGCTGCGCAAGCGCCATGGCGAGGAACGCGCGCTGCCGCTCGCCTCCCGAGAGCGTCATGACCTGCTGCGTGCGAAATGGCGCGAGATGCGTCGCCTCCATTGCCCAAGCGACGGCCTCGCGGTCGGCCTTCGCATCCTCCGCGCCCAAGAGGCCGCGATATGGGAAGCGGCCATAGTCGACAAGCTGCTCGACCGTCGTGTCCGGCGGTGCGGTCATGCCCTGCGGCAAGATCGCGAGCTTGCGCGCGAGCAGCTTGTGCTTCATCTGGCGCACGTCTTCGCCATCGAGCAACACCTGTCCTTCGCGCGGTTTCATCGCACCGGAAATCGTCTTTAAAAGTGTCGATTTGCCTGCGCCATTCGGGCCAATGATGGCCGTGCGCTTACCTGCGGGGAACGTGAGGCTGACGTGCTGCAAAATGATTTTCTTTTCGATGGCGACCGTGATGTCTTTGACAGAAAGTTCCATGCCTCACAGCTCCCTTCTGAGCAAAAACAGGAAGAACGGCGCGCCGAGCGCGGCCATGAGGATGCCGACGGGGAGCTCGACGGGCGCAAACGCCACGCGCGCGACGGTATCACTCGCCGTCAGCACGGCCGCGCCGAGGAGCGCCGCGCCAGGCAGGAGGAATCGGTAATCCGTGCCGAGCATGAGCCGCGCCGCGTGCGGCACGATGAGGCCGACGAACCCCAAGAGGCCGACGACGGAGACGGAGCTCGCCGCGAGCAGCGCTGCGATCGCCGTCATGACGATGCGCGTGAGCTCGACGCGCAGGCCCAGCCCGCGCGCCATCTCGTCACCGAGCTGCAAGATATTGAGATGACGCGCGCCGAGGAATGCGAGGCACGCGCCGACGAGCGCATACGGCCAGAGCATGGCGACGTGCGGCCAGCTGCGCGCCGAGAGGCCTCCGACCATGAAGAGGAGCGCGCTGTGCACGCGGTCGCTGTAGATGATCATGAGCGCCGAAATGCCTGCGCCGAGGAACGCCGAGACCGCAACGCCCGCGAGGATGATGCGCACGGGACGGATGCCATTTTTCCATGCGAGGATGTAGATGAGCACCGCCGCGCCAAGGGCTCCGAGGAACGCGGCCGGCGTCACGAGTGCGCCATATTCCGGCAGAAGCAACATGACGAGGATACCGGCAAGCCCCGCGCCGGACGAAATACCGATGATGTGCGGATCCGCGAGCGGATTTTTCATGACGGCTTGGAGGATCGCGCCAGAGAGCGCCAGATTCACACCGACGAGCAGCGCGACGATCGTACGCGGCAGGCGGATGTTCATGAGAATCTGCGCATGCGTACCCGTCTGCCCGTTCAGCGCGCCGAGAATTTCCTCCAAGGGAATCTCGACCGAGCCCTTCATGATGGAAAACACGACGGCAAGACACACCAAGACGGCAAATGCCGTCAAGAGCAGCACTTGCCGTCCATGCGGGATGCCCCGCCTCATTTAAAAGCCTCGGGATCAACGAGCTTCGCCATCGTCTCCACGGCTTCCGGGTAATGGATGCCCGGGCTCAAGAGGAACAGGTCTTGCGGGAGATAAAAGAGCTTCTTCTGTTGGATGGCAGGAATCGTCTGCCACGCGGGATTATCCGCAATCGTCTGCTCCATCGAGGACTTGATCTCCTCGATCTTGCCCATGCTCGTCACAAAGATGATCTCCGGATTCTGCTGCACGAGCGTCTCCAAGCTGTACGGCGCAGCATCCGGATTTTTTTCGAGCGGCGTGTCATTGGCTGCGACATTCTCCCAGCCGAGCATCTTTGTCACGGAGCCCGCGATGCTGCCATCGAGCTGCACCGTGAGTCCTTGGTTCGTGCTGTGGAGGATCGCGACGCGGTGCTTGGTCTTCGGCATCTTGTCGACGACAGTGGCAATCTTTTCATCCATCGACTTCACGAGCGCCTCGCCTTTTTCTTTTTCGCCCGTGACCTGCGCGAAGATGCCCACCATGTTCTTGACATCGTCATAGCTCTTCATATCGACGACGATGGTCTTGATGCCACTTTCTTCAAGCGTCGGGGCAAGTTTTTCATTCATGCCCTTGTTGATGATGACGAGGTCCGGCTCGCAGGCCAGCACTTTTTCCGTGTCGATCTGATAGACCTTGCCGACGGACGCCTTGTCCTTCGCGAAGTCCGGCATCTGCGTCTTCGAATCCGGACGGCCAACGACATCGCCGCCGACTTCATGCAATGGTTCGAGGAACGACGCCGATGTCACGACGATGCGTTCCGGCTTTTTATCCAGGACGACCGTGCGTCCCATAGCGTCATTGATCGTCGCAAAAGAACTCGAAGCCGACGAACTTGCGGACGAGGACGATGCGCCCTGCGGTGCGCCGCCGCAGCCTGCAAAAATGAGCAACAGGCAACCGATCAAGAAACCGAGCACCAAACGTTTCATAGAGAAGAAACCTCCTGCTTAATCTTTGCGCGTGAGAATCGTCGAGAGATAATTGAGCTTTTCGCCTTTGTGCGCCGAGATGTCGCGGATGATGCGCTCGTCTGGGAGACCTGCGCGGCTCACGAGCACGGCCTGTTTCGCGAGATTGTGCTTTTCGAGGAGCTCCGTGATTTCATCCGAATTCTTATACACCTTCATAAGGACAACGTTATCTGTCGCGGCCATGACCTTCTCGATCTTCTCCATGGGCGCTGTCGCCGGAATCACGGAGAGCACGTCGTCTCCCTCGACAATCGGATAGCCGACTTGGCTTCCAATGCCGACGAAGGCCGGGATGCCAGGAATCGTCCGGATTTCGACGCCAGACTTCTCAAGCAGGCGGTACACATAAATGTACGTACTATAAAACATCGGATCGCCGAGTGTCAGGAACGCCACGTTTTTGCCTTGTTCCAAGAGCGCGAGGATTTCCGCCTTGTTCGCCTGCCACGCTGTATCATCCTCGGCAAAGCCTTTCACCATCGGGAAGACCTGATAGACGATCTCGATTTCCGGTTTCAAATACGGCTTCGCGATGTTCAGTGCGACGCTGCCGTCTTTCTTTTCCGTCTTCGGCGCGATCAGCACGTCCGCCGCCTCGATGGCATGGATGGCCTTCACCGTCAAGAGTTCCGGGTCGCCCGGGCCGACGCCGATGCCATAAAAAATCCCGCTCATGTGGTACCCCCTGTTTCTGCATTCACTTGATAACTTAAACGCATGGATTCGTTTTGTCTATCATACAGCGGAACAATTTCTCTGTCAATCACAGAAAAAAAATCGAGCCATCGCAGTTATGCAACAGCTCAATCTTGAGTATAGTTTTTCCCGTTTCCCTTCAAATTCGCTTTGAAGGAAAACGGGGAGTCTTGCCATTTGGATGCGGAGGCCCGTTAATGATAAGACTTTCATGTAAAATCTCCCTTCTGTTGCGATACACAATTCATAGAAGAAAGATTCGCCATGCACCTCTTCTTTTCCCTCTTTTTCCCATAGACTCAGCGCCGCGCTTGTATGTATTCGATGAACGCGTCCACAGCTGCCTGGTCTTTGAGTTTCGCTGTGTACATCTGATTGCCCATCTGCGGCGCCATCATGTCCGGCATGCGCTCGCACATCACAAGAGCGTTCCCGTAACGTGCGAGAATATCTTCATGCGTATGCACATAGGCATGTTCATCGCGGCAGCTGGCGTAGGCGCAAAAACAGTGTTGGCCGCTGTCCGGCAGCACGCGGCGGTCTTTCGTCACCATGTCGGCCCAGATCTGATAGACATCCGTGTCATGCGCGTAGTTCATCATGTCGGGCGTGTAGCCGCCGGCCGGGCGCATATTGACTTCAAGACCGACGAAATCTCCAATTTCGCCGAGCCCCGGCTTCGCTTTCGTCAGGCGGAAGAATTCGAGGTGCACAAAGCGGCTCTTCACGCCGAACGATTTCACGGTCGCGCGCCCCATCTGCCGGAGCGCCCCCGGCACCTTGTCCACCGTGTAGTAGGAAAGGTCGAGATGCTGGAGCACGATATCCATGACGGACGGTGGCCAGACGGTCATGGACTCCATGAGCGGCTCGGAATGCGAATCGAGGATGGCATCGTACGAACAGATGTCGCCCGTCACGAATTCTTCCATGACGTACGGCACCTCCGGCAGTTGCGCAAAGAACCGCTGCAAGTCGTCATCGCAGACGAGCTTGTACGTGTCCGTCGCGCCGACGCCGACATCCGGCTTCACGATGACCGGATAGCCGACCCAGCCGACGAACTCCCGTGCCGCTTCGATCGTCGTGATTTTGTGCAAGCGTGCAGTCGGGATGCCAGCTTGCGCATAATATTTTTTCATGGCAGACTTGTGCTTGATGCGCCCGATGTCCGCCGCCTGCTCGCCCGTCGTTACGTGAAAGTCCGTGCGCAGCCGCGCGTCTTGCTCGAGCCAGAACTCATTGTTCGACTCGATCCAATCAACCTTCCCGTATTTGAAGGAAAAGAACGCGACGGCGCGGAAGACTTGAACGTAGTCGCCAAGATCCTGCACGAAATAATATTCGGTCAGCGCGTTCTTCAGTCGTTCATCGAGCGAATCATATGGCGTGTCGCCGATCCCGAGCACCGTCACGCCATTTTTCGCAAGGCGGTCGCAGAAGTTCCAGAAATCTTTCGGGAAGTGCGGCGAGATAAAAACAAAGTTCATAATTTATGCCCCCAGAACTTTTTCCATGAAATACGGCAGCTGCTTCTGCCACCAGCACCAGTCGTGACAGACGTCATAACCCCAATAATCAAAGACCGCTGGAATGCCTTTCTGGCAGAGGATCGTGTCGAGTTCCCGCGTGCCAGCAAGCAGATCGTCTTCCCACGCACCCTGCCCGACACAGAAGTACATCTTACTCTGGGCGTACAGTTTCATATAAGGATGATCGGCCGGCAAATTTGGCAGGAACGCTGCCGGCGAATTGGCATAGACGAGCTCATCGCTGTAGTCGTGAAAGAAATACGCTGCATTGTAGACACCACTGAGTGCGATGATGGCATCGAAGAGATCCGGCCGGCGGAAAAAGAAATTGCCGGCATGGACCGCGCCCATGCTGCATCCCGTCACCATGGCAAGGTCATGCTCTCCTGCATGCCCCAACATGCGCATACGCGGCAGCAATTCATCCACGATATAGTGATACCACGCCTCCTGTCGCTCGATGCGCCATCTAGCATCGCCACCTTCGTCCGACCACGTCTCTTCATCAATGCTATCCGGACAGACAAGAAACAATTTCTCCTCATCGATCCAGCGCGCTACCGTATCTGTCATATGGAAGTTTTCAAAATCGTAGAAATGTCCATTTTGAGAGGGAAAGGCCAGACAAATCTTGCCGCCCGTGCCATACGTTTTCCATTCCATCTCCCGGTTCAGGCTGCGGGAAAATTCCTTGTAGTAATGAACCTCCATGCGATCACGTCCTCTTTTATATCATACTTTTCTTATATGTTATATGATTATAACGATTTCTCCTTTCCCTGTCAACCCTTTGCATTCAAAAAATGGGACTGCCTTGCGGCAGCCCCCAGAGAAAAATCCTATAGATTCTGCAAATCAGATGGTACGCCCATGTCGCGGACATGATGAAAACGAATAGGTTCGCTTTATTTTGCGTTCTTCATCGTGACGCCTGCGCCGCAGAGCGCTTCAAAGTCATGCGTGAAATCATCGATGGCGGCAGCGACAGATGCGTTCTTCACGAGGCCTTCGATGACAGCTGGCGCGATGGTCGCAGCGCCGATGCCGTACTGTGCGAGCTCCTGCACCTGCTGCGAATTCTTGAAGCTCGCAGCGAGGATCTGGCAAGGAAGACCGTTCTGCGTGAACATATCTTGGATGATTTTCGCCGTCTGGGTGCCGTCGGCGCCGAGGTTGTCGATGCGATTGATGTACGGCGCTGTGTAGTCTGCGCCAGCCTTCGCTGCGAGGAATGCCTGCATCGGCGTGTAGATGGCCGTCGCCGTGATGTGCGCGGAGGGCTGCGCCTTGCGGAGACGCTTGATGGCTTCGAGGCCGGCCGTATTCACGGGGATCTTCGTGTACGTGTTCGCGCCAAGCTCGCTATGGATGCGTTCCACGTCCTCGAGCATCGCGTCTGCCGTCCGGCCAACGACCTGCACATGCAATTCCGCGTCTGCACCGATGAAGGCGCGGATCTCGCGCAACACATCATACGGCTGACGGCCGCTCTTGGCGAGGATGGAGGGATTCGTCGTCACACCGTCGATGGGGAACACAGGATAGAGTTTCTTGATGGCCTCGATGTTGGCGTCGTCGATGAGGATTTTCATGATGGAAAACGAGCTCCTTTCAGATTCTGGAAGTTTCTTGTTTTAGAAATTTCACGCTCTCTATTTTTCTTGTTGTTTGGTTTATTTCCATTTTACCACATTCTGCACAGATTACAAGCTCGGTTCTGTGCAACTGATGATATTGTCTTGCGTCTTATGACGAATTCCATCGTGTATTCCGAAAAGATGGGCGCGTTTCAGTTCTTCGTCGCCGTCCGCGACATGGCGCGCTCTGCCGACATCCTCGCCATCCTCACGGAAAGCGAAAAATTCCACTGCGCTGGCACCGTCCCGCTGAATGTGGTGATTTCATGAGAATCATTTTTGATGCCTTTTACCAAAGACCAGAATGGAAGCCTTATTTTGCGAGGCGCTTCGGCTGTTTGCACGCCAGGAAGCCCGTGCCCTGCTGGTTCGCGAGCAGGACGACGTCGCTGATCTGCACGCGGCGCGGCGTGTCGATGACGTAGGCGATGGCGTCTGCGATGTCCTCGGGCGTCAGCGGCTCGATGTCCTTGTAGACGTTCGCCGCGCGTTCCTTGTCGCCGTGGAAGCGCACTTCGGAGAACGGCGTCTCGACCATGCCCGGCTGGATCGTCGTGACCTTGACGTCCGTCGCCATGCAATCGATGCGGATACCGTCGGAGAACGTCTTGACGGCCGCTTTCGATGCGCAGTAGACCGCCGCGCCTGCGTACGCGTAGAGGCCGGCCGTCGAGCCGAGGTTCACGATGTGGCCGCTGTTCCGCTCGACCATCGCGGGCAGGAACGCGTGCGTGACGAGAAACAATCCTTTGATGTTCGTATCGACCATCTCGAGGATGTCTTCTTCCTCCGTCTGCTCATACGGCTCAAGGCCGCGCGCGAGGCCGGCGTCATTGACGAGCACATCCGGCGCGCCGAATTTTTCAAGAACGACGGACGTCGTCTGATGGATGGCCGCCGTATCCGTGACATCGAGCACGACCGGCGTGACGGCCACGTGCTGCGCCGCCTCAATCTCCTTTTTCACCGCTTCGAGCTTCTCAATGTTGCGGCTCGCGATGACGAGGTCATACCCTTTCGCAGCAAGCGCTTGCGCCGTCGCCTTGCCGATGCCGCTCGACGCGCCGGTGATGAATGCATATTTTGCCATAAAAGAAATCTCCCTTCAAAAAAATTCTCTGACATACCATTTCGCCACAAATCAAAGAAGTCCTGCCACCTTGCAAAAGATGACAGGACTTCTTTTTATCGCCAAGCAATCAAACTTTGAATTTCTTCGTTGCATCTTGCAGTTTCGCCGCAAGATCCGCGAGCGAATGCGAGGCCGAGGCTATTTCTTCCGCTGAAGCGCTCTGCTCTTCTGCGGCCGCGCTAATCGTCTGCGTATGTTCTGACGTCTTGCGGCTGATGTCATCCACTTGCCCGATGACATCAACAATCTTCTTCGTGCCGCCCGCAAGGCCTTGCATCGTGTCGTTGATGGCCGTCATATCTTCATTCGTCTGCGCAATCTTGTCCATGATGCTCTGGAATTCTTCGCCGACCTTGCGGATGGCCTCCGTGCCTTCCTGCACGCGCGTGCGGCCGCCTTTCATGCGTTCGACCGCGATGCTCATATCCTGCTGGATTGTGCCGATGCGTTGCTCGATCTCGCTCGCCGCCTGTTGCGACGCCTCGGCGAGCTTGCGGACTTCATCCGCGACGACGGAGAAGCCGCGGCCCGCCTCGCCGGCACGCGCCGCCTCGATCGCGGCATTGAGCGCGAGAAGGTTCGTCTGCTCGGCGATGCCTGCAATCGTCTCGACAATCGCGCCGATTTCCTGCGAGCTCTTGCCGAGCTTGTCCATGACGTCGGACGTCTGATTGACGTTGCGCTCGATTTCCTCCATCTTTGCAACGGAACTTTCCATGAGTTCCTGCCCATGCTTCGCAGCATCCGCCGTTTCCTGCGAGCGATCGGACACGCCTTCGGCGCGCGTCGACGTCTCGAGCACTTGGCCGTCGACGCTGTCCACGCTTTCCTTCACGCCGTCGATGCTCGTGAGTTGCGCTTCCATGCCGTTCGCGACATCAACGATCGTCTGCGCGACGCTCTGCGTCGCCTGCGCCGACTGCTCGGAGCTCGCCGTGAGCTCCTCGGACGCGGCCGCGACCTGGTCAGACGTCGCCGTGACATTTTTGAGGAGATCGCGCAAGTTCTTCGCCATCGTGTCGAATGCATGCGCGAGCTCGCCGAGCTCGTCATCGGAATCGACGGCGCAATTGTCGACGCGCAGATCGCCTTGCGACAGCATCTCCGCATGGCCTTGCAACACGGCGATCGGCCCCGTGATCTTCGCCGCGAACACGCGCGTGATGCCCATGATGAGCAGGATGCCGAGGAGCGTCACGACGACGAATGCAATCTTCATCGTGCGCATCTCGCTGTAGACGACGCTCTCGGGTACGGTCATCACCATGATCCAGCCAGCACGATCGACCGTTGCATACGCGACAACAGAAGATTCTCCATCTGCGTCCGCGAAATAGAAGCCCGCGCCATTCGCTTTCATTTCATCGAAGTGCTGGCTGAGGTATCCGATGTCCGACACGCGTTGGTTGTTCTCCTCCGCGTTGAACGATGCGAGGACAGTTCCGCTTGGCGTGAGAATCCTGCCGTTGCCCTCGCCCTTGTATTTCAGATTCGCCACGTAATCATCTAGTGTCGAAAGCAGGACATCTTCGCAGATGGCGCCGGCAAATGCCCCATCCGGGCGATAGTACGGCACCGCGATGGAGACGCAGAGCTTTTTCGTCGTGTCATCGATGTACGGATCGGTGTAAATCGTTTTGCCCTGCGCCTTCGCATCCTTGTACCAGTCACGCGTCGTCGGAACAAACTCGCCCGTGATATCACCGTCCGTAACGCCAACGGCATAATTGTCTTCGCGGCCGAGCGTGATATCCAGGATCATATCATCCTTTGCCATCTGCAGCATGTCCTGCGTCGGTTTGCCGACCGCTGCATCCATCGCTGCCGCATGTGCGGCGAGGTCTTCCGCAACGCGCGTGTGCTCCGCGACCCAGCCAGAAAGGTCTTCCTTTTCGGCCGCCATGTTCGCCGTGATCTCGCCTTGGATGCTCGCATCGAGCGCACGGTACGCCATGAAGTACCCGAGCGCCGAGACGAGCGCCAACAGCACGCCGACGACGCCCGTCAGCAGCAGAAATTTCTTCTTGATCCCCATCGTGATCCCTTCCCTTATGAATGAAAAATATTCCCAACGATATTTGTCCTTCATTTTAGGAACGAATTCCTAAAAATGTACAAGAAACCATGATATCCTTTATCAATTTAACACAAAAATAAAAGAGCGAAACACATTCGTCCGAATGCGATCCGCTCTTTCGTCTTTCGTAAAACAATCAAACCTTGAATTTCTTCGTCGCTTCCTGCAACTTCGCCGCGAGGTTCGCGAGCGACTGCGAGGCCGAGGCGATTTCTTCGGCCGAGGCACTCTGCTCTTCGGCCGCCGCGCTGATCGTCTGCGTGTGCTCCGACGTTTCGCGGCTGATACTGTCCACCTGGCCGATGACGCCGACGATTTTCTTCGTGCCTTCCGCGAGGCCTTGCATCGTGTCGTTGATCGCTTTCATATCGTCGTTCGTCTGTGCGATCTTGTCCATGATGCTCTGGAATTCTTCGCCGACCTTGCGGATCGCGTCCGTGCCTTCCTGCACGCGGCTGCGGCCGCCTTCCATCTTCGCGACGGCGGCTTCCGTGTCCTTCTGGATCGTGCCGATGCGCGCTTCAATCTCGCCGGCTGCTGTCTGCGATTCCTCGGCGAGCTTGCGGACTTCGTCGGCAACGACAGAGAAGCCGCGGCCGGCCTCACCCGCACGCGCCGCCTCGATGGCGGCATTGAGCGCGAGGAGGTTCGTCTGCTCGGCGATGCCTGTAATCGTCTCGACGATCGCGCCGATTTCTTTCGAATTTTTGCCGAGCGTATCCATGACGTCGGCCGTGTCATTGACGCTTTGCTCGATCTCTTCCATCTTCGTGACGGAGCTTTCCATGAGGCTCTGGCCGTGCTTCGCGGCTTCGGCCGTCTCCTGCGAGCGATCCGAAACGCCCTCGGCGCGCGCCGATGTCTCGAGTACCTGACTGTCGACCTCATCGACGCTGTCCTTCACGCCATCGATGCTCGTGAGCTGCGCTTCCATGCCGTTCGCGACATCGACGATCGTCTGCGCGACGCTCTGGTTTGCCTGCGCCGACTGCTGCGAGCTCGCCGTGAGTTCTTCGGAGGCCGCTGCGACCTGGTCGGCCGTGTTCGAGACATTTTCGATGAGCTTGCGGAGATTTTTCGCCATCGTGTCAAATGCATTGGCAAGGTCGCCGAGCTCGTCGCTCGAATCGACGGAGACTTCCGCACGCAGGTCGCCATCCGCGAGGAAGGCCGCCTGGTCTTTGAGGAGCGCAATCGGGGCCGTGATACGGCGCGCGAACAGCTGGCAGATGACCATGATGACGGCAAGGCCGATGAGTGTCACGATGATGAACGCGATCTTCATGTGCGTGAGCGCGGCATAGACGACGCTTTCCGGCACGGCCATCATCATGATCCAGCCCGGGCCGTCAATCGTCGCGTAGGCGATAACCGTATCCTCGCCATCCATGTCCTGCGTGAACATGCCGGAGCCCTTCGCGACCATGTCTGCGAATTTGCTATTCAGGCCTGGGATATCCTTGACATCCTTGTCTTGGAGCGACGTGTCCTTCGACGCGACGACCTTGCCGTCTGCTGTGAGGATCGTGCCCATGCCCGCACCCTTGTAGTCGAGCTTCTCAATGTATCCATCGAGGCTCTCGAGCGAGATATCCTCGCAGACCGCGCCTCCGAACGTGCCATCTTTCTTGTAGTACGGCACGGCGATAGACACGCAGAGCTTGTTCGTGATCTTGTCAACGTACGGATCCGTGTAGAGCGTCTTGCCCTGCGCTTTCGCGTCCTTGTACCAGCTGCGCTCCTGCGGGATCAGCTTGCCCGTGAGATCGCCAGACGGGTAGCTGACGACACGACCGTCCTCGCGGCCGATCGTCAGGCCGAGCAGCATATCATCTTTCGCCGGTGCGATCTCGTCCACGGTCGGGACGCTTACAGCCTCATCGAGCGCGCCCATGTGCGCGGCGGCATCCTCGGCCACGCGCGCGTGCGTCGTGACCCAGCCCATGACATTCTGCCGCTCGCTCTCGATATTCGCCGTGATCTCGCCCTGGATGCTCGTGTTCAGCGCACTCTGCGCCATGTAGTAGCCGAGCGCCGACACGAGCGCCAGCATGAGGCCGACGACGCCGGTCAAAGCCAGAAATTTCTGCTTGATTCCCATAACGATTCCTCCCAACGCAGCACGTCCGCCGCCCTCCCCCAAGGGCGCGTTCCGTCTGCGCTTCCCAATCCTTTGTTTCCTCCTTGCATCATCTGTCTTCTCCCGATGAACACAGTTTGCATTTTACGCTGGCAACCCTAAAAAATGAAAAGAATTTCATGTTTTGTATCAAAAAAGTCCTTCCCGCAACGCAGGAAGGACAACGTTCTCCATTCGAAATTCCAAGACACATGTTCACGAAATAGGTGCCGTCGCCAAAGCGGTATTCCACATGATAATCGCATCTTCGCCATTATCGCTGTAATAGCCCTTGCGGCGGCCAGCTTCCTTGAAGCCGAAATGATGATAGAGCGCGAGCGCTGGCGTGTTCGACGGGCGCACTTCGAGCGTCATGGCCGTCGCACCGCGCGCGCGCGCGGCCTCGATGCTCGCGGCCATGAGCCTTGTGCCCGCGCCTTGGCCGCGGTACGCGGGCAGGATCGCGACATTCGTGATCTGCGCCTCGTCCGCGAGGATCCAGCAGCCCGCGTAGCCGATGACGTCCTTGGTTTCTTCGTCAATCGCCAGAAGATAGGACGTGTTCTCGTTCGACGCCTCGCGCCAGAAGGATTCGCGCGACCAAGGCACGGGAAAACACGCCGCTTCGACGCGCGCGACCGCGTCTGCATCGTCCGGCGTCATCTTGCGGAAGGCGAGTGGATGCATCGCTGGAACGCTCGCCGTTTCTTTTGCCGTCATCGCGACACCTCGCGGCGGCCATGCGCTTCCTCTGCATTCAATGTTTTTTCGCTGTCCACGACCGTATGTTCATCTTCTGCATGGTGCTTCGTCCAAAGCTCTTCCGCTTCGCTCTTGCGCAGGTAGATGGGCTCGAGGTCCATGACATTGTCCACCTCGCCCTTTGCCAGGCGCTCGGCCCCGAGCCATGCGACATGGGACGCGCGCGGCATCACGAGCTCGGGCGGCGGCAGGAGCACGCCCTGGGGGATCGTAACGTTTGCACGGGCAAGGCCGTCCTTCCCCAGAAGTTTTTTCTGGACGATGTCACCGACGAGGACGACGGTCTGGCCATTTGCCGCAAGGCATCCCGCCGCATTGAGGACTTCCGTCAGCGGTTTCACCGCGACCGGCGCCTCCACATGCAACGTGAGGCCGCCGTCCTCCGGCACACACTCCATCTGCTCGACGTAGACATTCTTTTTCTGCGCATCCGTCATCGCAAAAATCGTGACACCCGGCATCTGGTAATGGAGCGCAAGCGCTTCAAGGCTCGGCACGCCAACGATGGGAATATGGAGCGCATAGCTCATAGCTTTCGCCGCCGCGAGGCCGATGCGCAGCCCTGTGAACGAGCCGGGGCCCTGGCTCACGGCGATGCCGGTCAGTTCTTCTTTTTTCACGCCCGCCATGGAAAGCGCCTGCTGGATGTGCGGCAACAGCGTCTCGGAGTGTGTGAGCCGCGCCTGCATCGTGATCTCCGAGGCGAGGCTACCATCCATGAGCACGGCGACACTCGAGACCCGGGTCGACGTGTCCAGGCTCAAAATCTGCAAAACGCATCCATCTCCTTTACATCGTCCTCGAATTCCTCGCCGACCGCGCGGAACGTGATCGTGCGCTCGCTTGCTGCGCCGCCCGTCCGCTCGAAACGGATCGCGATGTAATCGTCCGGCAGCTCCTCGGGAAATTTGTCCGACCACTCGATGAAGACGATGCCGTCCGGCTCCTCCGTGTATTCGTAAAAACCAATGTCGTCGAGCTCCTCCGCCGTCTCGAGCCGGTAGAGATCGAAATGATAGACGCGGCAAATGCCTTCGTACACGTTCATGAGATTGAACGTCGGGCTCGTGACGCCCTCCTCGATGCCGAGCATTTTGACCACGTTCTGCACAAACAGCGTCTTCCCTGCGCCGAGGTCGCCATCGAGGCAGACGACCGTCCCTTCATGAATCTTCTTGCCAATCATCTGCGCGAGCTGTGCCGTTTCCGCAGCCGACCGCGTTGTTCGCGTAAACATATGTCTTGTATCCCCTTCTATTCACATCATATACACGATTTCATTCTGATTCATCATTATACCATCTATACGTGCCCTGTCAAAAAGAGTTTTATCAATAATTATTTTCCATAAATATCTTTTTCTTTCTCTGTTACGACAAAACAAGATTCCGTGAGCATTCGAGAGATTTAGGGAGATATTTTTATTTTTCAAAAGAATTCCGCCTTTTTCAAACCAACGCGCTTGCTTTATAATAAAGCCATCAACACGTTCACACGTTCGTCGCCATGAGCAAGCGGCGATGACACCATTCTATATTAGTAGGAGGAGTTCCCATGAAAAAATTCGTTTGCACCGTCTGCGGCTATGTCTATGAAGGCGCGGAACCGCCCGCACAGTGCCCGATCTGCAAAGCGCCGGCCTCGAAATTCGTCGAGCAGAGCGGCGAGCTCGTGTTCGCAGATGAGCATCGCGTCGGCGTCGCGAAGGGCGTCGATGAAAAGGTCATCGAAGGCCTGCGCCAGAACTTCACGGGCGAGTGCTCCGAAGTCGGCATGTATCTCGCGATGAGCCGCCAGGCGGAGCGCGAAGGCTATCCGGAAATCGCAGACGCGTTCAAGCGCTATGCATTTGAAGAAGCGGAGCACGCGGCCAAATTCGCAGAGCTCCTCGGCGAAGTCCTGACGGACTCCACGAAGAAGAACCTCGAGATGCGCATCGATGCCGAGCACGGCGCTTGCGCAGGCAAGAAAGAGCTCGCGACGCTCGCGAAGAAACTCAACCTCGATGCGATCCACGACACGGTCCACGAGATGTGCAAGGACGAAGCGCGCCACGGCTGCGGCTTCAAAGGCCTGCATGATCGCTTCTTCGGCAAATAAGACCATCCATCACTTTCTTCCTTTCTATCATTATCCGTCATCTGTTCGCAGGTGACACAAAATGGCCTGCGCTCCAACCGCAGGCCATTTCTTGTTTCACAGATAGACTGTCACCCTGTAACACGATTTTTTCGTATGCTGTATACAAAATCAGACACCTATGGTACGATAGATTCAAAGAAACCATCCGGTGAAACAAAAGGAGGACGAGCAACATGTTTGCATGGGTCGAAGTGACGCGCGAGGAACGCGGCAAAAAGAAAATCAGCTACAGCTTGGGACAGGACATGGCTCTTGACGGGAAGATCGTCTATGACAGCCACACGGGCAAGATCGAGCTCGTCCAGCTTTCGGACGGCGCGAGCCCGCAGGCGACGCGTGACTTCATGGAAGCGCTCAAAGAGCGCCTGCAGCGCGAGCCGTGGGGTTCCGGCCAGGCCATCTGCGTGTCGTACAGCCGTGACACGGATCTCTTGAATCGTTGGCGCATGGATCAGCAGGCGTCGTTCGTCCGGTTCGGCTGACAAAAATTATTTCTGGATTGAAGGGCTGGTGCCATTTGGCATCAGCTCTTTTTTCATGCAAAAAAATCCCGGACGGCCAAACGTCTGGGATTCCGTTGAACGTATGAATTTAAAGCGCCCGCATCGAGGAAACCGCCTGCTCCAATGCATCGGCAAAGGCGAGCACGTCCGCCTCGGTCGTCCAGCGGCCGAGTGACACGCGCACCGCGCTTTGCGCTTCTTCTGCAGGAACGCCCATGGCCGCCAATACATGCGATGGTTCCAAACTTCCAGCGCTGCAAGCGCTGCCCGCTGACACGGCAAAGCCAGCGCGGTCGAGACGGATGAGCAACGCGTCATGATGGATGCCGGCGATGCTGAAATTCAGCGTGCCTGGCAAACGCCGTTCCGCATTCTGAGAGCCATGAACCACGCATCCCATGATTGTTCGCACGCGCGCCTCAAGAAGGTCACGTAATTCCGTCAGGCGCTTTCCTTCTTCTTCCAATTCCGCCGCTGCGACTTCTGCCGCGCAGCCGAGGCCGACGATGGCGGGCACGTTCTCCGTGCCCGCACGCAAACCGCGTTCCTGTTCCCCGCCGTGAATCAGAGAATCGATGAGCACGCCGCGTCGGATGTAGAGCGCCCCAATGCCTTTCGGCCCGCAGAATTTGTGCGCAGTCAGAGATAATGCATCGACGCCGAATGCTTCGACATCAATGGAAATGTGACCTGCGGCTTGAACGGCATCCGTATGAAAAATCGCTCCATGGTTGTGTGCAATTTCTGCAAGTTCGCGAACGGGTTCCATCGTCCCGACTTCATTGTTCGCCATCATAATAGAGACAATGCCCACGCCTTGTGACAGTTCTACGTTGCCGTCAAGCGATGACAACGTCCGTTCCAACGCTTCTGGAGCAACGACCCCCTCGCCATCCACGGGAAGCCGCGTCACAGGAACACCTTGGCGCTCAAGCCATTCGCTTGTTCGCAGAATCGCCGGATGTTCGATAGCGGATGTCACAACGCCAAACGCTTTTCCCGACGCCCGCCTTGCAAACGCGATGCCTTTGAGCGCCCAGTTGTCGCTCTCACTGCCGCCGCTCGTAAAGAAGATTTCCTCTGGCTTGGCACCAATCAGCGCCGCAACTTGCCTCCGTGCTTTTTCAACCGTTGATTTCGCCGCACGGCCGGCCGCGTAGAGGCTCGATGGATTCCCATAAAGCTCCGCCATCGCCTGCGTCATGGCGTCTCGCACGCGCGCGTCCATCGGCGTCGTCGCTGCGTAATCAAGGTACACGGGATTCATTGGCAGCACCCGACCCCCTTCTCTCCGTCCCTGCAAAGATCGGCAAGCGTGATGCTCGCAAGCACGTCATTGATGCTCGCGCAGACACGTTCCCAGACACTGCGCGTCACGCATTCGCTCGCGCGTGCGCAGTGGACGGCCTTCTCGTCATCAAGCAGGCAGTCCACGAGCGCAATCGGGCCTTCCGCCGCCGTGATGATGTCGCAGATCGTGATGTCCTTTGGCGCGCGCGCCAGCTCATAGCCGCCTTGCGCGCCGCGCGTGCTCGTGACGAGGCCGGCTTTGCGCATCGTGCCCATGAGCTGCTCGAGATAATTTTCCGACAAGCCCTGGCTCAGGGCGATCGTCTTCAGTGGCACGATGCCCTGCCCATAATGCTGCGCCAGTTCGTAGAGCGCCGTGACACTGTAGCGGCCTTTCGTCGATAATTTCATTCAACCACCTGAATTCTTCATACCAGCCTCCCCAATGGGGGAGGTGGCCTCCCGAAGGGAGGTCGGAGAGGGTTGCGCCATCTCTCACTTTGGATATCGTTCCGGCCAACATTGTTTCAGATAGTCCCCCATCTGCTTTTCACGCCCAATGTCCGTCGGCTCGTAATAATGTGCATTCCGAATTTCATTCGGCAGGTACTGCTGCTGTTTGAAATGTCCCGGAAAATCATGCGGATACACATAATCGATGCCGTGCCCGAGCTTCGCCGCACCCTTGTAATGGGAATCGCGCAGATGGATGGGAACTTGGCCGCAATTTTTGTGCCGTACGTCGGCAAGCGCGTGGTCGATGCCGAGGTACGCTGCATTGCTCTTTGGCGCCGAGGCAATATACGTGACGGCCTGCCCGAGCGTGATGCGCGCTTCCGGCAGGCCGACGAACTGCACGGCCTGCGCGGCCGCCATGGCGACGACGAGCGCCATCGGGTCGGCATTGCCGACATCTTCCGACGCACAAATGACGATGCGCCGCGCGATGAAATTGAGGTCTTCGCCGCCCGCGATCATGCGCGCGAGATAATGAAGCGCCGCATCGGGATCGCTGCCGCGCATGCTCTTGATGAACGCCGACGCCGTATCGTAATGGTTGTCGCCCTTCTTGTCATACGACTGCACACGCTCACCGACGAGGCTCGTGAGGAGCTCCATCGTGAGCTCTCCGCCCGACGGCGGCAGCATCGCCGCCATACCCTCGAGCACGTTGAGCGCCATGCGCGCATCGCCGCCCGCAAAGCCCGCGATGGCCGCGAGCACGCCTTCCGCCGCCGTCAAATGCTGGCCGCCGAGGCCGCGTTCTTCGTCATCAAGCGCCTGCGTGAGGATGCGAACAAGTTCCGCGTCCGTGAGTTTTTCCAGCCGCACGATGCGCACGCGCGAAAGGAGCGCGTGATTCACTTCAAAGAACGGATTTTCTGTCGTCGCGCCGATGAGCACGAGCCGCCCGTCCTCGACGTAAGGCAGGAGGACATCCTGTTGGCTCTTGTTGAAGCGATGGATTTCGTCGATGAACACGATCGTGCGCCGCTGGTAAAAACGGCGTTGCTCCTCGGCCTCTTTCACGATGGCGCGGATATCGGCAATGCCGGCCGCGACAGCATTGAGTTTCTGAAACGCGCTGTGCGTGAGTCCTGCAATCATTTGCGCGAGCGTCGTCTTGCCCGTGCCCGGCGGGCCGTAGAGGATCATGGACGGCACTTGGTCTTGCTCGATCATGCGCCGCAAGAAACGTCCCTGCCCGACCGCGCCCTGCTGGCCGATGAATTCTTCAAATGTGCGCGGCCGCATGCGCTGTGCGAGCGGCTCGAAGCGGTGCAAGCCGCCTTCATCCACGTTGCTTTCTGCCGCCGCTTCAAAAAGATTCATGCCCTCGTCTGCGCTCAAGCTTCGTCCCCCCGTCCCGTCGAACCGAATCCGCCCGTGCGTTCGGCGCCTTCGCCCGCGGCATCGCCATCCACCGTGAGATACGGCAAAAACACGCCCTGCGCGATGCGTTCGCCCGCCGCGATCGCGACGGGCTGTGTACCGAGATTGCGCACGGCGACCTGGATGTGCCCTTCGTTCTCTGGATTGTCGTAGTAATCCGCATCGATGATGCCGATGCCATTCGCGAGGCACAGGCCGCGTTTCGCCGCAAGGCTCGAACGGATGGCGAGTACCAGCACTTCTCCCTGCTGCATATACGCCTTGAGCCCCGTCGGCACGAGCGCAACTGCGCCGGGCGCGATGAGCGCCGCCTCCGCCGCCGCGATATCATAGCCCGCGCTCGCGGCTGTCTTGCGTCCCGGCAGCAAGATGTTTTCCGCTGAATACTTCGACACGCGCTCGAATCCCCGTTTCCGCATCGTTTCTCCTTTCCTGGAACGCCGGACGAAAAAAGCCTCCTCCCGCAGGAGAAAGCTCTTCTCAGCGCCCTTTTGTGACCATGTGTTTACGCGTCGGCCTTTTCAGCTTTTTCAGCTTTCTCGCCCTTTTCCGGCTTGTCTGCACCTGCGAAAGCGACAGGCTTCGCCGGCGTGATCGTCGAAATCGCGTGCTTGTAAACCATCTGCTGCTTGCCCATCACGTCGAGGATGACCGTGAAATTGTCAAAACCGCGCACGCTGCCCTTGATCTGGAAGCCGTTGACGAGATGAATCGTCACGCCGACATTTTCCTTGCGCACCTGGTTCAAAAAGCTGTCCTGAAGATTGATCTGCTTGATTGCCAAAGAAACCACCTCATTAAAATTCGTTCTCTATATGTACATTCTACCTCGATGCGAAAAATCCTCTCACATCGTTCAAAATCTTTGAAAGAATTCTTTCCTGCGGCAGCGTCGCATCATACCAATGGATGTACGGCATCCGACGATACCATGTGAGCTGGCGTTTCGCGAAATGGCGCGTCGCCTTTTGGATCGTATCAACGGCTTCCTCCAGAGAATATTCGCCTGCGAGATACGCCGCCGTCTCCTTGTACCCGATGCCCTGCATCGGCTGGGCGTCACGCGATACGCCGCGCGCCAACAAACCTTGCACTTCGCGGACGAGCCCTTGCTCTATCATCAACAGCACCCGCTGATTGATACGTTCGTAGAGCTCCGCCCGCGGCCGTGTGAGACCGACGACGAACGCACGGTACGGGGGCTCGTCCGCTTTCGCGCGGGAAATGGATTCCTTGCCGCCATGCGCGACCTCGAGCGCACGGATGATGCGGCGGGTATTCTTGGCATCCACCGTTTGTGCCGCTTTCGGGTCGACCGTTTCAAGCATCGTGAACAGCGCTCCGGCACCTTGCGTCTCAGCCAGCTGTTGAAGCTTCGCGCGATAGGCAGCATTTCCACTTGTCTCGTTAAACGCATACCCTTCCACGAGCGCCTGCACATAGAGTCCCGTGCCGCCGACAAGGAACGGCAGCTTCCCGCGCGATGCGATGTCCGCGATGCACGCGGCGGCCTCCTGCTGGAAATCCTGCACGCTATAGCGCTCAAAGGGCTCATGCACGTCGATGAGATGATGCGGGACGCCCTTTCGTTCCTCCATCGTCGGCTTGGCCGCGCCAATGTCGAAGCCGCGATAGATGAGCATGGAATCACCCGAGATGATCTCGGCGTCCAGCGCTTGCGCGAGCTCGATGGACAGCGCCGTCTTGCCAACGGCCGTCGGGCCGAGGAGGACAAGGAGGTTCTGCTTTGTTTGTGGCAAAACCTCTGAACCATCGCTCTCGGATGTGTTCAATGAAAGATCGTCGCTCATACGAGCTCGATGCTCTCGCCAGGCTGGACGACCGTGACCTTCGCATCCGATGCCGCTTCGCAAAGCTTTTTGAATTCTTCCGGGTTTTGTGCGATCATCGGCCACGTGTTGTAATGAATCGGGATAACGTGCTTCGCTCCGAGCCACTTCGCCGCAAGCGCCGCGTCCTCCGGCCCCATCGTGTAGTTGTCGCCGATCGGCAGCATCGCGTAGTCAATCGCGTCGCGCTCGCCGAGGAATTTCATGTCAGAGAAAATCGCCGTGTCGCCAGCGAAATACACCGTCTTGCCGCCCATGCGGATGATGTAGCCGCACGCGCAGCCGCCTGCGACGCCGCTGCTGTGGCGCGCGAGCACCATGCGCACAGAGCCAAACGGCAACGACAGCGTGCCGCCGAGATTCATGCCATGGAGCTTCGCCCCCGGCAAGCGGAGAAGCCCGAGCACCTCCGGCACGCCGACGACATCCGCGCCCGTGCGCTCCGCGATGGCCTGCGCATCACCGAAATGATCGCCATGCGCATGCGAGAGCAGGATCGTATCCGCCTCGACTTTTTCCGCCGAAATCGCAGCCGTCGGATTGCCCGTTAAGAACGGATCAGTCAAAACTTTGTGCGTACCGTCGTTTAACTGGAAGCAGGAATGCCCATAATAAGAAAATTGCAACATAAACAGCCCCTCCTCTGTTGTTGTCTTTCCCTTTGTCAACGTGATAGAATGAAGTTGTTATCATTATACCATAGCTAGCAAATGAAAGAAAAGAGCAACGCCCGATGACATCTTCCCATCTTCCAAAAAATTCTTGCATCGAACTGCCGCAAGCGACCTGTGAGTTTCATCGTCCCCTGCCAAAAACAGCAACCATGCTCTTCCTTGGCGGGCGCGCGCCGTCCGAGGCGTGGGCACATTCCCTGTTGGATGGGAACACGTACGCTGCCATCTGCGCTGTGGATCGTGGCGTTGCCATCTGCCGCACCCTCATGCTTTCCCCTGACGTGCTGCTCGGTGATGCCGACAGCGCGACAAGTGACGACTGGGCATGGGGCGAGGCACACGCGAAACGCATCGAACGCCATCCCGTTCGGAAAGACCTCACGGATACGCAGCTCGCGCTCCATCGGATGGATGACAGCAACACCGTTCTTCTTCTTACTGGCGCGTTCGGAGGGCGCTTCGATCATGCGTACAGCACGATTTTTTCCGCCGCGCAAGTAAAAGGCACTTGCGTGCTCGCGGACGATCGGGAAAGCATCGCTTACGTACGTGCCGGAGAAACGCTGTCGCTTCATTGCCACAAGCAGCCAAAAGCAATTTCCTTGCTTCCAATGACAAGCAATGTTACCGGCGTCACAGCCACTGGCCTCTATTGGCCGCTCGCTGACGCCACACTCGCTCAGGCGATGCCGAACACCGTAAGCAATGTACTGGCAGACGGCGCACGCGATTGCACGATTTCCATCCAGACAGGCTGCCTCGCAGTTTACGCGTGCTGGGTCAATCGCTAAGCGCGTGCCGCTGCCGTACGGCTTCATAGAGGACAATCGCCGACGATACCGCGACGTTCAAAGATTCCGCATCCCCAAACATCGGAATGAAGATTTTTTCCGCACGTTCCAAGATTTGCGCGGACACGCCGCGTCCCTCGTTGCCGAACACGATGGCCGACGGCCGGCAAAAATCCGCTGCAAAATGCGGCCTCGCCGTCGCATCGAGCGCCGTCGCGCACAGCGAAAGTTTTTTTGAAGCGACGAATTCCAGAAATGCGTCCTCTTCCACGTCCATGACGATGGGCATATGGAAGAGCGACCCCATCGCCGCGCGCACGACTTTCGGGCTGAACGCATCGACCGTTCCCTTGAGGAGGATCACGCCATCCATGCCAGCCGCATCCGCTGTGCGCAGGATCGTGCCGAGATTTCCCGGATCTTGCACACGATCAAGAACAATGACGCATGGTGACATCTTCATTGCATCCGCGTTAATGTTATCACTTCGGGAGGCTGGGGGCTTTTCCCCGAAAATTTTTACACCCGCAGGGCGTACTTTTTTCGGGGGAAAGCCCCCAGCCGACTGCGAGCGAGAACAAAACTCCGCGAGTTCCTCAAGTAACAATTTCTTCTGCCGCACAACCAACAAAATTCCTTGCGGCGTTTCCGTCCCGCTCGCTTTCGCATACACGCGTTCGGGTACAAGAAACGCCGGCGTCTCTCGCGCTTCCAGCTGTGCAAGAATGTTCTCCACGCGTTCCTCGTCCGCCGCCCGCTCCGTCACAAGCGCATACGCGATGTCCCAATCCGAAGCCGCCGCCATCTCCGCGAGCCGCACGCCCTCGGCGACGAACAGTCCTGTCTTCTCGCGCTGGCTGCGCTTTGCGAGGCCTGCCGCTAGCTTGATTTTCGGATTCGTTGCACTTTCAATCTTCTTCATGAACAACCTCATTGATAAAAAAACTGCGAAGGCATCTGCCCTTCGCAGTTTTTGTGTGTTCCTGTAAAATTACAGGTTCTCTTTCGCCACGTTGACGAGCTGCGTGAACGCTGCTGCATCATTGATCGCGAGGTCTGCAAGCATCTTGCGGTTGACCTCGACGCCGGCCTTCGTGAGGCCGCAGATCAGACGGCTGTAGGAAATGTCATTCGTGCGGGCCGCCGCATTGATGCGGGCGATCCAGAGGCGACGGAAGTTGCCTTTCTTGGCCCGACGGTCGCGACGCGCATAGTAGAGCGCCTTCATGACCGTTTCGTTAGCTTTCTTGAACTGTTTGCTCTTCGAGCCCTTGTAGCCTTTCGCGAGCTTCAGGATTTTTTTATGACGACGATGTGCCGTGACACCGACTTTGACTCTTGGCATTGTGGAATCCTCCTATATCAATCGGAATTGCGAAATCTCTCTTTAAAGGAACTCGAACGTGAATCGCGTTACACCCCTTTAAAGGAAGGTATTTGCCTGGCGGCAAATGCCCTGGCATCCGTAAGCGCTGAAGCGCCAACGGCTGCTCAGCCGTTCGGGAGCATGCGCTTCACGCGACCGAAGTCGGCATGGGAAGCGAGCGTCGCCTTGCGCAGGTTGCGTTTGCGCTTCGGGGACTTCTTCTCGAGGATGTGGCTCTTGTAAGCTTTGTTGCGTTTGAATTCGCCGCTGCCCGTCACCGTGAAACGTTTTGCTGCGGCTCTGCGCGTCTTAATTTTCGGCATGAGTGTTTCCTCCTTGCGTAGCAGGGGCTTCCTGCTGCTGCTTCTGTTTTTTGTTTTTGCCCGAGGACTTCTGCACCTTGGGCGCGACGATCATCGTCATGTTCTTGCCTTCGAGCTTCGCGCCGCGTTCGATCGTGACGCTGTCTCCGAGCGTCTCAGCCACGCGGCCGAGCACTTCCTTGCCGAGCTCCGGATGCGAGAGCTCGCGGCCGCGGAACATGATCGTGACCTTGACCTTGTTGCCCTCGCCGAGGAACTTGACGGCGTTCTTGAGCTTGACATCGAAGTCATGCTGCTCGATGTGCGGGCGGAGCTTGACTTCCTTGATCGTGATGACCTTCTGCTTCTTGCGGGCTTCCTTCTCGCGCTTCTGCTGCTCGTAGCGGTACTTGCCGAAATCCATGATGCGGCAGACCGGCGGCTTCGCTTTCGGCGCGACTTCCACGAGGTCAAGATGCTGCTCTTCCGCCATGCGGAGCGCTTCGCGCGTCGGCATGATGCCGAGCTGCTCGCCCGTCGCGCTCGTCACGCGGACTTCGCGGATGCGGATCTCTTCGTTGATCCGCAAAGAATCTCTGCTAATGGTGACGACACCTCCTGAAAATATGAATGTTGCTCTGGAAAAGAAAAAAGGGTGGCAGACTGCCACCCTTCGGAATTCAAAATCTCGCTGTGATTCTCGAGCAATTCCATGCCTTGGACCCGCACGGCCGCTGCCGTCAGGTGAGAAGCGGTGGCTTCTTCTTTCAGAACACTTGAGAAGTATAGCACGGAAAAAACGACTTGTCAATCAAAACTTCGGATCGCGCTGTGCGATTTTTTCTTGCACGTAAGCGATGAACGCATCGACGCTCATCGTCGTGCTGTCCTTCTCGCCGTACTTGCGGACGGCCGCCGTGCCGCTTTCGATTTCATTTTCGCCGACGACGAGCGTGTACGGCGTCTTCATGACCTGCGACTCGCGGATCTTGTAGCCGACCTTCTCGCTGCGGTCATCGACGTCCACGCGCAGGCCGAGGTCGAACATTTTCTTTTTGAGCTCGTACGCATAATCCGCCTGCTTGTCCGTGATCGGCAAGATGCGGATCTGGACGGGCGCGAGCCACGTCGGGAACGCGCCGGCGTAGTTCTCGATGAGGATGCCGATGAAGCGTTCGATCGAGCCGTAGACGACGCGGTGCAGCATGATGGGACGATGCTTCTCGCCGTCTTCGCCGACATACGTGAGGTCGAATTTCTCCGGCATCTGCATGTCATACTGGATCGTGCCGCACTGCCACGTACGGCCGATGGAATCTTTCAGATGGAAGTCAATCTTCGGGCCGTAGAACGCGCCGTCGCCTTCGTTGACGACGTACTTGAGGCCGCGATGCTCCAAGGCTTTGCGGAGGCCGTTCGTCGCAAGCTCCCAATCCTCGTCCGTACCCATGGAATCCTCGGGGCGCGTCGAGAGCTCGGCGACATACGTCAGGCCGAACGTCTTGTAGACTTCGTCAAAAAGGTCGATCGTGTGCTGGATCTCGCCCTCGACCTGGTCCGGCGTGACGAAGAGGTGCGCATCGTCCTGCGTGAAGTTGCGCACGCGGAACAGGCCGTGGAGCTCGCCAGATTTCTCATGGCGATGCACAAGGCCGAGCTCGCCGAGGCGCAGCGGCAGGTCACGATAGCTGTGCTGCCGCGAATTGTAGACGAGCATGCCGCCCGGGCAGTTCATCGGCTTGACGGCGTAGTCCTCGCCGTCAATCTTCGTGAAGTACATGTTTTCCGCATAGTGCGCCCAATGGCCGGACTGCTCCCAGAGCCTCCTGTTCAAGATCATCGGCGTCTTGATCTCCTGATAACCATAGCGGCGATGCACTTCGCGCCAGTAGTTGATGAGTTCGTTGCGGATGACCATGCCGTTCGGATGGAAGAACGGGAAGCCCGGGCCTTCTTCGTGCAGGGAGAACAGGTCGAGCTGCTTGCCGAGCTTGCGGTGGTCGCGCTTCTTCGCTTCTTCGAGCATCTTGAGATACGCGTCGAGGTCGGCCTGCTTCTCGAAGGCCGTGCCGTAAATGCGCTGGAGCATCTTGTTGTGCTCGTCGCCGCGCCAATACGCGCCCGCGATGCTCATGAGTTTCAGCGCTTTGACCTTGCCCGTCGAAGCGACGTGCGGGCCGGCGCAGAGGTCCGTGAACTCGCCCTGCGTGTAGAGCGTGATGAGCGCATCCGCAGGCAGATCGTTGATGAGCTCGACCTTGTACGATTCGCCAAGATCGCCGAACAGTTTGAGTGCCTCTTCGCGCGAGACTTCCTTGCGCACGAGCGGCAAGTTCTCCTTGACGATCTTCTTCATTTCCTTCTCGATATCCGCGAGGTCGCTTTCGCTGAGCTGGCGATCCATGTCGATGTCGTAGTAGAAACCGTTGTCGATGGCCGGGCCGATGGCGAGCTTGACGTTGTCGGCCTTGTACAGACGCTTCAGCGCCTGCGCGAGAATGTGCGAACCCGTATGGCGCAGCGCCCAGCGGCCGTCCGCATCGTCAAACGTCAGGAACTCGACCTGAGCGTCCGCCGTGAGCTTCGTTGCGAGATCGACCGTCTTGCCATCGAGCTTTGCCGCGAGGACCTTCTTCGCGAGGCTATTGCTGACGGACTTGACGAAATCCGCGATGGTCGTCCCTTCTGCGACCTCGCGCACCGCGCCATCTTTCAATGTGATGTTCAACATGATGTTTTCCTCCTTGCCGGACGGCTGTCGGCCGCCCTGTAAACAAAAAACACCTCGCCCCAACAAAGGGACGAGGTGTCAGTTTCTCGTGGTTCCACCCTGATTGCCGTAAAAACGGCCGCTCAGCATTGATAACGGAGATTCGCTCCGGCTGCGGTTACTTCCGATTTCTCCGCAACAGCTTCAAAGGGGTAACGTACGGTCACGCGCAAGGCCATCCCACCGTCGGCCTCTCTCTTCAGGGCGTGTCCCCCGCCGTCATGTCTTCTTCCCAGCTTTTACCTGTGAACAATGCCCATTATACGTTTGCCCTGCACCTCTGTCAAGCATTCCAAGGAACTTTTAGCAGGAATTTTGACCAGCCGCCTCGAATATATCTTGCAAAGCATTTTTCGAAGGGAGGTGCTGGCCATGACGCTCCATGGTGCTGTCATCATCGAACAAGGCGTGACGTTCGCCGTCATCGCGGTGAAGCCCGAAATTACGCGCTACACGCAAAATCTCGTCGCCGCCCGTTCCGAGCTCATGCAATTTTTCCCGAACATGCCGATCATCCTCATGAGCCAGGACAGCGAAGGCCGGCCGCATTATTACGGCCGGAAGGACATCGTCGATTTCCTCAAGACGATCCGGCTCGATCAGATTCCTTGGAAGGAATACCACATCTACTAAAAAGCTCGCGGCCTGCGAGCTTTTTTCATGCAAAGAATCATTTCTGCAACCAAAAAGAAAGGACTGCCATAGAGACAGTCCTTCCCCAAAAATCAGTGCATTATGCTGCTGTCGCGTCCGCGTGTTTCTTCCGCTTCAGCTGCGCAAACAGCACGATAGCGAACAGCGCGATGCCTGTGAGGTCCGTGACCGTGCCCGGGTCAATGAGCAGCAGGCCGCCCGCGATGAGGATGATGCGCTCGTAGATGCGGCAGTTGTCGGCGAGATAGCCGATGAGCGCCGACGAGAGCGCGATCATGCCGATGATGGCCGTGAGCGTCGTCATGACGAGGCCTGGGATCGTCGCGTCGATCATGAGGATGACCGGCGACAGGACGAACATATACGGGATGATGAACGCCGCGATGGCGAGCTTCGCCGCATTGACGCCTGTCCGGAGCGCGTTGCCGCCCGCGATGCCGGCGCCGGCGAACGCCGCGAGCGCGACGGGGGGCGTGACGTCAGCGATGATGCCGAAATAGAACACGAACATGTGCGCAGCGAGCACGGGCACGCCCATCTGGATGATGGCCGGCGCCGCGATCGTCGATGTGATGACGTAGTTCGCCGTCGTCGGCACGCCCATGCCGAGCACGATGGCCGTGATCATCGTGAAGAACATCGTCGGCAGCAGCAGGCCGCCCGAGAGGGTGAGGAGGCCGGACGCGAGCTTCAGGCCGACGCCCGTCTTCGTGACGACGCCGATGACGATACCGGCCGACGCGCAGGCGACGAGCACCGAGAGCACATTGCGCGCGCCCTTGTCGAGGCCCTTGACGATCTCGATCGGTTTCATGCGCGTCGATTTGCGGAGCGCCGAGCAGGCGATGGACAGCACGATGGCGACGAGCGCCGCACGCATCGGCGTGTAGCCCGTCACGAGCAGATAGACGATGACGACGAGCGGGATGGCGAGATGGCCGCGCTCGACGAGGAGCTGCCCCATCTTCGGCAGCTGGTCGCGCGGCAAGCCTTTGAGATTGCTGCGCTTCGCCTCGAAGTGGACGCCGAGCCAGACGCCCGTGAAGTAGAGGAGCGCTGGGATGACGGCCGCCTTGACGATGTCGATGTACGGCACGCCGACGAACTCGGCCATGAGGAACGCTGCCGCGCCCATGACGGGCGGCATGAGCTGGCCGCCCGTCGAAGCCGCCGCTTCGACGGCGCCCGCGAAATTCTTGTGGTAACCGAGTTTTTTCATCATCGGAATCGTCAGCGAGCCCGTGCCGACGACGTTCGCGACCGAGCTGCCAGAGACCGTGCCCATAAGGCCGGAGGACAGCACGGCGACTTTCGCCGGGCCGCCGCTCGCCCAGCCCGCGATGCTGTTCGCAAGGTCAATGAAGAATTTGCCGAGCCCCGTCGACTCGAGATAGGCGCCGAACAGGATAAAGAGGAAAATAAACGTCGACGACACGCCGAGCGGGATGCCGAAGATGCCCTCGGTCGTGAAATAGAGATGGCCAACGAGCTGGGAAATCGTCAAGCCGCGATGCGCGAGCACGCCCGGCATGTAGGGGCCTGCGAACGCGTATGCGAGGAACAGCAGCACGACCGTCACCATCGGGATGCCGACGACGCGGCGCGTCGCCTCAACGACAAGCAAAATGCCGACAAGGCCGACCGCAAGATCAACATCCGCCACGAGACCGGAGCGCAAGACGAGCTGCTGGTACTCGATGAGGATGTACGCCGGCGCCGCCGCGCCGAGGATGGCGAGCACGACATCGAGCGGATGCACTTTCGTGCGCGACCAGCTTTTGCGCGTTGGGTACAGGAGATAGACGAGTGCAAGGCCGAAGCCGAGGTGCACGGCGCGCTGGAGCTGCGCATCAAGCACGCCGAATGTCGCTGTATACAGCTGGAAGATCGAGAACGTGATGGCGAGTGCCGAGACGAATTTCGCCATGAGACCCGTGTACTCCATCGTATCCGAGTCTTTATCGTATTTTTTTAGCACCGCCTCCGCTCGCTCTTTATCCGTCATTTCTTCACTCATAACTCACTTCAATCCTTTCGATTGGAATCCTTTCCTCATTATGAATTCTTTGTTGCCTCAACGGCAGAACACTTCATACGCCCGCGCTACGGAAAGATCGATGCGCGTGCCCGGCGGGAAAAGCTCGTACAAGCAGAGCGTCCCCGATGCCGTGGTGAGCGTCAACTGCGTGCCGACGCCCGTGCGGAGCGCCAGCCGTGGAAAATAGCGATCCATGTGATCGAAGACAAAATATTCGCCTTCTTCGCGGAAGTCGCCTTCGCCCTCCATGAAAGGCAGCCCGACGCCAAACGACTGGTAACGCGTCCGAAGCAGGCGGAATCCGCCCGCTCCGTCGCATTCCGCCGGATCCGCCACCAGGAATTCTTCCACCGGCGTCTTCTGCACGGAATGGATGAAGCGGATGGAAAACGCTTGCTCCCTACATAAAGGCAAAGCGAGGAGTGTACGCCCCTCGCTTTGCACCAGAAAGATCGGCTGAAGCATCTGCCATGCCAGCAGCGCCATTGCCACGGCCACGGCCGTCAAAACCTTTCGTGTCTTCATTTGTCGCTGTTATTTTTCGTCGAAGAATTTCTTTGCGCCAGCGTTCATGTCGAGCGACATGCCCTTCTCGGCGTTTTCTTTCGAGATCATCTTGCCGACAGCGTGCGCCGCCTGGATGCGGTCGAGGTTCGAGAAGATCGCTTTCGTGATATCATAGCCGAGCTTGTCATTGACCTTGTCATTCACGACGAGCATTGCCATGACGGAAATCGTCGCGACGTCTTCGTCAAAGCCCTGATACGTGCCCGCGGGGATCGTCGTCTTCGTGTAGAACGGATACTTCGCGATGAGCTCATCCGCTTTCGCCGAATCAACGGGGAGCAGGCGGATCTTGTTCTGCGAGGAAATATCCTGGACCGCTGCCGTCGGGAAGCCGGCCGTCAGGAATGCTGCATCGACATTGCCGTCCTTGAGCGCGCTTGCGCCCTCGCCGAACGAGAGGTACTGCTCATCGATGTCATCATACGTGATGCCATACGCTTCGAGGATCTGGCGCGCATTCGCCTCAGCGCCGGAGCCTGCCGCGCCGACCGCCACTTTTTTGCCTTTGAGATCCGCGATCGTCTTGATGCCCGTGCTGTCAAGCGTCACGAACTGGCACGTTTCCGGATACAGGGAAGCGATGCCTTTGAGATTGTCCACTTTTTTGTCCGTGAACATCTCCGTGCCATTGACGGCGTAGTACGTGATATCGTTCTGCACGATGGCCATATCGACGGAGCCGTCTTTCAGCATGTTGATGTTCGCGACCGTCGCGCCCGTGCTCTGCGCGCTCGCGTTCATGCCTTCGATCTTGTTGTTGAGGATTTCCGCGATGGCGCCGCCGATCGGGTAATACGTGCCGGCCGTGCCGCCCGTGCCGATATTGAGGAACGTCTTGCCACCGCCGCCGGCCGCCTGATCGCCGCCGCAGCCCGTGAGCAGCGCTGCGGAGAAAACGACCGCGAGCCCTGCCGTGAGGATTTTCTTCAGAGTACGAAACTGAAACTTCATGCAAAATCCCTCCAAATCATCATACCTGCATTCTCCAGCAAACTACATGCTTGTGCTCATGTAGTTTCTTTATAGGACGTAGATTATTATAGCATAGCGTTTGTACACTCGCAATGGATATTCTTGAATTTTTCCCGAAAATGTACAGTTATATTGTATACACGAAGACACAGTAGGGCAAATGTCCAACGTTTTTTCTTGGGCAAACAAAAAGGCGCATACCGTTTGTGGTATGCGCCTTTGCATGTCTTAATGGTGACCCACCGGGGAATCGAACCCCGAACCTACTGATTAAGAGTCAGTTGCTCTGCCAGTTGAGCTAGTGAGTCATGTCCTGCCGTCGCTTGACGACAAGAATTAGTATAATCATCTCCGCGCGAGATGTCAACACTTTTTCGCTTGCTTCTCAAAAAATCTAGTGAATCAGACTTTTTCAATCGGCGCGTATTTCTGCATGAGCCCTTTGACGCCCTGCCCCGGGAACGCGATCTGCAGCTGCACTTCCTCGCCTTCGCCCTTGACGGAGACGACGGTGCCGACGCCCCACTTGCCGTGACGCGCCTTGTCGCCGACGCGCCACGCGACGCTCATGTCGGGGCGGATGACGCCAGCCGCCGGCTTCTCTTTCACGTTCTTTTGCGCGAGCGACTGCATCGCCTCGAGTGCGGACTGCGGACGGCCGGGGAAGCGCGTGCCACCCGCAGCACCTCCATACGCGCCCGTCGTGTTCGGACGGAACGCCATGCTGCCCTGCCGCTGCTGCGCGCCATAGGCATTCGCGTTCGCGAAGCCGTAGGCATTGCGGCGCGGCACGAGCTGTTCGAGATACTCTTCGGGGATTTCCTTGAGGAAGCGCGACGGCGGGTTCGCATTCGTATGACCGTAAAGCATACGTGTGCGCGCATACGTCAGATAGAGCTTGCGCTCGGCACGCGTGATGCCGACGTAGCACGTGCGGCGCTCCTCTTCGAGCTGGCGCAGATCCATGAGCGTGCGGCTGTGCGGGAAGACGCCTTCCTCCATGCCCGCGAGGAAGACGATAGGGAACTCGAGGCCTTTCGCCGCGTGCAGCGTCATAAGCGTCACGCGGTCATCCTCAAGGTCGGCACCATCGATGTCGGAGACAAGCGAGATATGCGCGAGGAAATTCTCGAGCGTCGGCTGCTCTTCGTTCTTCATGAATTCTTTCGCCATGCCGACGAATTCCTTGAGGTTCTCGAGACGGTCTTTCGCCTCGGGCTTCTTGTCATCCTCGAGCTCTTTCTTGTAGCCGGATTCCTCGAGCACGCGCTCGATGAGGTCGTCCATCGAGAGATTGCCCACGATCGCCATCGTGTTGAAGAGGAATTCCGTAAAGAGCTCGAGCGGCCGCTTCGCGCGCGCCGTGAGCCCCGGAATCATCGCGAGGAGTTCCGGATTCGAGATCACATCGAACAGCGTGAGGTCTTCTGCTGCCGCGTACTCCATGAGCTTCGTGACGGTCGTCTGGCCGAGACCGCGTTTCGGCACATTGATGATGCGCAAGAGGCTCACGCTGTCGAGCGGATTGAACAGCACGCGCAGGTACGCGATGACATCTTTGATTTCCTTGCGGTCGTAGAACTTCAGTCCGCCGACCATCGTGTACGGGATGCGCGCGGCCATGAGGCCTTCTTCGAGGATGCGCGACTGCGCGTTCGTGCGGTAGAGCACGGCCATGTCGCCGTAAGCCGCGTTGAAGATCGTCTTCTGCTTCATCATCGTGGTCACGATGAACTGCGCCTCGTCGCGTTCGTCGACCGCCTGGTACGTCGTGATCTTCTCGCCTTCGGGATTTTCCGTCCAGAGCTCTTTTTTCTTGCGGTCCGTGTTGTGCTCGATGACAGCATTTGCCGCCGCCAGGATCGTCTTCGTCGATCGGTAGTTCTGCTCCAGCTTGATCGTCGTGGCCTCGGGATAGTCGTTCTCGAAATCCATGATGTTGCGGATGTCCGCGCCGCGCCAGCCATAGATGGACTGGTCGGCATCACCGACGACGCAGAGATTCTTGTGCCCCGCCGCGAGGATTTTCGTCAGCTGGTACTGCGCGCCATTCGTGTCCTGGTACTCGTCGACGAGGATGTACTGGAAACGGCGCTGATATTTCTCACGGATGTCCTCATGCTCTTCGAGCAACGCCACGGACACCATGAGCAGATCGTCAAAGTCCAGTGCGTTGTTGTCGCGCAGCTTTTTCTGATAAATGTCATAGACGTCCGCGACCTTTTCCTGGAAAAAACCGTCTGCGAGCTTGCGATACGTACGCGGGCCCTGCAGCTGGTTCTTCGCATTCGAAATCGCGTTCAGGAGGCTGCCCGGCGTGTACTGCTTCTCATCGAGCTCGAGCTGCTTGAGCGCGTCCTTGATAACGGCCTGGCTGTCGCTCGTATCATAGATAACAAAATTTTTCTTGTAGAGCTCCGTCGCCTCGATCTCGCGGCGCAGGAAACGCGCGCAGAACGAGTGGAACGTGCTGAGCCAGACGTCTTTTGCCGCCGCGCCGATCATGCGCTCCGCACGCTCTCGCATCTCCGTCGCGGCCTTGTTCGTAAATGTGATGGCGAGGATGCGGTACGGCTGGACGCCGTGCGCCAAGAGATTCGCGATGCGGCACGTCAAGACCTTCGTCTTGCCCGAGCCCGCGCCCGCAAGGATGAGCAGCGGCCCTTCCATATGCTCGACGGCCTGCTTCTGCATGGGGTTGAGCCCTTCGAAAATATCCAAATGGTTTCTCCTTTTATTGTTGCACAAAAAGACCGCTGCCAGCAAGCTCCATACGCCTCCCCCTCTGGGGGAGGTGGCCCCGCAGGGGTCGGAGAGGGTAACGCATAAACTACATTCTCATTCCTATCGATAGGAATACAGAAATTGTTCTTGCGCTACCCTCTCCACCGCTTCGCGGTCCCCCTCTCCCAAGGGGAGAGGCTTTGGAAATCGCTGCTGCAACGGTCGATACTTCTAAAATTTATTTTTTCTCTTTAATTCTCTTGACGGCTTCGGAGAGCGGCGGGATGATCTGCTTCTTGCGGCTCATGACGCCTGGCAGGTAGACATGGGTGCCGCTCGCGTCCTTCTTGAACGCTTCGCCGATCAGCGTCTTCGGCGAGCCCGTGTACAGGAGATACGTCGCCTCTTCAAGGATGTCCGTGACCATGACGAGGCTCATGTCGAAGCCTTCTTTTTCGCAAATCGTCGTCATCGCCTCGATGAGCTGCGGCTCGAGGTCCATGACCTCTTTCGGGTCCATGACGGAAATCTGGCTGACGATGATGCGGTAGTCGCCGATCGTGAATTCCTTGAGGTCGTTCTTCGCGATCTCCATCGGCGTCATGTCGCCGATGCCCGAGCCTGCTTTCAGCATCGCGAGACCGTATTCCTGGATGTCGACGCCCGCGATCTCCGCGAGGCGCTCTGCCGTCTTCTTGTCGTACGACGTGCACGTCGGGGACTTGAAGAGCACCGTGTCAGAAAGAATGGCCGACAGCAGCAGGCCCGCGATGGACTGCGGGATGTCGATGTCGCGATGCCAATGCATGTTCGCGACGATCGTCGCCGTGCAGCCGACCGGCTCGGCATGCGTGTAAATCGGTTCGCTCGTCTGGATGCCGCCGAGACGATGATGATCGACGATTTCGACGATCTTCGCTTCCTCGATGCCCTCGACCGCCTGGCCGCGCTCATTGTGGTCGACAAGAATGACGCGATCGCGCTCCGGCATGGTGAGCTCGTCACGGCTCACGAGGCCGACGAGACGGCCGTTTTCAACGACGGGGTAATTGCGGTAGCTCGTCTCCTCCATCGTGCCTTTGATGTCCGACAGCAAATCGAGCGGCTTGAAGCAGACGGGGTCCTGGTGCATGATGCGGCGCACGGGCACGCACTGGTTGATGAGGCGCGCCGCCGTGTACGTGTCATATGGCGTCGACAGCACGAACATGCCGCGGCTCTCCGCTTCCTCGAGGACGTCCGGCGTGACGCGGCCGTCGCCCGTGATGATGAGCACGGAGATGCCCTGCTTCACGCAGTCGATCATCGTCTCGTCATGGCGGTCGCCGATGAGCACGATATCGTTCTCCTTGATGTGCGCCTTGATGGACTGCAGCGAGCCCGCCGCGATGCGGACTTCGCCCTTGATGAAATCGCTCTCGACGCCGCCGACGAGGACATTCGCATCGATGGCCGCGATGATGTCGCGATAACGCACGCGCATATCAGCGAGGTTCGCCATGCCGAGCTCCTGGAAATAGCGCTTGGCGAGATCCGAGACCGTCACGATGCCCACGAGGATGCCCTTGCTGTCCGTGACCGGTACGGAGCGCAAGTCATGGTCGCGCATGATTTCGCCGAGCTGGCGGAGCGTGTCGTGCTGCTTCACGACGATCTTGCAGTCGAGCAGCACGTCCTTGACGCGCGGATAGAGATCTGTGAGCAGCAGCGGCTGCTCGACATGAAAATAATCGAGTGCGAACTTCGTCTCGGCATTGACCTTGCCCGCGCGCGCCGGCACGACGTTCTCGCCGAGCGCCTGCTTCAGATGGGCATAGCCGATGGCCGAGCAGATCGAGTCCGTGTCCGGATTGCGATGGCCGATCGAATAAATGGGTTTCGTGTTCTTCATGCGAAAAAATCCTCCCCTTGCCAAACGAGGCCTTGTTTCAACGTGTTGTATCCATTATAGTGGAATTTTTGTCAAGCGTCTAGCGCTTTTCGTGCTGGTGCACAAAAAAATCGCGGCCGCTGTTTCGCGCACGGCAATTTGCCGCTATAATGGTCGTAACGATTCCATGAAAGAAGTGTTTTTCTTGAAGATCAATCTCCCGCAAACGTATTTTTCCAAGCTCCTGCGCGCCGTCGTCGAGTTCGACATGATCGCGGACGGCGACAAGATCCTGATCGGCATCTCGGGCGGCAAAGACAGCATCTTCCTCGCCTATGCGCTCGCCATCCTGCGCGAGCGTCTGCACAAATCCTTCACGCTCGGCGCGCTGACGATCAACCCGATGTTCCCGGACAAGCCGCTGGACACCGAGCGCATCCGCGCCTTCCTCGACGGGCTCGCCATCCCGTACGACGTCGTCGATGTCGACATCGCCGGCGCCATCGAGGCGCAGCAGGACAAGTCGCCGTGCTTCACGTGCGCGTTCTTCCGCCGCGGCGCGATGAACCGCTATGCAAACGAGCACGGCTACAACAAGATTGCCTACGCGCATCACAACGACGACGCTGTCGAGACGTTCCTTATGAGCCTGTTCTGGTCCGGCCAGCTCACGACGTTCACGCCCGTGACGTATCTCGACCGCACGAAGCTCACGGTCATCCGCCCGCTCGTCTATTTCCGCGAAAGCGAGACACGCGAAGCCGTGAAGTACCACGGCTTCGTTCCCGTGCCCTCCCCCTGCCCGCACGACGGCCACACGACGCGCCAGGACGCCAAAGAACTCATCGCCCGCCTCGAGGGCGAAGTTCCCGACCTCTACGACCACCTCGCCGCCGCCATGCGAAAAGGCGCCGTCGGCGAGCTTTGGCCAACGGCGCTGACACGCAAGGAGATGCGGGAGACGTATTTCCGGTATATGGGGAACCGGCTTTCCTAACGGACGACAGGGATTGTATCTCATCACCTCATTTGCTAAAATATAGTCATGACTATCATTGTATGGGCTATGTAAGTCCAAACTATTATATCGCAGGTGGTTTCTCGTGTTTATCGGACGAAAAAAAGAACTTGCCGAGCTCACACGCAGGTTCGAGCAACCAGGATTCCAGTTCCCCGTCATCTATGGCCGACGGCGCATTGGAAAGACGCGCTTGATTCAAGAGTTCTTACGCGGAAAGCGCGCTGTATACTTCATGGCGACGGAACAAAGCAATCGTGAACTCTTGGCAGGGTTCACGCAAGCACTCAAAGACCAGTTGCCGGACGAACGGACAAAATATATCTCATCGTTCGCCAATTGGGAAGAATGCTTCGCCTATATTTCTGACCTCGCAGGCAAAGGGGAACGCCTCGTCCTGGCAATCGACGAATATCCATATCTCGCAAAGGCGAAGCCAGAGATTTCATCGCTTTTGCAAAAAGCGATTGACGCGTCTTGGCAGGACACAGAGTTATACCTCATCCTCTGCGGTTCTTCCATGAGTTTCATGGAACATCAAGTGCTCGGAGAAAAAAGCCCGCTTTATGGTCGCAGGACTGGGCAGTTGAAGCTTGCACCGCTTTCTTATTATGAGGGGGTGCAGTTTTTTCCTCGCTGGACGCGGGAAGAACGTCTCATGGGATTCGGCATCTGCGGCGGCGTTCCGAAGTACTTGGAGCTGTTCGCCCGATATTCTTCGCTGCGCGAAGCTGTTTTAGGCGAATTCTTGCTGCCCAGCGGTCACCTGATCGAGGAGCCGGAAAACCTTATGAAGCAGGAACTGCGCGAGCCTGCATTCTATAATTCCATTCTAGGAGCCATCGCAGGCGGCGCGACCCGGCTGAACGAAATCGCGCAAGCCGTCGGGACGGAATCCTCAAAACTCGGATTTTATCTTGGGAACCTGCGAGAGCTCGGCCTCATCGAGCAGGAAAAGCCCGTTGGGCGCGGAGGCTCGCGCCACGGCATCTACAAAATCGCGGATGAAATGTTCGCGTTCTGGTTCCGCTTCGTGCCTTCCTGCCGAAACCTCATCGCTATGGGCGCCTCGGATCGCACATACGAAGAGCGCATCGCCCCGCGACTGGACGCGTTCTTCGGGCACGTATTCGAAAGCATCTGCATGCAATACTTGAAATTCTGCGTAACGCAAGGAACGATCCAGGAACTTTATTCTGACTATGGGCGTTGGTGGGGAACGAATCCCATCAAAAAACGGGAAGAGGAAATCGATCTGGTCTTGTCTGACGAGACGCATCTCTTAGCGGGCGAATGCAAGTGGCAAAAAGAGCTCGTCGGTCCTTCGGTTTTCCAACAGCTGGAAGAACGGGCTGCCCTCATCCGCGATGGCAAAGACGTGCGCTATGCTCTCTTCTCCAAATCAGGATTCACGGAAGACCTTCCATCCCTCGGGCGAAAAGACCTCATGCTGATTGATCTCGATCAACTGTTCCTTATCGCCGAGCCAACCACCACATCCTTTGATCAATAAACAGCAGAAATATCATGATGCCGCTCTGAATGTCAGAAACAGATGGGAAAATGACCGTGCGTCAAACATCATCGCCCATCTCTACCATCTCATGTTCCAAATCGAGCAATTTTCCACACAACTCGCTATCCGAACCTTCGCCAAGTCCGCCGTTTCCCGCGCGCGTAGCGCTCTTTCATCGTGTCGATGCGGATGACCTTGCCGCACTCGCACGCGATGTAGAGATAGCCGTATTCGTAGGGATAAACCGTAAAATCTTTCGATTCCATTCAAAATATCCACGTAAAACCATGTGAGCGGTGAATTTCAACAAAAATGCTCATACGTCTTCCGCAGCCCTTCTTCGAGGCTCGTCTGCGGTTCCCAGCCGAGCGAGCGGCGGGCGCGGCCGTTGGCTAGGAGCGACTTGTAGATGTCGCCGGGACGCGGGGCGGCGTAGGCAGGCGTGAGTGTTTTGCCCGCGACTTTGCCGAGCACGGCGACGAGTTCGTTGAGGCTCGTCTCCGTCTGCGTCGAGAGGTTGTAAGTGCGGTTCGCGTGCTCGGTCTGGATCGCGGCGTAAATGCCCTGTGCGATGTCGCCGGCGTAAACGAAGTCGCGCGTCTGCTCGCCATCGCCATAGATCGTGATCGGCAGACCTTTTGCCACGCGCTTCGCGAAGATGCTGATGACGCCCCCCTCGCCGCCGTCGCCCTGGCGCTCGCCGTAGACGTTCGCAAAGCGCAGCACGACGTAGTCGAGGCCGTACGCCTGATGATACAGGTCCAGATAATGCTCGACCGTCACTTTTGACAAGCCATAGAACGACAGCGGTGCGAGCGGCTCGAATTCGTCAATCGGCAGGTGATCCTCCGCGACATCGCCATAGCTTGCAGCCGTCGAGGCGAAGATCACACGCTTTACGCCGAAATGGCGCGCCTGCTCGAGCACATGGATCGAGCCGACGACATTCTGCGTGCCGTCGAGCTCCGGGTCGTCCATCGAGACGTGGACGGTCGTCTGCCCCGCGAGATGCACGACGGCATCGGGCCGCACGGCCTCGAATACCTGTGCGAGTTCCGGGCTCGTCACGTCGCATTCATGGATTTCCGTGCCGTCCGGCAGATTTTCGCGCAATCCTGTAGAAAAATTATCGACGACAGCCACGCCCTCGCCCTTTGCTTGCAGCAAGCGCACGAGATGCGAGCCGATGAAGCCGGCACCACCTGTCACGAGCACCTTCATTGATACCATCCCTTTTCCCAAATGTTTGCTATCCCTAGCGTATTCTTATTTGATTACAACAACATAACGTCTCAAGCACAAAGCCCGATGACGATGTGCTCGAGGAGTTCATTGCCGCCGCGCCCGGTCTTGAGCGCGTAGTCCGCGTCCGCAATGTCGATGAGCGCGCGACGCAGCTGTGCGTCCTGGAAGCGCGCGGCCGCTTTGCCGAGCTTTTCCGCGATGAATGGATGCAGCCCCAGAGGTTTCGCGAGCGCCTTGCCGCGCACGCCTTCCGCTTGCAGCAGGCGGATCTGATAGAGCTGGCGCACATGACGTGCGAGCAGCACGAGGAGCACGGTAAAATACGTGCCGTCCGCGAGCTGGCGCGTCAAAAGTGCAAGCGCCTTTCGTGCGTCTTTCTCGCTGACCGCGTCCATCAGCGCGAAAATCGAGACTTCCGGCAGCCTGGCAAACACCGCGATGAGTTCTTTTTTCGTGATGCGGCGGTTGTTCGAAAACAAGGCGAGCTTGTCAAATTCCTGATCGAGATACGACAGCGATATCTCCTGCATCATCGAGACGGCATTCACAAAGTATTCATACGCGTCGCGGTCGAGGTCGCGGTTCATGCGCTGAAGCTTCGGCTGGAGCCAATCATTGATGTTCCACGCGCGCACGGGCTCCGCCTCGAGCACGAGCCCCGCTTTTTCGACCGTCTTCGTGAGCTTCTTGCGCTTGTCCGGCTTTTCGCCCATGACGAAGATGACGTAAGAAAACTCCGGCAGCGCGGCAAGCTCCGCCTGCAAGCGCTCAAGCTTCTTGTCGGCCGATGACTTTGCGCTCTTGCGCGTTTTACCCTCTGCGGAACCCGCTTCGACGTCCTCCGCCCCTGCTTCGTCGGCGCCATCTTCCTCGCTCCCGCCATCCGCTTCTTTCTTCTTCGCCGCACGAAACAGCGTCGCGTCCTCGACGACGATGACGTTTTGCGGCGCGAAAAACGGAACGGTCTCGATAAGCCCGATGAGCTTGTCGCCATCGACGGTACCCGTGAGCTTCGTGAGGCCGTCGCGCGCGCCGCCTGCGGGGAACAGCTGTGCGAAAATCGCCTCGAGTGCGCGGTCGATGTAGTACCGCTCTTCGCCCGCGAGCAAGAACACGTGCGGCAGCTCTTTTTTCAGCCGCACCATAAACTCTCCGAACTTCACGCGCTCGCCTCCCTTCCTATGGTTAACGGTAGCAGGCTTTAGGCCTTTCGTCAAGGAAATTTCGAATTTTATCGCATTTGTCTCGCATTTCTTTTCGTTTTCTGCTATACTAGAAGAAAACCATTCGTATCTTTGAATCGAGGTGCATCTTCATGTTCATCAAAATTTCCACGCTCGTGATGCTTTGCCTGCTCATCAGCGTGCCCGTGCTCGCCGCTCAGAGCACGCCAGCCGAAGAGTACGCGCCGGTCTGCCGCTATCAAAGCGATTGCCCGTACGCGGGTGATTGCGACGGCCAATGCTATGACGGACACGGCCGCTCACGCGGCGGTTGCGGCTCGCATCACGGCTGCTGGTAATGATCGCACGAAAAAAGAGTTGCGCTGCGTCAAACATGACGCTTCGCAACTCTTTTTTCATGCTTTTGTTTTTTCACGCACATATTTCACAGCCGCCAGCCCCGCTTTTGCGCCTTCATACACGGCTTTCGCTACTTGCAGCAAGCCGCCCGTGCAGTCGCCGGCGGCGAAGACGCCCGGCACGTTCGTCGCCATCGTCTCATCGACTTTGATGTTTGCACCGTCGAGCAAGATGCCGAGCTTGCGCGCGAGCGCCGTGCTGCCCGCCGTGCCGATGGCGAGGAAGACGCCGTCGATGGAAAGCGTCGTGCCATCCGCGAACTCGACGCCTGTAACGCGATCGTCGCCGACGATGGCCGCAACTTTTTCCGTGTGAACGATCATCGACTCTGGGAATGTGGCCGTTGGCGTTTCGCCATTCGTGAGAATGTGCACCTCGCTTGCATGCGGCGCGAGGGCTTCCGCTTCGTGCAGCGCATACGCGCCCGCGCCAATGACGGCGACGCGCTTCTGCCGATAAAAAAAGGCATCGCAGACGGCACAGTAGCTCACGCCCTTGCCCTCGAAGTCTGCGATCCCGGGCACGGCAAGCGTCTTGCGCGAGGCGCCAGCCGCAAGGACGAGGCTCGGCGCTTCGAGCGTGAATCCCGCCCCTTCCACTTTATAACCATCAAACGTATCATTGAACCCGATCTGCAGCACTTCGCCCGTGACGAACTCCACGCCGAGGCGCTTCGCGCCCTCGATGCCGCGCCGCTCGAGCTCCGCGCCCGTGACCGGCTCTGCGAAGCCATAATAATTTTCAATGCCCTCAGCTTTCGCGAGTGCGCCCGGCCCCTTTGTCACGACCGTGACCGCAAGTCCCGCGCGCCGCGCATAGAGCGCCGCCGAAATCCCGGCCGGCCCCGCGCCGATGATGATGAGCTTCTTTTCCATACGACCACCTGCTTTCTTTCCTGAAAGCTTAGCAGAATCCGCCTCCTTTTTCCGTGAGCCTGTCACAACGTCCGTCCTTCAGCTGCCTTAACGGTTCACCTCTGCCGGAAAATCTGAATCCAGTAATGCCCGTATATCGAGCCCGTCTGGAATGCATGGCCGACGCCGAGCTCAATGTATGTCGGGTCCAGGATGTTCGCGCGATGCCCCGGGCTCTCCATCCAGCTCGCGACGACCTCTTTCGGCGTCCGCTGGCCGGCAGCCGCATTCTCGCCGAGGCCTCGGTTCGATTTTGGCAAGACGGTAGAAAAATCCTGCCCGTTCGGGCGCGTATGCGAGAACGACTGCGTGAGCTCACGGGCACGGACGGCGGCGCCCGCCATAAGATCATCCGCGAGACGGAGCGGCGCGATGCCGCGCTTCGCACGTTCCTCATTCACGAGCGCGAGCACTTCCTGCGCGAGATCCTCCGCCGTGCGCACGCCGCCCGGATCCGAGCTCTCGGGGATGTCGCCGCCGCGCAGGAGGATGAGGCCTGTCCCGCTCTCTGCTGCCGTCGTCTCCACGCGCGCCCGCGGGAGGTCTTGCAGGAACTGCGTCATGAGGCCGGGCTCGAGCGCCTCCGCCCGCTCAGCATCCTCCTGGCACGCGTCGAAGTCACGGAGGTTGAACTCCGTTTCCGCACGCAGCGCATAAAGCTCGGCGCGATGCGGCTGCAACTGGATAGCCGCCGTGTAATCTGCCCGCGCAGCATCTTGCGCTCCAGTTTTCTGATACACCTCGCCACGATTCCGATAGAACTCCCAACGGTCTTCCGGCTGAAGACGGATGGCGTCCGTATAGTCCTGGATTGCTTCTTCATACCTCTGGCGCGCCTGATACAGATAACCACGCTGTGCATGCGCCGAACCATCGGACGGATCGAGGCGGAGGATCGTCTCGTAATCCTCGAGCGCCTCGTCATCCCGCCCCATATGCAGATAGAGGTTCGCGCGGTTGCTGTACGCTGCGGTATGCGTCGGCGCGAGGCGGATGGCCTCCGCAAAGTCGCAGAGCGCAGCGTCCCGATTGCCCAGCGTAGCGTAGATCGTGCCGCGGTTGTTGTAGGCGAAAGCGAGCTCCGGCTCGAGGCGGATGGCCTCCGTGTAATCCTGCACCGCTGCCTCGTATCGTCCCGCAGCGTCATCCTCCATGCCGCGCGCAAACCAATTCGCCGCAGCCGCAGACATCGCAGATGCCACGGGCCACGGGGCGACGCCCGCAAGCGGTGCCCCGCACCAGCAAGCGGCCCCGACGAGCGCGGCCGCCACCAACGGTTTCGAATGCCAATGGATGCTCATGATGTCCTCCCTCTGCTTCCCGCTTCATTTCTTCGCCGCGAGATAGGCGGCGAGGCTGTAGCCGATACGGCCGTCGTAGTTGATCTTGTAAAAGCCGTTCCCGGCGTTTTCGAGGAACGTGACGACGCTGCCGAGGGGGATCTGCGCGAGCTCTTGGGAGTCAGCGGATGGCTTTGCGCGGAGCGTGATGGATTTCTTGCAGTTCACGACGTGGAGCGTCGTCGAGAGATTCGCGGCGGGTGCCGTCTTGACGGCGCCGTTGCCCGGTTCGGTGGTTGCCGCCGGTCTGGACGGCGCGGCCGTTTTTTGCGCATTGGCGGCTGGCGCGGCGGTCGTTTTCTGCGGCAGGGGGAGCGGGTCGACGGTCGTGGCGGCGGCCTCGAGCGGCGGGCGCGCGAAGACATCCTGGCAGACAAGGAAGCCGAGCAGGCCACCGCAGCAGAGGATGCCGGCGAGCAGGAGCCCTTGGAGGATGGATGTGGTTTTCATGATGTCACCTCACAGAATCTGCATGCAAGTCGCGCCGGTCGCGTAGTCGGAGAGCTCGTAGCGCGGGAAATAGAGCCAGACCTCTCCGTCCTGCGTGACGAAAAAATCTCCGAGCGTCAGCTGTCCCTGGAATCGCGGCTGGTATTTCTGTGGCGGCTTCCCGGCGGTCACGTACCGGAAGAGATCCGTCTCGAGACGTTTCCGGACGTCGTCCGGCGTGACGGCGGAATAGTCGCTGAGCGTCTTGCGCAGGCCGGTCGCCTTGTCATACGTGAGCGTCACGACATTCGTGGCTTCGTGAGCGGCCATCTTGATATGGACGCTTTCGCAGACGATGAGCGAGAGCGTGTCGGCCGTATCGCATTTCACAGCGTAGCTGAGCCGTTCCATGTCGAAATGCGAGGCGTCGTCTTTCGGCAGGATGCCTTGGATGCTCTGGCGGATGTCATCGTTGATGCGCGCTTCCGCCGCTTCGTCGATGAGGTGCACGACGGGATACTGGCGCGTGCCTACCTCCGTGGGCTGCTCGTCCGTCGTGACGGTCGGCGTGAAGACCTCGCCGCCGATCGTTTCCGTCCGGTTCATGCGGACATGCTGCGGCGCACGGCCCGCCATGGTGCGCAGGCGGAGCAGGAGCGCGTCATAGGCGCTCGGCGCCTGAAAAAGCTGCGGGACGGGACAGGGCGGCTGGCGCAGGCCGCTCGCCGCTATCCCCGTCGTGACGACGGCTGCCGCGAGCGCGAAGCCGAACAGGCCTTTCCATACGCCGACCAGCGTGCGGCGGAAGCGGAGCAACGCGCAGGCGGCGAGAAGCAGGAACAGCAGGATGGCAGCGGCCGCCATCGCGATGTGCGCGCGGTTCCAGAGACGAAACGCGAGCTGCACGGTCCGATGCTCTTCGTCCCAGATTGCCTCCCCGAAGTCCCAGGTGAGCGTACGTCCGTCGTCCGCGACGTTGTCCGCATTGGAGTGAAAGGCCGCTACTGGGAGATGCAGCGTGAACGCATACGATGCACCGTCCAGATCCGCCGGCTTTGCCATCTTGCGCGCGCGGAAGATGGGATCGTTCGTGGCGACATGCTCGCACGAGAGCACATAGGTGTCGTAAAAAAATTGCGTCGAGTGCTGGACATCATACGATTTCCCGTCGATGTACACGAATTCGTTCAGGCGACCCGGCAATTCGTCGAGCGCACGGATGTCGTACGTCGCGCGGAAGCCTTGGCGGTCGCCGTCCGTCAGCGGCTCGATCGTCGTCGGGTGGAGGCGCGTCTGGTATTTCATGAGCTCGGGGTAGAGTGCGCTGTCGGCCGTGACCTCGTACGTCGCGGTCGCGCTGCCGTCGTTCTCGACCACGATGTCCTCTTGGATGCGGCCGCAGCCAGCGAGCAGCAAGAGCAGCAACAATGCGGGCAGGAGACGCAAAAGCTTGTTCATGGGCGTTCCGTCCTTTCTTTTTCTCGTTCCTCCGTCGATTTTCACAAGAAAACGCGATTCCAATTTCATTATGTCAGGATTTTTTGGGAAAAACAAATCCCATCCGGACGGAATTTGGGCGATTATACTCAAAAATCATTGCCAATTTAGCAAAAACTCGCTAAAATAGAAAATGATAGAAATTTACTTTCCTGACTGATCAAAGGAGGAAACGCGATGAAATACTGCATGAAATGCGGAGCGGAGCTCCCGGACGAAGCCCGTTTCTGCGCGGAGTGCGGCGCACAGCAGGAGCGGCGTCCCGCCCGCCGCACAGAGCCGCCCGCCGAACGGCACGAGGAACCGCAAGCCATCCATCGCGAGGAGCCGCAGGACATCCGCCATGAGGAACCGCAGGCAGTTCATCGCGAGGGCCCGCAGGCCGCGCCGGGGCGCTCGCATGCGCGGCAGGCCGTCGAGGAAGCCGTGGCCTCGTGGAAGACGGAAGTGCAGCCGCAGCTGGCGAAAGCGGGGCGGTCGCTGCCCGCGTTGTCGCTGTCGCTGCCGCAGAAGCTCGGCGCGTTCGGCGCAGTGGTCGTCGTCTTCGCGGCGTTCCAGCCCATCGTGACGCTCATGAACATGATGGTGCTCACGATCGACGATCTCAGCAAATCATCGCAGGCGTTCCTCGCCCTGCTCGGCGCCTTGGCAGGCGTAGCGGCCTGGCTGCGCCGGATGGAATTTTTGACGCTCATCGGCACAAGCCTGCTCCTGCCGTTCCTCATCGCCCTCCTGCGCTACCAAGCGCGCATCGCGGAAATGAGCAAGCACGCGCTCGGGCGCTTCGCGGCCTCGGCCACGCAACTCGACTGGGGCGTGTACCTGCTCGCCCTCGGCATCGTGCTGCTCATCGTCGCAGGCGTCCTCGCGAAGCTCGCCGAGGAAGAGCGCGCCGCGACGCCCGGCGCGTTCTTCGGCGCATGGTGGAGGACGCTCACATCCTCCGTCACGCTCGGCGCCACGTCGTTGCCCGGCTGGGTGCTGCCGGTCGGCGTCCTCGTCGTGTTCTTCGTGCTTTTCTCGACCTCGTCGCCATCCGCAGCGCTGATGAACCACCTGAAATAAAAAAGGAGGGCTCCGCATGGAAACGAAACCCGTCTGGACCTGCGCGTGCGGCCAAGAAAACAAAGGAAAATTCTGCATCGCCTGCGGAAAGCCGCGCCCTGCGGCGGCATCGCCGGACGTCACATTCCGCCGCATGTGCCTGATGTTCGCCCTCTGCGCGCTCGGCATCGTCGCCGTGCTCGGCTGGTCGGCCGCGTCCGCCCTCACGGCAGAGCCGCTTTCCGTCGCAGAAGACCGCACGCGGCAGGAAGCAGGTCTCCCGCCGCTCCCCGAAGGGCCATCCTCCAGCGGGACGAAAGCGCCGGCACAGGCTGCGCCTGCAGCACCAGCCGCCGCCCCTGCGCAAAACAACGGTGCCGCCGCGCAAACGAACGGCACCTCTGCTGCCGCGCTCCAAGGCTATTACAAAGACCTCACGAACCGCAAATGGCAAAGCGCCTACGCACGCCTCAGCCCCGCCATGCAGCAGCACATGGGCGCATACGACACGTTCGCCAAAGGCTACGAAACGACGCTCTCCGCCACCGCTGACAACCTCCGCGTCATCTCCGCAGACAAGACGCAAGAAACCCTCACCTACCAGCTGACCTCGCGCGACCGCGCCGCAAACGGCAAAGTAAAAGTCCAACGCTTCACCGGTCAAGCCACTCTCCAGCCAAGCGCGAACGGCACCTGGAAAATCACGGATATGAACGTGAAGAAGCAAAGCGAATCGTGGGAATAAAAGAGGAGGCCGAATTTAAGGAATGAAAAAACATCTCCCCTTCTTGTTCTTTCTCGCCGTGCTCTTTGCCGCGCTGCCCTGCCCCGTGCAGGCTTCGGTGCCGGCGTACGTGGATGACGAGTGCATCGTCTATGTCGATGACGATTCCATCTCCGGCGATTGGGAGGCGAACCGCTGCGATGCGACGTACCATGTCATCGAGGACAAGCGGATCGTGGAATCCATCGATCTGCATCTGGAATTCCAATATCAGGAGCGCGCCCGCCAATGGCGGTACAAGATCTGCGCCCCGGGCATCGATGACGCCGGTACGTCGTGGTCGCCCGTAGACGCGCAGGAAACTCCGATTGCCTACCGCATCCTGAACTACAATCTCGGCAGCGGGCACACGGACTTTCCGTATCAAAAGAAACGAAACAAACACCGCTGAAAAGGAGGCCTTCCCATGAAAGCAAGTCCCCTCTGCCGCATCCTCAGCATCCTGACGCTCGCCCTGCTGCTGACCGCGTCCGATGCCCTCGCCATGACCTTCTCGCAACCGGTGGATGTCGGCAAAGTCATAGATTATGCCGATGCCGATTATGGATATAATATCGTAAACGCTACGGCGACCGATGCCACGCGACTATCTAACAAGAAAGGCATTGGCGGTCCCGACGCCCTATTTTACACGAACGGCATTTCACGTTTTGGATCGGGCGAAGATGCTATTTATTTCCATTATCGTGGAAAGGAACGCACCTATGGTGGCAAAGAGCTTCGTGACACGTTCCCGTTCAAATCTCTCGGATGCAATTTTTTCAAAATTGAGACGGACACCGCGCTTACGCTCTACATGGCATATGAGTGGCAGGTCAGCGGAGAAGGAAACTCTTGCAACTTGCTCGGGCGTCGTTCGGATGGCCGATGGGTGAAATACTTCGACACGCGGGAAATCACCCAGCGATATTTCGGCGACATCCGCCAAAGGGTAAAGCTCCCCTATTATGCACGTTGGTATGTCTATAAGGATAGCATTGTCGTTGTTTATAAACGGAATCCTAGCAACAGAATGTCCAACTTTGTCGATGCCGGCGAATTCCGTTTTCACTGGGACGACAACGCGCAGTGGTTCAGCGTCGAGCATGTGCTCTATTGAGGAGGCATTCCACATGAAGAGATATCATCGGATCATGACACTCTTTGCTATCTGCTTGTTCCTGATGAGCGGCACGGCCTTTGCGACCATCCCGCTCACGGAAATCGCGCTGGGCGGCATCACGCCGGGCACGGCATTCCGCACGATGCAACAGATTTACGGAGCGCCGACGACCTCCAAAAGCGCAGGCACGCATTTTACGACGTTCATTTATGGCGACAGCGTGTGGGCAACCGTCGAACTGACGGAAGGACGCATCCGCGAACTCTCGGTGACACGGAACAACGGCTTCCAGACGCCCGCCGGGCTGCATGTCGGCATGGACGTCCAGCAGATGAAAGCCCTCTACGGCGAGCCTTCTGTCAGCGAGCAAAAAGCCGCACGTGGCGTGACGCCCGCGACGATTTATTCCTATCAAGGAAACGTAGATCCTGAAGAATGGTCTGCGAATGGGAAATATCTGCATCATTATCGGTATTGCCTGTGTGCTGTGACGGACCCGGGATCCACCACGATCACAAAACTCCGTGTTGAACGTTTGGTTCTCTAATGCCTGATACAAAAATGCCGCCTGGGATGAGAATCGAAAGGGGGATTTCTGATGATCACGAAACGCGCCCGAGCACTCGCGGGCACCTTGCTCCTCTCGCTCTGCCTCGGCACGGCCTCGCCTGCTGCGGCGGCGATGGTCGATGTCTATGCCGGTCCCGGCACGGAGTATGACGCGATGGGGACGCTGGACACGAGTTGCATCCCAAAAGCCGTGAAGGTCGAGGGCAGCTGGGTGGAAGTCGAGGCGAACGGCATACGCGGCTACGTTACGGCAGCTGCAGTGCCCGCGCTCATCACAGACCGCGTGCCGCGCGTCGTGGATACGCTGTCGCAAAACGTCACGCCATATCCGCAAATGAAGCGCATCCTCGGCACCATACAGCTGTTTGACGATGCGACAGTCACCCGCTCGCCTGCATCGCCGAAAGCTGTGATCGAAACGGTGCCGGCAGGAACGACCGTCCGCCTGCTCTGTTTTGAAGAACAAGGGCATGTGAACTATGCGCAGATCGAAGTCGCGGACGAAAACGGCCGCTGGCGCGGATATTCTCCGCTCGACGACCTGTTGTCGTATGACAATCCGCTCCGCAACTTTCCCGGCGTCAAACAGACGAACGCCATCGTACGCTATCAAGGGCATGATTACTACAGCACGACGGACATGCCGGTCAAGCACGCCGTCGGCAAACAGTGGAAGGTCATGAGCGAGCAAGGGCTCACGCATTTTGAAATTGACATTCTCGCCGGGCTCACGAACATGATCGCGGCAAACGGGCTCAACGACGACGTCCTGCGTGCTTCGGGCGGCTCCCAGGATTTTCGGCTTTACAATGCGCGGACGCGCCGCATGCAGAACATGAACTTTACGAACACGCGGCTCATGAAGGGGTTTTCCACGGTCGACACGCTGCTCGGCGGCATCTCGAGCTTCATCGAAGGCGCGAACAAGAGCGTGTTTTACAAGGTCAGCCTGCTCACGTGTGACGGCGAACGGAAGATCGTCATCCGCACGGCTTCGCCGTTCGAATTCTACCGTGCTGGGCAGACGTTGACGCTCGCCGAAATCCTTTATCGCGATTCCAGCGATCTCTTCTCGCATCGGGATGATGCATACATCAAGCGCCTGTACCCGGAACTTCCAAAGGATCGCCGCTATGAGATGTTCTTGCATTACGCCGAGGATTTCTCCGAAAATCCCTATGGCTACTACATCTTTTTCGACAAGAACCTCAAGGCGTATTCGAACCTCATCATCCATAACGGCACGGAATTCAAGATTTACAGCGATCACAAGTTCCTCTTTGACATGGTGCCGGATCTCGCACGCTGCGTGATGCCGCTCAACGACCGGGATACGGAAATCCTCGTTGATTTGCTTGAGAAAAACGGATACCACCTGACGAACGTCGCGACGCCGGAGGAAGATCGTCCCGCAGACGCGCCGGTCCGCCCGGCGACACCGCCGACGATCACCGTCCCCGATACGACGCGCACAGATTCGACCACGACGAAGCCGGTACGCCCGCAGCCTGCCAAAACCCGCAGTGAACGCGAGGCGGAACGCCAGCAGCTCATCGAGCAGAAACTCCACGAGCTCGTCGGCACGTACCAAGGCTCCTATTTCCCCACCCAGGGCGAGACCGGCCTCACGCTGACCGTCTACCAGGAAGACGGGAAATACTGGGCGCTGTTCGATTTTTACAACCTGCCGGGCCGCTCGAATTCCCTCATCGGCAAATACCTCATGAAAGTCAGCTACAACACCGATCTCAACCTGTATGTCCTGAAGGGCTGGAAATGGATCCAGCATCCCAGCAACTACCTCTATGCCCATCTCAAGGGGACGCTGGAAAACGGCGTCTTGAGCGGCGAGCATCCTTGGAAATTCCGCGTCCAGCGCATCCAATGAACGCACGCTCTGCATCGTGCAACGCAAAAGGAGGCCTTCCCATGAAAGCGAATCCCCTCTGCCGCATCCTCAGCATCCTGACGCTCACCCTGCTGCTGACCGCGTCCGATGCCCTCGCCATGACCTTCTCGCAGCCGGTGGAAATCGGATTGGTCGGTGGAACGCCGCCCGGCGGCCTGACCATCGACGGCGCGAATTGGAACAACGGTTCTCTGTTCCACATTTCCTGGCAAGGCCATGATGACACGACATTCCAAGGCGATACGCTCTATAAAAAAGGTGTCGCGCAATTCGGCGACGAAGCCGCGCCGCTGTATTTCTACTATGACTGGGATCCCGCAAAATGCCGGGGAAAGGCCCGCATGACATCCGCAACCGCTTTTGACAGCTGTTGCGTCTTCAGCGACAAGAATCAAACGAAAACGAAAGCCAAAGGCATGGACGAAGGAGACAGCTGCACCATTTTCCGCATTCCGACGAATGACCACCGCGTGTTGTATCTCCTGAAATACACGGGCTGCGTCGCCGGCCTCGAAACGTACGTCCTCATGGGCTACCAGAGCAACGGCACGTTCGTGAAATATTTTGACACGAGCGAAATCCTGCCCGGATACTACGGCACGGATCGCCAGCGGCGCCGTTATATCTGGCTGGAAAACGCGTATTGCCAAGGCGATACCATCGTTGTTGAATATCTCGATACATATCAAAAGAAGCACTACAACCGCAATGACCGCACCGGCGCGTTCCGCTTCCGCTGGGACGACAACGCGCAATGGTTCGGCGTCGAGCATGTGTTTTATTGAGAGGAGGCAATTTCCATGACAGCAAAAGTTTTTCGTCCGCTCGCGTGCGCGCTGCTGGCGCTGTTCGTCTTGTTTGCCGCTGCGGCCAGCGAGGCGGCGGCGACGGATACCGTCCGGCTCTACACCGGACCGGGCAAGCCGTATTTCACGTTCAATTCCCATTTCCCGAAGGTATGGCTCCGACAGGGTGTCAAAATCGAGGGGGATTGGCTGGAAGTCGAGGACATCGGGGGCCTGCGCGGCTATGTGAAGTGCACGGACATGCCGAAGCTCGTCAAGGACGATCTGCCGCGTGTCGTGACGCAGCGCTCGACGGCGTCCGTCCCGTATCCGGAAATCGTTCGCCAGGATATCGACCTTTGCCTCGCGCAGGAAACGACCGTCTACGGGTCTACGCGGCCTCCAGTATTCAATCCCATCGCTAAGTTGCCCGCAGGTACGAAAATCCGTTACCTCTATGATGAAACAAACGCGTACGGTGCCGTATTTGCGCACATCGAGTACCCGAATACTTACGACAACGACCGCCGCCACCCGAGCCGCGGCTACATCCATCGCAGCGACCTGCCCTTGCCCGCTGCCGGGCAGGATGCGGACGGCGCGCACGAGAAGACGGAGTGACTGCGCGCTGGCGCATCCCCCGAAAAAAGAATCCGGCGGAAATGGAACGCACATCCATTTCCGCCGGATTTTTTGTCATGCATGCAGAGGGTGCCACGGGCGCTTGCTCAATGGAATCCCGTCCCGTAATATGTTTGCGCGTTTTCCATAGTTTCCACGGCTTGCAGGATGTTGTTGCCGTAGCCGGGCTGGAGTTCGTTGAGCTTCAGACCGTCGGCTTTCGCGGCAGCGTAATTTTGCAGCGAAAGGTAGAATTGCGCGCGCCATTGGTATTCCCAGACGTTCGTCGGGTCGCGTTCGATGGCTTTCGTACAGTCGGCGACGCCCTCTTGATAGCGCTGGAGCTGCATATAAACTTCCGGACGGTAGCGGTAGCCAGTCGCGTCCTCCGGTTCCGTCGCGAGGATGTATTCATAGTCGCGCATGCTGTCTTCCGTGCGCCCGACCATCGCATAGAGCCATCCGCGCGATACATGGGCGCGCAGGTTCGTCGGCTCCAAGCGGATGGCCGCATTGCAATCAGCGATGGCTTCTGCATATTTTCGGAGATTCGTGTAGGCCGTTTCCCGGTCGAGATGATACTGGGCGTTCTGCGGATCGAGCCGGATGGCTTCCGTGAAGTCCCAGACGGCTTCCGTGTTCTTCATCGCCTGCTGGTAGCTGCGGCCGCGCTCGGCGTAGGCGGCCGCGTTCCCGGGGTCTTGCTGGATGGCAGCGGTCTGCGCTTCGATGTTCGCCTTGAGCTCTTCCATACGCGGCATGCCGTAGGCGGCCATCTCCTCTTCATCGTACGCGGAGCCGCCGTACATCTGCGCCTGTTCTCCGGTCATCCATGTCTCGGTGTCCTCCTGATATTCGCGCGTCTTGAGCGCGGCGTTTTCTTCTTTCGCCTGCGCGGTCTGCGTACGAAGCGTCTCGTTCTTTGCCTGCATGGCGGCCCAGGCGGCTGGATCGGTGCGCCGCGTGTGGAGTGCCTGCTCGATGTCGACGGCGCGGACTGTCGCGCGGATGTGGCAGAGGACTTTGACGCCCTGCGCCTGCATGTCGTCGAGCGCATACGTCTCCTCCTCGACGCTGAGGACGTTGCTGACGACGGTGAAAATGTCGTCCTGCGTCAGCGTGCCGTCCTGCACCTCCGCATACGATTCGACGTAGATGCCCGCCTGGTCGGCGGCACGGCGCACGGCGTCCTCGCGCGCGAGCGCTTTCGCCGTGTCGAGCGATTCCGCGCCATTGTCGCCCATGATGTAGCTGCCGTCGGCCTCGACGGTCTCCGTCGCCGCCTGCGCGGCAAAAGCGACAGGCGGCTGCCAGACGGAGGGCGCGAGCAAGCCCCCGCCGAGGCCGAGCAGCACGACGAGCGCGAGGCTGCGGGTCACGAGCCGGCGGCGTTTTTCCGATGAATGGTTGCGGGTGGTCATGACAGATTCCTCCTCTGAAGCGTTGGATTCAGCGGTACCCATGCAGGCGGTCAAGGTCGTTCAGCAGCCGGTCGATGCCGATCTGCTGGTTCTCCCGCCTCATGTATTCGGCGTCCTGATTCTTGAAACGCCGCCATTTCACGGGGCCAAGCAACGTCTTCGCCTGCTTTGCATCCTGATATGAGGCCGCATAGTCGCCGAGCTCGTAATAAAGCTGTGCGCGGTTGATGTAATACGTGACGGTTTCCGGCGCGAGCTCGATGGCTTTCGTGTAATCGGCGAGCGCCTGCTGCGTCCGCCCGATGGCCGCATAGACGTAACCGCGCCCATTGTAGGCTGAGGCATCGCCCGGGCGGAGGCGGATCACTTCGTCAAAATCCCAGATGGCAGAGGAACCTCCGACCACCTCAGAGCCGCGCTTCAAATAGGCGAACGCGCGGCTCTTGAGCGTTTCGATGGCGTCCGGGGCTTTCCGCAGGACGATACTGAAATCTTCGATGGCCTGGTCTATCAGGAAATCCCACGGATTCGAGAGGTACGCGACGCCGCGGTTGTTGTAGGCGATCAGGAGATCGGGATTGAGGCGGATGGCCTCGCTGTAGGCGGCGACGGCCTCGTCGTATTCTTCGAGGTCGAGATAGGCGTTGCCGCGCGTGACGAAATCGAGCGCTTCCACGGCCTGCTGGTTCTGGAGCGCCTGCTCTGCGAGGCGCTTGCGCTCCTCCGGCGTCTGCGCCTGCGCGTAGGCCGCGCGGATCTCGGCATTTTCCTGCTGCACGCGCGCGAGCTCTTTTGCAAGCGCGCGGTTCTGCTCGGCGAGCAGGCGCCAGCGCTGCGCGTCCTTGTCACGCTCGATGAGTGCGCGGTCGATGTCCGTCGCCGTGACGTCGGCGCGGATGCGGCAAGTGACGCGGAGGCTCTTGCCGCCCACGGCCTTCGTCGTGTACGTCTCCTCCTGCACGCGCAGGACGGTGCTCGACAGCAGTCGCACGTCATCCTGCGTCAGCACGCCATCCTGCACGACGCTCTGCGCCGCGATGTAGACGCCCGCCTGCTCCGACGCCGCGCGCAATGCCTCGAGCCGCGCACGGATCTTTGCTGTCTTCAGGGACTCGCCGAGGCTTTCGTCCAAGCTCATCTCATAGCTGCCATCCGCTACGACGGTCTGCATCTGCGCTGGCGCCTCCGCATACACGGCGGAGACCGGCAGCAACGCGCACATGATAGGAATCGTTGCCTTCACACACAAGCGCTTCATGAGTTTTTCCATTTTCATCTCCTGCACGTCGTTTTTGAACTTATATTTTATTTTTTATTCGACACGTCCCCGCCTTTTTCCTGCCCCTATTTCGCAGTCACGGGAAAATGCAACCAAGACCGTCCGCCACATCTCCGTCCCTCTCCATGGAAGAACGATACGATGAAAATGTTCTTTCTATGACACTTTTATAGTAAAATAAGTGTATGAATCAAAAGGCGCTCGATCTCTATCATCTCTATCTCGCCATCGGCGGCTTGCCGCTCTATGCTGTGTTCTGCTTGACACGATAAAACAAAACGCAAGTGCCTATAATAGCGCGACGTACCCCGACGCAAAAATTCGACGTTTTGCTAGGCGCGTACGATTTTAGTGTTTACAGCCATTTTGGCGTACGTTATAATGTACATAAAGAGGAGATGATTCCCTATGACTGTCATGAACGCAACGAAATTCCGCCAGAATCTCTTCAGCACCATCGAGCAGACCGTAAAATACAACGAGCCGGTCTGCATCACCGGCAAAACAGGAAATGCCGTGCTGATCAGCGAAGAAGATTATCACGACCTCATGGCGACGATGGAGCTCTGTGCTGTCCCAGGCATGGAAAAGAAAATCCTCGACGGCATGGCAACGCCCGTCGAGGAATGCCTGACAGAAGAGGATATCCAATGGTGAGTTGGAAGATCATCTACACGAAAACATCCGCACACGACATTCCAGAGCTGAAAGCCGCACACCTCGCAGAAAAAGCGCAAGCCCTCATCAGCATCCTCAAAAACGACCCGTACCAAAATCCGCCGCCCTACGAAAAACTGCGTGGAAACCTGCAAGGCGCATATTCACGGCGGCTGAACATCCAGCACCGTCTTGTATATGAAGTTTGGGAAGCGGAACACACCGTCAAGATCGTCAGCCTGTGGACACATTATGAACGTTGAACGAAACAGTGCTCTGCGGCATCCGAATCCCATCAGAAAAGCCGTCACCTCAAATCGATTGTTTACCGCTACAAATATCAATCAGTGCTTCTACAATCCTGCGAACATCCTCTTCCGAATTTTCTACGCCCAACGAGATTCGGATCGTCCCCTCTGCATAATCTTTGGGTACGCCGATAGCACGCAATACATGCGATATCTTTGTTTTCCCCGCATTGCATCCATGGAAAATCAGGCCTTTTCGTCGCACACAGGTGTATTTTTCGGGAAAATCATGATATACTGATTCCGTCTAAAATTTTTTCTACCCAAAAAAGGATGTGTCACACGCATTGGACAGTACGGAAGCGGGCTTGTTGCTCGTTTTGATCGTTCTTCTTCTCTTGCTCAACAGTTTCTTTTCCCTCATCGAGACGGCGCTCATGGAAGGACACAAGAGCCGGCTCGAACGGCTTGCCGATGAAGAGGGCGACGAGGCGGAGGATGCGCGGGCGGCTCTCTCGATTCTCGATGCGCCGGAGGATGCGCTTTCCGTCACGCAGATCGGCATCACGCTCATGGGCATCCTCTCGGGCGTCGCGTCGGGCGTGCTGCTCGCGCCGCTGCTCGCGCGCCATCTGACGTTCATGCCGCAGGGGACGACGGTCGCGCTCGTCATTTCCATCATCGTCATGACGTACATCATGTTGCTGTTCGGCGAATTTCTGCCGAAAAAGACGGCGCTCCAGAAGCCGGAGGAAGTGCTGCTCAAGCATCACAAGGCGCTCACGCGCCTCACGCGGTTGTCGCAGCCGCTCATCGCCCTCTTGTCGCGTTCGGCGAATGTCATCCTCTTGATCTTCGGTTTCAACCCGAAATTCGAGGACACCGTGACGGAGGACGAGGTCAAAGACCTCATCGAGCAAGGCACGGAAGACGGCACGTTCGAAAAAACGGAGCAGGACATGGTCGACCGCGTGTTCCACCTCAGCGACCAGACGGCTTACGCGCTCATGACGCCGCGCACGCAGATGATCTGGCTCGACCTCTCGGACAGCCTGCGTCACAATCTGCGCGTCATCCGCCAGACGCCGCAGGAAATCTTCCTCGTCGGCCGCGAAAACCTCGATGATTTTTCCGGCATCCTCTACGCGAAAGATCTCTTGAACGCCGCTCTCGCGCACAAGTCGCTCGAGCTCTCGCAATATCTCCGGAAGCCGATGTTCGTGCCGCGCTCGATGGAGCTCTTCCGCCTGCTCGAGCGCTTCCGCGACACGGGCGTGCACGAAGCGATGGTGCTCGACGAGTACGGCGGCGTCATCGGCATGATCACGCTTGATGACATCTTGCAGGAAATCATCGGCGCATCGCACACGAGCGTCGAGAGCGAGCCGCTCTCCATCACGCCGCGCGACGATCATTCGTGGTACATCGACGGCCTCTACTCCATCGACGATTTCAAAGAACGCTTCGACATCGACAAACTGCCGGACGAAGATCACGACCACTACCAGACGATGGGCGGCTTCCTCACGTCGTACTTCGGCTATATCCCGCAAGCTGGTGAAAAGACGACATGGAATGAATTCACGTTCGAAGTCGTCGAAATGGACCGCGCCCGCATCGACAAGATCCTCGTGACGCAGGCGCCTGTCCCCGTGCAAGCGGAATCCTGAACTTCACAGTACAACAAAAAAAAGAAGTCTTCAAGGCATCGCGTTGAAACGGCTCGATGCTTCGAGGACTTCTTATTTTTTGCTTGGCTATCGCATCCTAGTACCCTCTCCACCGCTTCGCGGTCCCCCTCTACCTAAAGGATAAAGCGACCGCATAGGCGCTAAAGCGCCTTGCGTCTGCTTTTCCCAGAGGAAGAGGCTTCTGTGGTCGCAATGCTCGGCAACTGATGTATGTGGAATTGGTCTACTTTGGCTATTTTCTATTCGTGTTACATCGTCGTAATTGGATCAATGTCAATGGCCACGTCTGTACGGAGGTGCAATTGCTGCTCGCGCAGGAATGCTTGGACGTCCGCGAGGTTCACGGCTTTGACGAGCACGACAAAGCGGTACGTGCCGCGGAAATTTGCGATGACGGCGGGCGCGGGGCCGATGGCGACATTCGTCGTCGGCGCTGTCCCGAGCGGCGCATGGGGGTCGGGCGGGAAACGCCGCTGGAACGCCTGCACGAATGCAAGCGCGTTCTGCCTCGCTGCCGTTTCGTCCGTGTTTTGGAACAGCAGCTTCACGAGCCGCGTGAACGGCGGATAGCCGAGTGCCTGCCGCAAAGCGATTTCCTCTTTGTAAAAGCCTTCGTAATCCTGCCGGATGCCGCACTGCACGGCGTAATGCTCCGTGTTGTACGTCTGCACGAGCACATGGCCGCGTTCGCCGTGCGCTGTATGGCGGCCGGCGCGGCCCGCCGTCTGCGTGATGAGCATGAAGCAGCGCTCCGCCGCACGGAAATCCGGCAGGTGGAGCGCGGAATCGGCGCTGATGATGCCGACCGCCGTGACATTCGGGATGTCGTGGCCTTTCGCGACCATCTGCGTGCCCAGCAGGATGTCGTACTCCCCGCGCCGGAAGCGCGTCAAGATGTCCTGATGCGCGAACTTGCCGCCCGTCGTATCGCGATCCATGCGCACGACGCGCGCAGCCGGCACGAGCGCATGAAGCTCTTGCTCGAGCTTTTCCGTACCGGAGCCAAAGTATTTGATGTAGCGGCTGCCGCACTTCGGGCAGACGTCCGGCACGGGCTTTCGGATGTCGCAGTGATGGCAGAGCAAAAACCGGTCGCCGCGCTTTGTTTCATGATAGACGAGCGGCAGGCCGCAATCCGGGCATTTGATGACCTCGCCGCACGAGCGGCACAGCACGAACGTCGAAAAGCCACGGCGGTTCAGCATGATGATAAGCTGCTCGTGCTGCGCGATGGTCTGCTGGATCATTGCCTCGAGAGGCCGCGAGATGATGTGGCGGTTTCCCATGCGGAGTTCCTGGCGCATGTCGACGCACGAGACCTCCGGGAGCGGGATGTCGCCGACGCGGTGCTGCATCGTGAGCATCGTGAGCTCGCCCATCCTCGCGCGATGATACGTCTCAAGCGAAGGCGTCGCGCTGCCGAGCAGCAACACGGCCTGATGGAGATGTGCGAGCTCCTCGGCGACGACGCGTGCATGGTAGCGCGGCGACTCGTCCTGCTTGTAGCTCGCGTCCTGCTCCTCATCGAGGATGATGAGGCCGACATCATCGGCTGGCGTGAAGAGCGCCGAGCGCGCGCCGATGATGATGCCCGCCTCCCCGCGTCGTACGCGCAGCACGGCGTCATTGCGCTCCGCAAGCGTCAGGCGGCTGTGCATGACAATGATGTCGCCGGCGAAATACGATTGGAACGCACGCACGAGCTGCCCCGTCAGCGCGATCTCCGGCACGAGCACGATGACCTTGCGCCCTGCGGCGCGCACGAGGCGCGCGAGCTCGATGTAGACCTGCGTCTTGCCGCTGCCCGTGACGCCATAGAGCAAGAAGCCGTGATATTTCCCTGCCGCAAGACTCGGCTGGATGGCCTCCACAACCGTGCGTTGTTCTGCGGTCAATTCGCGCGGCGCATGGCCGCGCTTGCCATCGGCGTAGCTGTCGCGCAGCACACGGCGGCGGCGGATGGCGACGATGCCCGCTTCCGCCAGTTTTTTCACCGTCGCGGCCGTCATGCCAGCACGTTCCAGTTCATGGAACGACGTTGTTCCGCCATGTTCTGAAAGATAACTCCAGAGCTTCAATTGCGCTTTCCGCCGTGAAAACGCCTTCTCACGTTCTGGCGTTAACGCCTCATGCAAGATGACATAACGTTCATAGAGTGCATTGTCCCGTTTCTCCGCTGCATATTCCTTCACCAGAATATGTGCACTCGTCATTTTTTCCAGCATAACAGGAAGTTCTTCAAGCTCTGGCAAGGCTTTGCGCAACGCCGCACGAGAGACCGGCCCGTTCTCGGCCACATATTCATAAAGCATACGGTATAAAGGCTGCGCAAGTTGCTTGTGCTGCTCTTTCGCCTCATCAGCCATGTAAGACACCGTGATCTTGAGCCCGCTCTTGCCCGGCATGAAGAGCCGCATGATTTCCGCGAGTGAGCAGAGATAAAACGACGCCAGCCACTCAGCCGCCTGCAAAAGCACGGGCGTGAACCACGCTTCTTCATCCACGAGCGCGAGGATGTCCTTCACAGCAAAGCCGAGCGCCTGCAGCTCGCTCTCTGTTTTTTCCGCGACAGCGACGACGAAACCCTCAACTTTCCGCCCGCCGAACGGCACAAAAACGCGCCAGCCGACCCCCACATGGGCGAGTGCGTCTGGCACGTGATACGTAAACGATTGTGCGATGCTCTTGACGGGGATGTTGACGAACACGTCCGCCGTCTTGACTCGCGTTTCTTTTTGTTCTCCCAATCGATCCTCCTCTATGATATTTCGTGGAACGTCCGAACGTTTCATTCCAGGCTCAAGCCGACATTGTTGCGCAGCTTGATGGCCTCAGCGACCTCTTTCGGCCCGATGGCAACGCCGCCCGCGAGGTCGGCGATCGTGCGCGCGACCTTGATGATGCGATCATACGAGCGCGCGGAAAGGTTCATCTTCTCGAACGCCATCTTCAAAAGCGCCTGCGCTGAAGCTTCGAGCGGGCAGAGCTCCTGGATCATGGCGTGGTTCATCTGCGCATTCGAAAAGATGCCATACGCTTTCAAACGCTCGTGCTGGATTTCCCGCGCCGCTTCGACGCGCGCGCGGATGGCCGCCGACGGCTCGGCTTTTTCCCGCGAGGAAAGCTCCTTGTACTCGACACGCGGCACGCGGATGTGGATGTCGATGCGGTCGAGCAGCGGCCCCGAGATCTTGCGCGTATAGCGCTTGATCTCGCTCGCCGTGCACTCGCAGGGATGGCCGCCCGACTCATCGCCATAGTAGCCGCACGGACACGGGTTCATCGCCGCGATCAGCATGAACGACGACGGAAAGCGCAGCGACGCATGCACGCGGCTCACGAGGATCTCGCGATCTTCCAAGGGCTGGCGCAGGACTTCGAGCGTCGATTTGCCGAACTCCGGCAGCTCGTCGAGGAACAGCACGCCGTGATGCGCGAGCGTGACTTCGCCCGGGCGCGGGATGCTGCCGCCGCCGATCATGGCCGTCATGCTCGTCGTGTGATGCGGCGCGCGAAACGGCCGCTCCGTCACGAGACCGCCCTCATGCGGCAGCAGGCCCGCGATGCTGTAGATTTTCGTGACCTCGAGCGCTTCCTCCTGCGTCATGGCCGGCAAGATGGAATTCATGCGGCGCGCGAGCATCGTCTTGCCGCTGCCCGGCACACCGACCATCAGCACATTGTGGCCGCCGGCCGCCGCGATCTCGAGTGCGCGCTTCGCAGCGAATTGCCCTTGCACGTCCGCAAAATCATCCGCCCAGCCCGTCGCTGCTTTCTCTTGCGCCTTCGGCTCTGCCGGCGTCAGCTGTGTCTCGCCACGAAGAAAGGTGACGAGCTCCGCGAGCGTCGTGACGGCATAGACCTGGATGCCTTGCACCAAAAGGGCCTCATTCGCATTCTCCTTCGCCACAAAGATAGCCTGAAACCCCTTCTCCTTCGCCGCAATCGTCATCGGCAGGATGCCGCGCACGGGGCGGCACTCGCCCTCGAGCGAAAGCTCCGCCGAGAACAAGCAGCCCTCGATGCGCTTCAAGGGAAAAAGGCTGTGCGAGGCCAAAAGGCCGATGGCAATCGGCAGATCGAGGCCCGGGCTGTCCTTGCGGATGTCCGCCGGTGCGAGATTGACCGTGATCTTTTCCTGCTGGAGCTTGAGTCCTGAATTCTTGATGGCCGTGCGCACGCGTTCCTTGCTCTCGCGCACCGCCGTATCCGGCAGGCCGACGATATCAAACGACGGGATGCCATAACCGGCATCGACTTCGACGTCGATAAGGATGCCGTCAACGCCCATCGTCGTCGCGCCATATGATTTTGCGAACAAGGGAACTCCTCCCTTCCGATATTTCTCTCTTACTTTAGGCTCCCCCTTTGGGGGAGCTGGCGCCCGCAGGGCGACTGAGAGGGTAACGCCGTTTGGATATTCACGATTCGAACGATAGAATCGCTGGATTTGTTACGGCATTACCCTCTCCGCCCCTTCGGGGCACCTCCCCCAAAGGGGGAGGCGTAGTATATGAAAACTTCAACAGCCAATTTACGCCTCGAAGGCGCCCTCGATCTGACGGCACTCCCAAGTGCCGCCCGTCATCGCATACACCTCGATGACGTCGAAGCGGCAATACGTTTCTGTCAGGTGTTTCTCCATGAGATACCACTGCGCCGTGCGGATGATATTCTTCTGCTTGTAAAAATTCACAGCTTCGGCCGGCTTGCCGAATTGCAGGCCCGTGCGCGTCTTCACTTCGACGAACACGAGCGTCTGCGGATTTTCCCACGCGATGATGTCAAGCTCGCCGACCTTCGTGCGATAATTCCGCGCCGCGATCGTGTAGCCTTTGCGCTGGAGGAAGGCAGCCGCTTCATCTTCGCCCGCCTTGCCGAGCACCTTTTTCCTCGTAGACATCACGGCGTCTCCTTCATCCGCTCGCCGCGCTCGCGATCCATGCGGTAGACATAGGCCATGACCTCGGCGATCGAGCGATAGAGCTCCGGCGGGATCTCGCGGTCAAGCTCGAGCGCCATGAGCATATTGACGAGCGTCTTGTTCTGGTAGAGCGGAACGGCATGCTTCTGCGCGGCCGCGAGGATGTTCTCCGCGACGTAGCCGCGCCCTTTCGCCGTCACGCGCGGCGCGTGGTCGCGCGCTTGGTCATACTTCAGCGCGACGGCTTTCTTCTCCGCGTTCGGATCCGTCTCCGGCTCGATGGGCGGCGCCTTGCGATCCCTTATCATTCCCTGTCACCTGCAATCCATGGAAAGCGACGGACTTCCTTGTCTCCGATTCCTTCTTGTTTCATTATATCGACTGCGAAAAAGTGCGTCAAGGTGTGTCCATCGCTTTTTTCTCCCGTACCCGCTGCGCCCGCCGCTCGCGGAAAAAGCGCTTCATGATGCCGGCGCATTCCTCTTGCAGCACGCCGGCCGTCATGGCGGGGGCATGATTGAGCGCCGGATGCCCCGGGATGTTGAAGAGCGACTCGCAGGCACCGGCTTTCGCGTCCGTGCTGCCGTAGACGACGCGGTCGACACGGCTCATGACGATGGCGCCGGCGCACATCGGGCACGGCTCGATCGTCACGTAGAGCGTGAGGCCGGAGAGCCGCCAGCGGCCGAGCGCTTCGCAGGCCGCGCGGATCGCGATCATCTCGGCGTGCGCTGTTGCGTCGTGTGCTGTCTCGCGCAGATTGTGGCCGCGCGCGACGATGTGTCCCGCCGCGTCGACGAGCACGGCGCCGATCGGCACTTCGCCGATGTCATAGGCGGCCTGCGCCTCAGAGAGCGCCGCGCGCATGAAATCTTCATCTGTCATGTGCGTCCTCCTTCCATTCATATATCCATTCACATAAAAGAAGCCTCCCTGAAATAGAGGGAGGCTTCTAGGAAGAAGCTGATACATATATCAGCAGAGCGAACTAAAATCAGAGAACGTTGAGTTTCGCGTTCGTGTTGCGAGCCGCCTGGACGGACTCGTCGAATTTCGCTTTCTCATCGCCATCGAGCTTGTACTCGACAATCTTCTCGACGCCGTCCTTGCCGAGGAGGACCGGCACGCCGATGCAGAGGTCTTTCTCGCCATACTCGCCATCGAGATAGACGCAGCACGGGATGAGCTTCTTCGCATCGAGAGCGATAGCTTCAACCATGGCAGCAGCAGCTGCGCCCGGAGCGTACCAAGCGGACGTGCCGAGGAGCTTCGTCAGCGTCGCGCCGCCGACCTTCGTGGACTCGACAGCTTCCGTGAGCTGCTCGTCCGTGAGGAGCTGCTTCACCGGGATGCCGCGATACGTCGCAACGCTCGTCAGCGGCACCATCGTCTTGTCGCTGTGGCCGCCGATGACCATGCCGTCGATGTCCGTCGGCGTCGCAGGATAGCCAGCCTTCTGGAGCGCCTTGCTGAGGAAATAACGGAAACGGCTGCTGTCGAGCATGCCGCCCTGGCCGATGACGCGGTTGCGCGGAAGCTTGCTGTCTTTGAGCGTGAGGAACGTCATGGCGTCCATCGGGTTCGAGATGATGATGAAGATCGCATCCGGGGAATATTTGAGAGCCTGGTCGACAACACTCTTGACGATCTTCTGGTTGACGCCGATGAGGTCTTCACGGCTCATGCCCGGTTTGCGCGGCATGCCGGACGTGACGACGACGACATCAGAGCCAGCCGTCGGAGCGTAGCCCTCTTCGTCGCCGATCTTCGCCGTGACGCCCGTGACCGTCGTGTCGAAGTTTAAGAGGTGTGCCGTCTGCATGATATCCATGGCCTTGCCTTCTGCAACGCTCTCTTTGATATCGACGAGCACGACTTCGCTGGCGAAGTTCTTCTGCGCGAGAACGTTCGCGACCGTAGCACCGACGTTACCTGCACCAACAACTGTTACTTTCATGATTTAAGCAACCTCCTTATGAACTCGATGACGCTCTGTTTTGTGGGAGCGCATCCCTTCATCACGGCGAATCCAGCAGCGCATTCCGTATACTGAATCCCTATGATTTTTCCACGTCTAAGTATAGCAAACCAAGAACAAAAAATCAATGGAAAAGTATAGAAATTTTATCCTATCATAAATCCTGTGTATAAAAATCGGATGCCGCCGCCATGGTCACGGAAGCGTCTTGAACTGGCTGAAAGGCCAGAAGACGAGTATAGCCTTGCCCTTGATGAGGCTGTACGGCACGAAGCCGACGTCAGCGAAGCGGCTGTCTTCCGAATTGTTGCGGTTGTCGCCCATGACGAAGACCGTGCCGTCCGGCACCGTGGCTTTCGGGTATTCGCTGCGCGTCTTCTCGAGGATGTAGCCTTCATTCAGCATCTGGTCGTTGACGTAGACGCGGCCGTCCTTGATCTCGATCGTATCGCCCGGCGTCGCGATGACGCGCTTGATGAAGTCGCGCGATTGGTCGCGCGGATATTTGAAGACGAGGATCTCGCCTTTTTCCGGCGCGCGCAGGCTGTAGATGAACTTGTTGACGACGAGGCGCTCCTGGGATTGCAGCGTCGGCCGCATGGACGGGCCGTCGACGATGTAGAGCTCCACGATGAACTGGCGGATGAGGAAGGCCAGCACGACGGCCACGACAATGGAAATGATCCAGTCTTTTGCTTCCTCGCCTAATGAACTCATGCGATATGTTCCTCCTGAAAAATAATTTCACGTCAGCCCATAAAGGACTGGAACGTATCATAAAATACGGGGTACGAGATATTCACGCAGTCCGGGCGGTCGATGATGACGCCCTGCCCTGCCGCGCCGAGGATCGCGAGCGACATCGCCATGCGATGGTCGTCGTAGCTCCGGGCCTCCGCGCACTGCACGGGCGTGCCGCCGTGGATGACGAGGCTGTCCTCTCCCGCTTCGACGCTGCCGGGTGCGACTTTGTTCCACTCGTCCGCGATGGCCTGCAGGCGATCCGTCTCCTTCACGCGCAGCTCGCCCGCGCCCGTGATGACCGTGTCGCCCTCGGCGAAGAGCGCCGCGACAGCAATCGCCGGGATTTCGTCGATGAGGCGCGGCATCAGATCTTTGCCAAACGTCGTGCCGTGCAGCTTCGCCGCCGTGATCACGAGGTCGGCCGCGTCCTCGCCGCCGCTCGTGCGCACGTTCTCGCGGACGATGTTCGCGCCCATGGCCTCAAGCACATCGAGAATGCCCGTGCGCGTGATGTTCGTGCCAACGTTTTCAAGAACCAATCGGCTGCCCGGCACGAGCGACGCGAGCACGAGCCAGTACGCTGCCGAGCTGATGTCGCCCGGCACTTCGATGGACGCCGGCGCAACGTATGCATCATCCGCGACGGGGCAGATCGTGACCGCCGTTCCCTTTTTCTCTGTCGGCACGCCGAACGCGGCCAGCATCTTTTCCGTATGATCGCGCGACGTCACGGGCTCGACGACGGTCGTCGGCGCGTCCGCGAACATACCAGCGAGCAAAATCGCCGATTTCACCTGCGCGCTTGCCACGGGACTCTCATACGTCATGCCGTGCAATTTTTTGCCTGGGTTGCAAACCGTAATGGGAAGCAACGTGTTGTCCTTGCGCCCGACAATCTTCGCGCCCATCTGCGACAAAGGCTTGATCACGCGACCCATCGGACGTTTCGACAGCGACGCGTCGCCCGTGAACGTCGCAAGGAACGGCTGCGGCGCGAGAAGCCCCATCAAAAGGCGCAGCGTCGTGCCGGAATTGCCGGCATCAAGGATGCACGCGGGTTCCTGCAGGCCGTGCAAGCCATGACCTGTCACGATGAGTTCCGTGTCATTCACCATTTGAACGTCTGCACCAAGTGCCTTCATGCAGGCGACGGTCGACAGGCAGTCGGCCGCATGCAGGAAATTCGTGATACGCACGGGCGTGCTCCCGAGCGCGGAGAACATGACGCTGCGATGCGACACGGACTTGTCGCCCGGAATCCGCAGCCGCCCGGTCAGTCCCTGGGTGAGCGGGGCGATATGTTTCTTCATATCTATGATTCAGCTCCAATCTATTTGCAAACTCGATACGACGTGACCCTCTCCGACCCCTTCGGGGCCACCTCCCCCAAAGGGGGAGGCGTAGAAAAAGGGATTCAATCATTCCAAACGCTGTAGCTGCCGGCCGCAACGCCCATGGAGAACGCCGCCTGCAGATTGTAGCCGCCCGTGAAAGCATCGACATCGACGAGCTCGCCGGCAAAATACAGGCCGGGTACAAGCTTGGATTCCATCGTGCGCGGGTCGATCTCCTTGACGCTGACACCGCCCGCCGTGACGATAGCCTCGGCGATGGGGCGCGTCTTCGTTATCGCTAACACCAAATGTTTCAGTGCATCTACAAGCCGTTGCCGTTCCTCTGCCGTCACTTGATGAATCGGCTTCTCTTCGTCAAGATAGGCCGCATCAATCACGATGGGAATCAAGCGGCCAGGCAAGAGATCGACAAGCGCATTCTTGAGTTCCTTGCGCTGGTATTTCTCAAAATCCCGCAGGATACGCGCACCGAGTTTTTCCGGCGTGAGCGCTGGCTTCAAATCGATCTCCAGTTCCACGAACTTTTTCTCATACAGCGCACGTGCCGCTTCCCTTGACAGCGACAGGATGATCGGCCCGGTCACGCCGAAATGCGTGAACATCATTTCGCCGAACAGGTTCTGTCGTTCTTCTCCATCGACGAGCAGTTTGCAACGCACGTTGCGAAGCGATAGCCCCTGCACATCTTTTGGCCACGTTTCTTCTGTCTCAAGCGGCACGAGCGACGGCAGGATCGGCGTGACGGTATGCCCTAGCTTCCGAGCCATCGCGTAGCCGTCGCCCGAGGAGCCCGTGCCGGGATACGACGCGCCGCCCATGGCGAGGATGACAGCCTCGCCCCGATACACCGCACCTGTTTCCGTCCGCACGCCAGCGACGTGGTTGTCACTCAAGAGCACCTCACGCACGCTGGTCTCCGTCTCGATGGTGACGCCTAATTCGTGCAAGCGTCGAACCATCGCGTCGACACAATCCAACGCATGATCGCTCTGCGGGAAGACGCGACCTCCACGCTCAACTTTGAGCGGCACGCCCTGGTCTTCGAAAAAACGCATGACGTCCTGATTGTCAAACGCGGCAAACGCGCTGTGCAAAAACGCGCCATTGCCCTTGAACTGGCGGATGATCTCCGGCACGTCCGCCGCGTTCGTGACGTTGCAGCGTCCCTTGCCCGTGATCATCATCTTGCGGCCCGGGCGCTTCATCTTTTCAAGCAGCGTGACGGACGCGCCATTTTCTGCCGCCGTGATGGCCGCCATCATGCCGGCCGGCCCGGCGCCGACGACAAGGACTCGCTTCATTTCCGTCTCCTTTTCGCCTGCGGGCGGCGCGGTTGTTTCCCTCGCTGGTCCGAATGTTGCTCCGGGCGCTGATTCACTCGCTGCGTGGAACGCTCTTTATTTTGCATCGAACGTGATTCCGTAATCCCTGCCAAACCGCGTAACTGCACGAGCTCCGCCTGCGTGAGCGGACGATGCGCGCCGCGCCGCACGCCTGCGAGCGTGAGGCCGGCAAATGTCGTGCGCTTGAGCGCTTTCACATCGCAACCAACGGCTTCGAACATCCGGCGCACCTGGCGGTTGCGCCCCTCGTGGATCGTGATCTCGACGTGCGCTTCCGCACCATCCGAATCGAGCACGCGTACGAGCGCCGGCGCCGTCAGGCCGTCTTCGAGCTGCACGCCTTCCGTCAAGCGGATGAGCGCGTCCTGCGTCGGCGCGGGCTGCACGCGAGCGATATACGTCTTGTCGACCTCCTGCTTGGGATGCAGCAGGCCATTCGTCAGCGCGCCATCATTCGTGAGCAGCAATAACCCTTCCGTGTTGTTGTCGAGCCGCCCGACGGGATAGATGCGTTCCTTGACTTCAGGCAAGAGGTCGATCACCGTCCGCCGCCCGCGCTCGTCCGACACCGTCGTGACATATCCTTTCGGCTTGTTCAGCAGGAAATAGACGAGGCGCTCCGGCGCATGAATGGGTTTGCCGTCCACCGTGATGCGCACGGCAGACGCCTCGACTTTCGTGCCGAGTTCCGTAACGACCGTTCCGTCAATCGCCACATGGCCGTCCTTGATGAGCTTTTCCGCATTGCGCCGCGAGGCCACGCCCGCCTGCGCGAGGATTTTCTGCAAACGTTCTTCCATTATCTGCCTCCCGTGCGGATGCCAAAGAGCTGCGTGATATTTTTCCAGAGTGTCAAAAAGAACGACTTTCGCTCAGCGTCCTGCATGGCGGCGAGGTCCGTCTTCGCGACCTCTTTTCCTTTGTAAAGCACGCGCAGCGTGCCAACGACATCGCCTTTCTTCACGGGCGCTTTGACATCGCGCGGCAGATCGACCTGTTGCTCGTAGCCAGCGGCGCCATCGACGGTCGGCAGGACGATCGTCTCTTTCACGCGCACGCCGATGCGCCGCGTGCGACCGCCCGTCACAGCGACCGTGCCGACCTGCATCCCCTCGCGGACGACCGTCGTGCGGTCGATCTTGCTGAAGCCGTAATCGAGCAGGAGGATCGAGTCATTCCACATCCAATTGCTGTCGAGCACGACGGACACGAGCTGGATGCCGTCGCGCTTTGCACCTGCGACGAGGCAGCGTCCTGCGGCATCCGTGTAGCCTGTCTTCACGCCATTGCCGCCCTCGTAGAGCCAAAGCATCTGGTTTTCATTGCGCAGGCGATGCGTGTCGTCCTTGACCCACGGGAACGAGATTTCTTTCGTGCTGACGATGTCCTCGAATTCGGGAAGCGAATAGCCGTACGCTGCAATCAGCGCCATGTCGTGCGCTGTCGTGTAGTGCGCGTCGTCCGGCAGGCCGTTCGCGTTGACGAAATTCGTATCCTTCGCGCCAAGCTTGTGCGCCTTGTCCGTCATGAGCCGCGCAAATTTGTCCACAGAGCCTGCGATGTGCTCGGCAATCGCGACGGTCGCATCGTTGCCGGAATGCAGCATCATGCCGTAGAGCAATTCACGCAGCGTGATCCGGTCGCCCTCTTCAAGCCAGAGCGTCGAGCCTTCCGTTCCGGCCGCGTGATGGCCGACTGTCACGACATCATCGAGGTTTCCATGTTCGAGCGCAACGATGAGCGTCATGATCTTCGTCGTGCTCGCGGGGAAACGCCGCTCGTCCATGTTGCGCTCATAGAGCACGCGTCCCGTCCGCGCCTCGAGCACGACCGCGCTGCGCGCCGTGACATTCGGCAGCGCGTCATTGGGATCGAGCACGAGCCCGTCGACTTTCGGCGTCTCCTTCGGCGCCTTTTTGATGATGTCATCCGCGAGCGCCGCGTTCACCTCGCCCGTCGCCAGCGAAAGCACGAGCGCCGAGCTCACGAGCGCCGCAAAAAACTTTTTCAGGTTGAGAAAAATCAATGGAACGTTCCATCCTTATCGTGTTTTGATTGCATACGATTCATTCTAACATTCGCGGCGTGTGTTTGCAATGAAAATAAAAAAGGGGCTGTTGCAGTTACCAGCAGCCTTTCCCTTTGGGAAAGGGGGACCGCGTTAGCGGTGGAAAGGGTACTAGGGTGCGATAGCTGAACAACAAACAAGAAGTCTTCAAAGCATCAGGTCGTTTGAGTTAAACCGCGATGCTTTGAAGACTTCTTTGTATTTGAAACAAATCGCACCCTCGTACCCTCTCAGTCGCGCTACGCGCGCCAGCTCTCCCAGGGGGAGAGCCTGCTGTAAGCGTTACGATTGGCAGTCTTATGAAACCGTTCCAGTAAATGCAACAGCCCCACTGGCGCGTCATCATAGGTGCAATTTGTTTTGCCGTGCAAGGGACCCTTTCCACCGCAAGCGGTCCCCCTTCCCCTAAGGGGAAGGCTGCGGGGAGTCGTCACCGGACATGCACGGCATCATCGCCGAGCACGTCGACGAGCGCCTTGCGCACATCCGCGCCGCCTTGCAGCCAGTAATTTTCGCTGGTCTTGCGCCAGCGGCCATTCATCTGGAGGTAGACGACGTGCGAGCCGTGATATTTCTTGAAGACCGCGCCGAGCGCCTGGTACTTCGCCTGTCCTTCATTTCCCATCGGCAGCTTGACGTAATACTCCGGCTGATACGTCGCAAGCTCCCAGATGTCATCGACGAGCAGCTTCGTCGCATCGTCCTGGATATCGACGTGGCCTTGGAGCACGACAGCCTCATCGACGACGCACTGGTTCACATGCTCGTAAAACACGCGCGGGAAAATGATCGTCTCAAGCGTGTCCGTGAAATCTTCGAGCGTGCCGAAGCACATCGTCTCGCCTTTCTTCGTCGTGATGCGCTTCATCTCCGTGAAGAGGCCTGCGATGCGCACGACCTGCTTATCATGGATGCCGGCCTCTGCGCCCGCCTTGATGTCGGCGATGGTGATGAGGTTGTCGATGATATCCTTGTATTTGTCGAGCGGATGGCCTGTGATGTAAAAGCCCGTCGTCTCTTTCTCCCAGGCGAGGATCTCGTCGCGGCTCGCCTCCGGGATGTCCGGCAGCTCGAGCTCGGCCGCTTCATCGAGCACGTCTGCGCCGAACAGGCCGAGCTGGCCGCTCAGTTCGTCGCGCTGCTTGCGCTGCGCCTCGCCCATCGCCTTGTCGAGCACGGCGAGCAGCTGGCTGCGCTTCGCGCCGAGCGAATCAAACGCGCCGCAGCGGATCAGACTTTCGACGGCACGCTTCGACAGCGTGCGATTGTCGACGCGCGCACAAAAATCAACGAGGTCGGTAAACGGGCCGTGTTCCGTGCGTTCGCGCGTGACGTCTTTCAAGGCATTCTCGCCGACATTTTTCACCGCCGCGAGACCGAAGCGGATGGCCGGGCCATCGACCGTGAAATACGCTTCGCTCGCATTGATGTCGGGCGGCAGGATGCGGATGCCCATGCGGCGGCATTGCTCGATGTAGCCCGCGACCTTGTCCGTGTCCATGACGCTCGTGAGGAACGCCGCCATGAATTCCTGCGGATAATGCGCTTTGAGATACGCCGTCTGCCACGCGACGAGCGCGTACGCCGCGCTGTGCGACTTGTTGAAGCCGTAATCGGCGAAATGCGTGAGCAAATCGAAGATCGTATTCGCAAGGCCCATCTCGATGCCATTCTTCTTGCAGCCATCGAGGAAGTTCTGCTTTTGGCCCATCAGGATCTTCGCTTTTTTCTTGCCCATGGCGCGGCGCAGGAGATCGGCCTGCCCGAGCGTGAAGCCCGCGAGCACCTGCACGATCTGCATGACCTGTTCCTGATAGAGCACGACGCCAAAGGTCTCTTTGAGGATGGGTTCGAGGAGCGGGTGCATATACGTGACTTCCTTTTCCCCGTGGCGGCCGGCGATAAAGTCCTCGACCATGCCGGAGCCCAAAGGCCCTGGGCGATAGAGGGCGACCGTCGGGATGAGGTCGGCAAATTCCTGCGGCGCAAGGTCTTTGACGAGCTGCGTCATGCCGCCGGATTCCATCTGGAACACGGCGCCCGTCTTGCCCTCGCAGAGCATCTTGGCCGTGAGCTCGTCTTTGAGGGGAATCTTTTCGATGTCGACATCCTCGCCGCGATTCTTTTTGATGTGCTGGATGCAATCCGTGATGACGGTCAGCGTGCGAAGGCCGAGGAAGTCCATCTTCAGCAGGCCGAGCTCTTCGACGTGATCCTTGTCATACTCCGTGACGAGCGTGCCATCCGAGATGGACACCGGCACGTAATCCGTCAGCGGATGGCGCGCGATCACGACGCCGGCCGCATGCGTCGAGCTGTGGCGCGGCAGGCCTTCGACCTTGCGCGCCATGTCGATGAGGCGATGCACTTCGTCGCTGCCCTCGTACGCCTTGCGGAAATCCGTCGATTCGGAGAGCGCCTTATCGAGCGTCATCTTCAGCTCGTTCGGCACGAGCTTCGCAACGTCCGACACCTGCGCATACGGCAAATTCATCGCGCGGCCGACATCGCGGATCGCGCCCTTCGCCGCCATCGTGCCGAACGTGACGATCTGCGCGACATGGTCGTAGCCATAGCGTTCCTTGACGTACTCGATGACCTTGCCGCGCTGGATGTAGTCGAAGTCGACATCGATATCCGGCATGGACACGCGCTCCGGGTTCAGGAAGCGCTCGAACAGCAGGTCGTATTTCAATGGGTCAAGGTTCGTGATGCCGAGGAGATACGCGACGATCGAACCAGCCGCCGAGCCGCGCCCGGGGCCGACGCCGATGCCATGCTCACGCGAATAATTGATGAAATCCCAGACGATGAGGAAATAGCTGTCATACCCCATGCGGTGGATGATGCCGAGCTCGTGCTCGAGACGGTCACGCACATGCTGATCCGCGTCCGGATAGCGCTCCGGCAGCGCCTGCGCGCAGAGATAACGCAGATATGCCTCGTCATCCTTGTGCGGTGCGGGGATCGGATAGTACGGCAGCTGGATGTGGCCGAACTCGAAGTCCACGTTGCAGCGCTCTGCGATCTTCACGGTGTTCTCGATGGCTTCCGGGCAATCGGGGAACAGCGCGGCCATTTCCTCTGGAGACTTCAAATAGTAATCGTCGCTGTTGAACCGCATGCGCTCGGGATCATCGACGGTCTTGCTCATCTGGATGCAGAGCAGGATGTCGTGGAACTCGCTGTCCTCGCGCTTGACGTAATGGCTGTCATTTGTCGCGACGAGGCCGACGCCATATTTGTGCGCGAGCTCGATGAGCCCCTTGTTCGCCTTGCGTTCTTCGGGCAGGCCGTGATTCTGGATTTCGAGGAAATAATTTCCCTTGCCAAAAATGTCAATATACTCGCGCACGAGCGCGTCGGCCTTGTCGTAGTTCCCCGCGATGAGCGCGCGTGGCACCTCACCGGCGACGCAGGCCGAGAGGCAAATGAGCCCCTCATGATATTTCCGCAAGAGCTCATGGTCGACGCGCGGCTTGTAGTAAAAGCCCTCGATGTTCGCGTACGACACGAGCTTCACGAGATTGCGATAGCCCTCCTGGTTTTCCGCGAGCAAGATCAGATGGTAATACTTCACGCCATTGACTTCCATGCGCTCTTTCCGATCGCCCGGCGCGACGTAGACCTCGCAGCCGATGACGGGCTTCACGCCCTGCGCTTTTGCTTCCTTGTAAAAATCAATGACGCCATACATCGCGCCATGATCTGTGATGGCGATGGCGTCCATGCCCGCCGCCTTCGTCGCCGCGATGAGTTCCGGGATGCGGCTCGCGCCATCGAGCAGGCTGAACTCCGTATGGACGTGAAGGTGCGCGAATGGAACGGTTGATTTCGCAGCTGCCGTGTCATGTTCTTGAATCTCCGGAATGGGAATCCCCTCCTTCCCTTTCAACATCGACGCCATACATCAAAACGAATGCGTCCAGCCAAGCGAGAAGCCGACGCCGTTGTAGCCGGGATTATGATGCTTGAAGCCATTCGACGAATGGTGGAACAGATAGCCAAGGTTCACAGCATCCTTGTCCGTCGCCTGATAAAGGAGGCGCGGCCCGATGCGCCAGAGGAAGCCAAACGCGCGTCCATCGTCCGGATGCGCCTGGTTGTAAAAGAGCAGCGAGCCCGTGCCGTCAATGCTGCCGTGGAGCTTCCCCGCAAGCGGCCGCTCCCAGCGCAGCATCATCGACGGGCCGAGGCCGACAGCTTCCGAATCACGATAAATCTTGTCCTCCGTCGTATAGCCAACGGGACGGCTCAACGTCAAGCCATACCAGACGCCGACATGATCAACCTCGCGATTTTTCTGGTAGATATGGATGTTATAGTCATCGATATGGCGGTCATGGAAAAACCGCCCTTCCAGATACTCTGCCTGCACTTCCCATGTGCGCGTCAGCTTTTTCTGCGACGCGTCCGTTGCCTGCTCTGCCGTTTTCGCTGCACTCGAATCCGTTGTCGCTTTTGCCGTGTCAGAGGATTCTTTTTGAACATTCGCCAACGCGCCCGTCATCGCATCCGGTTCTTTCGTTGCCTCCGTCATGGCTTCCTCTGCCTGTACAGGAAGCATCGGCATGGTGAACAACGATCCAACCATGACACCAGCTGTCATCAACATTCCAAATTTCTGTTTCATTTTCCATCCACCGCCTGTTTTGAAGATGGCTCTATCTTATCACAATGCGTCAATGCGTGTTGAACATACGGCGCGCCATCGTAACGAACATCCAACAAGTACAGCCCCCGCGCCGGTGCGGTCGCGCTGGCGTTTTTCCGGTCTTTCGACGCGAGGATGCGCGCAAAATCTTCCACGGTCAGCACGCCGAGCCCGACATTCGCGAGCGTTCCGATGAGATTTCGTACCATGTGATAAAGGAAGCCGCTGCCGTGGATCCGGCATTCCAAAAGGTTTGTGCCCGCACGGTGAATCTCCGCCTCGTACATCGTGCGCACGGGGCTCATCGGCGCGCCGCCCGCTGCGCGGAACGCGGAAAAATCATGCGTACCCAGGATCAAAGCGAGCGCCGCCTGCATCGCCGCCACATCGAGCGGCCGGCGGATGTACCACGCGTAGCGCGCCATCATCGGATCGGGCGTCTCGCCCGTCTGGATGCGATAGAGGTACGTCTTCGATGTCGCGCTGTGACGCGCCGAGAACGCACGGTCGGCCTCCCACGCTTCCTTAATGACGATGTCGTCCGGCAGCAAGCTGTTCGCCGCCCGCGCGATGCGCTCCGTCGGGATCGTGCCGTCCGTAAAAAAATTCACGACCTGCCCATAGGCATGGACGCCCGCATCTGTGCGGCCGGCCGCCGCAAGTTCAATGCTATCGCCGAAGATGACGTGCAGCTTTTCTTCAAGCACGTTTTGCACGGCAACAATCGGCGGCGTCTGCCGCTGGAAGCCCGCGTAGGCCGTGCCGTCATAGGCGACGGTGAGCGCAATGTTGCGCCGCCGCGCCTTCATCAGTTCTTTGTGTTCTTTCTTCATATCCGTTCTTTCAGATAACGCCCGCAGGCGCAGCGAAGGCCAGCACGCCGAGCGCAACGAGCAGCACGACGGTCAAAGCCCACGCCGCATAATCGAGCGAAGCGAAGCGCAATTCCTTCATCTGCGTGCGCCCGATGCCGCCGCGATAGCAACGCGCCTCCATCGCCATGGCGAGGTCGTCGGCCCGACGGAATGCCGAAATGAAGAGCGGCACGAGGATCGGCACGACATTTGTGAGCCGGTGCAAGATGCTGCCCGTGAGAAAGTCCGCGCCGCGTGACTGCTGCGCTTTCATGATCTTGTCCGTTTCTTCGATGAGCGTCGGCACGAAGCGCAGCGCGATCGTCATCATCATCGCGAGCTCATGCGCCGGCACGCCGACGGCCTTGAGCGGCGATAGGATTGCTTCCATGGCATCTGTTAATTTCAATGGACTCGTCGTGAACGTCAAGAGCGATGACAGAAGCAGTAACAACGCCAAACGAAGGCAAATGAAAAAGCCGCGCACGAGCCCATCCCATGTCGCCGTTAGTATCCAAAGATTGAATAACGTTTCCCCCTCACCGCTGAACAAGTGGATAAGGAACGTAAACAGGATGATCCACCACAGCGGCCTCAGCGAGCCGATCTGCGTCTTCATCGGCACGCCGGAGGCCATCATGCACGCAAACGTCAAGAGCGTCAGCACGCCATAGGCAATCGGCTGGTCAAACACGAAAATCGCAACGATGAGGAAAAACAGGATGGCGATTTTCGAGCGCGGGTCGAGGCGGTGCAGGACGGAATTGCCCGGAAAATATTGGCCGATCGTGATGTTATTCAGCATGGCTCCGCCCTCCTTTCGTCGCTTGCCGTAACGCCTGCTCGACGGCGTGTGCTGCCTCTATTGTCGTGCGAGCCAGCAACGCTTGTTTGGGAAGAGGGACGCCTGCCGCGCGAATACGCGACAAGAGTTCCATCAATTGCGGCTGACGCAATCCTGCCTCGGCAATCTGCTCCGTCTGGGGAAACACCTCGGCAGGCGCGCCGTGCAGTAGCATTTCGCCTTGCTTCATGACAACAACATCATCCGCCAGCGCAAAAATATCATCCATATTATGCGAGACGAAAATGATCGTTGTCCCCGATTTCTTGTGCAACTCGCGAATCGTCGAGAGGAGCGCCTTGCGCCCTTTCGGATCGAGGCCTGCTGTCGGCTCATCGAGCACGAGATATTTCGGTCGGAGCGCCAGCACGCCCGCGAGCGCCACGCGCCGCATCTGACCGCCCGACAGTTGGAAAGGCGAGCGATCTTTGTATTTGTCGAAATCAAGGTTCACGAGTTCCATTGACGAATGAACGCGTGCATCGATTTCCGTTTCATCGCAGCCAAAATTGCGCGGGCCGAACGCGATATCATCGTAAATCGTTTCCTCGAACAGCTGGTTTTCCGCATACTGGAACACCATGCCGACGTTACGCCGCGCCGCGAGGGCGGCGGGCTTCTCGGATTTCTTTTTCGGCGACAAATCCACACCATCGACGAGCACCTGTCCCGTCGTCGGCGTCAAGAGACCATTCAAATGTTGCAGCAGTGTCGACTTGCCCGAGCCCGTGTGCCCGGCAATCGCGACAAACGTGCCATCCGCAATCGTCAACGAAACGTTCTGCAAGGCCTTGCGTTCATACGGCGTGCCTGGCATATATGTATAGCTGATGTCCTTGAGTTCAATCGGCAACCGGCACGCCTCCCTTCGCATCACTCTTCTCATTCATAGAACGTTGAACGCCCGCACGACGTTCGTCATTGGCAGCATTCCTCTGATGGGACGGAACAAGCGACGCTAGCGCCTGCACAAGATCGTCTTCCGTGACAATCTCCTGTGGGATGGCGAGGCCGTCATTGCGCAGTTTCGCGCCGAGTTCCACCGACAATGGGACATCGAGTCCGAGCTCCTGCAATTCGTCCGCCCGTGCGAACACCTCGCGCGGCGTGCCGTCCATCGCCAGACGCCCATGATCGAGCACGATCACGCGATCGGCCGCCGCCGCCTCTTCCATGAAATGCGTGATGTAGACAATCGTGATGTGCTGCTCATCATGCAGCTTTTTGACAATCGAAAGAATCTCTGCACGTCCTTCCGGATCGAGCATCGCCGTTGCCTCGTCGAACACGAGACACTCCGTCTGCATCGCCAGCGCGCCTGCAATGGCAATGCGCTGCTTTTGCCCGCCCGAAAGCAGGTGCGGCGCAAACGTGCGGAATTTTGTCATGCCGACCGCTGCGAGCGCCTCATCGACGCGCTGCCGGATCTCGCAAGGCTTCACGCCGAGATTTTCCGGGCCGAACGCGACATCATCTTCGACGACGGCCGCAATGAGCTGATTGTCAGGATTCTGGAACACCATGCCGACCTTCTGACGGATGCGCCAGACCTGATCCGCATTCTTCGTATCCATGCCATCAATGCGGCACGTGCCATTCGTCGGCAACAGCAACGCATCGAGATGCTTCGCAAGCGTCGACTTGCCCGAGCCGTTCGACCCGAGCACGGCGACGAACTCGCCTGCCTCGATCGCGAGCGACACATCCTCGAGCGCGACATGCTGCCCGCCTTCGCCCATCGGGTAGGCATGCGACAAGTGTTCGATTTCTATCAAAGCCATCGACATCGTTCCTTCCAACAATTTACGGAAAACATTATACGACAGACAAACCGTAAAGGCAAACGAGAAACAGCGTTGACAATGGCAGAAAAAAAACGTTGTGTCAGCAATTTCTTACGCCTCCCCCCCTTGGGGGAGGTGCCCCGAAGGGGCGGAGAGGGTAACGCATGAACTAGATTCATATTCCTTCCGAAAGATATACGAATCACAAACAACGTTGCCCTTTCCGAAATTGCAAACACAACCGTTCTTTTATTCTTCTGCTTTGAAATTATACACGGGCTGGATCACTTTCGCGATCTCCGCCGTCGGCTCGATATGCTGCACGATGTCGTCCATGGACTTGTACGCCATCGGCGCTTCATCGACTGTGCTCTTGCTGACGCACGTCGTGAAGATGCCCTTCATCGCCGCTTTGTACTCCTTCATCGGAATCGTGTTCTTCGCTTCCTTGCGGCTCATGAGCCGGCCGGCGCCATGCGGCGCGGACTGATTCCAATCGTCATTGCCTTTGCCGACGCAGATGAGGCTGCCATCGCGCATATTGATGGGAATCAAAAGCTTTTCACCTTTGCGCGCAGAGACCGCGCCCTTTCGGAGGATCATCGCGTCCGTGTCGATGTAGTTGTGGATCGTCGTAAACGACTCGATGGGCTTGAGCTTCATGTGCTTGAGGATCGTCTGCGCCATCGCCTTGCGGTTCAGCATCGCAAACTGCTGCGTGAGCTTCATGTCATGGATGTAATCATCGAACAACTGCCCGGACACATACGCCAATTCCTTTGGAATCTCCTGCGTACGGATGGCTGTCTTGCGCTCCTTCATCGCCGCGGCGATCTCCTGCTCGCGCCCCTCCGCTTTCAGCTGCGCAATCAATGCTTGCAAGCTCGCCTTGTCCGCCCCGACGAGCGCCTCATAACCTGCCTGCTGATAATACTCCGCGACCTCGACGCCGAGATGGCGGCTGCCGGAATGGATGACGAGATACAGCGCACCATCATCGTCCTTGTCCACTTCGATGAAATGATTACCGCCGCCCAGCGTGCCGATGCTGCGATACGCACGCGCGATACCGCAGCCCTCACAGCGCAGCTGCGTGAGATCGATGTCCTGTGCGAAGGTGTGTTCTTTTCCCGCCTCGCGGATCATGCTTCCGCACGGCACAAACTTGCGGATCACGCTGTCAAGCTTCGTGAAGTCGATGCGCTTGTCCTTGAGCTTCACGGTCTCCATGCCGCAGCCGATATCAACGCCGACCATATTCGGCACGACCTTGTCCTGGATCGTCATCGTCGTGCCGATCGTGCAGCCCTTGCCCGCATGGACATCCGGCATGATGCGGATCTTGCAGTCCTTGAGATACTCCGCATCGCAAACGGCCTTCAGCAAGCCCTCGGCCGATGCTTCGAGACTGTCCGCATAGACAATCGCTTCGTTATACGTTCCCTTGATGGTAATCATGTGATATCCTTTCATTTCTTGCGTGTAAATGCGGCTCCTTCATATACGCGGATGGGATTCCCGCGCTCGAGCCGCTGATGGCTCCTCCAAAGCCGTTCGTCCTGCTGGCGCTGCTGCGCCTGCCGCCCCTCGGCCAACAGCGCTTGGAGTTTCGCCAGTGCATGGCGGCGGTTCGCCTGCTGCGTGCGCTCCTCCGTCGCCGTCACCGTGAGCCCCGTCGGCATATGCGTCAAGCGCACGCCCGTCTCGACCTTGTTGACATTCTGCCCGCCATTGCCGCCACAGTGAAAATAGGCGACAGCATACTCTGGAGCATCCGGGATCGGCTGCATCTCCGGCAGCACCGTGACATCAAGAAACCAATTTCGCCGCCGATGATGCGGGCGGAATGGGCTCTTTGCGATCCACTCGACCGTCCCCGCCAGCGCACGATAATCGCCATTCCCGACAAGCGTCACCGAGCTCGCCGTCTGCGGCCAGCGCCCCGTGCGCTCCGCCTTCACCGAGAGCTCCGGAAACTCCCTGAGGAGCGCCCGCGCCAAAAGCCATACGCCGCGCTCACACTCCGCCGGCCCATGGCCGGAACTGATCTGTACGAAAAAATTGGACACAAAAAATCCTCTGCCTTCCCGCGCAACCGCGCCGAACCACAGAGGAACAGACCACCATGACAATACCTGGCATTCTCCTACCAAGCAAAAAGCAGGGTGATCGGCTCCCCCGAACGATAACGATAATTCTGCGACGACTGTCGCTTCTGATTCCGTTTCATGACGATCACCCTCCTTTCAAACTATCAAACAATAACAATACAGAGACTATACACCTAAACCGAAATGTTTGTCAAGTTCGTCAAACTTGCAGAGAACGTATGCCACAAAGAAAACTGCCCGGCATCTCTGCTGCGGAAAATTCATGCTCATTCCTTAATCTTGTCCGAATACGGAAGACTGTTGATATATGCCTCCATGAACGCCCAGTCAGGAAGATAGCCCTTGTCCGAGTATTTGCAGTCGGGATCGATGACTATAATGGCACGCTTGTCAAGACAAAAATCCGATGATTTTATAGTGAATCAGGCGGCTGCTTTCGCTGCATCCAGCAACATGGCTGGGAAGTATGCTT